>NZ_VKHP01000261.1 GCF_010811875.1 Bradyrhizobium uaiense
CTGACCGAGGCCGGTCAGCAATATGTGCATCGTGCCCGCGGCGTCGTTGCCGATGTCGGCGACCTGCTGTCGCGAATGGGCGAGAAGCAGCGCGATCTTTCCGATCATCTGCGCGTCAAGGCGCCGACCTCGCTGACGGTCGCACGTCTCGCCGATGCCTTCACGATCTTCCAGAAGCAGAACAGCAGCGTGAAGCTCGAGATCGTGATGATCGATCGCCCGGTCGATCCGGTGACCGAAGGCTTTGACATTGCGATCGGCGCCTTCCCGCATTCCTTCGGCGGCGTCGTCGACGAGCCGCTGTGCCGGCTGCCGCGGCTGTTGTGCGCCTCACCGGCGTATCTCAAGAAGCAGGGAACGCCGAAGCATCCGCGCGATCTGGTCGATCATCGCTGCCTCAGCTTTCTGCCGACAGGACCGGAATGGCCGTTCGAGGGGCCACGCGGCCGCATCAATATCCAGGTGCGGCCGATTCTCAGTTCAAACGAGGGCCGCGTGCTGACGCAAAGCGCGATCTCCGGTAACGGCATCGCGCTGCTCTCGCATTATCTGGTCGCGGACGCGTTGCGCCACGGCACATTGCAGCCGGTACTCCTTGAGTTTCCGATCCCGGAACTGTGGGTGAAGGCCGCCGTTCCCGAACGCCGCATCGACGCCGCTGCGGTGCAGGCGCTGCTCAAGACACTGAAAAAGTCGCTGTCGCAATCGCTGTGATATAGCGGTGGCCTTGCCCCTCGCATGCGGACCTGAGACAAGGGCGCGAAAGGATCGCCGCTTGAAACTCCTGACATCAGCCTTGCTCGGTCTCATGATCGTCGCGACGCCCGCGGCGGCGATCGAGACCTGCCGCTTCATCGAGGCCAAGGCGGAACGCGAAGCCTGCTACCATCGGCAAGAGCAGGAGCTGGCGGCGAAGCGCAAGCCCGAGCCGCCGATCACGCAGTCAAGCGAAGCGAAGACCTTCGACTCGCTGCAGCAGATGCGGCGCGATGACGAAGAGGTCTATCGCTCCATGCGCGGCATCTGCCGCGGCTGCTGAGCCGAGCGGCGAGGCTTACGCCGCGCCACCGCCCCAGCGGCCTGCGCGCTTCTCGGCAAAAGAGGCGAGCCCTTCGGCGGCCTCGGCGGTCTGCCGCTTGGCCGAGTGCAGATGGACGAGGCGCTTGTAGGCTGCATCGTCGACGGCCAAGCCGCCGAACGAACTCTCCATCGCGAGCTTTTTGGTTTCGGCCATCGCATCCGGCGCGTTGCCGAGCAGCTGCTCCACGACCCTGGCGCCTGCGCTTTCGAGATCGGCCAGCGGCACCACTTCATGGACGAGACCGATACGGCGGGCATCCTCGGCGCCGAACCGTTCGCCGGTCAGCGCGTAGCGGCGCACCTGGCGCACGCCGATGGCGTCGCAGAGCTGCGGGATGATGATCGCAGCGGTCAGGCCCCAGCGCACCTCGGTGATCGAGAACAGCGCGTTGTCGGCTGCGATCACGATATCGCAGGCCGAGATCACGCCGGTGCCGCCGCCGAAGCAGCCGCCCTGCACCAGCGCCACCGTCGGCACCGGCAGCGTGTTGAGGCGCTGCACTGCCTCGAAGGTGGCGCGCGACGCCACCTCGTTCTCCTCGGATGATTTCGGCCGCACGCCGTTGATCCATTTCAGGTCGGCGCCGGCCTGGAAATGCTTGCCGTTGCCGTTGAGCACGACCACGCGCACCGGCTTGGTCGAGAGATCGTCGATCGCCGCCAGCACGCCCGCAATCAGCGCGCCGTCATAGGCATTGTTGACCTCGGGGCGATTCAGCGTGACGGTCGCGACCCCGCGCGCATCGAGGCTCCACAGGACTGGGCTGGCCGACATGACGTTCTCCCTCGTTCGGCGTTGCTGTTATCTTGTACTGCACTATGGCGAGATGAGATGGCTTGATCCATCACTTTCGAGCGCGCGCGGCCGCGCCGCGCGCATGACGGGTTGCGCGATGGCCTGCGCTTGTGGAAACTGACGCGACACGTTGCAAGGACCAGTTCCACTGATGCGTATTTCTATTTTCGGCGCAGGCGCCGTCGGCAGCCACTTCGCGGTTCGGCTGGCACGCGCCGGCCACGATGTGTCCTGCGTGATGCGCGGGCCGCATCTCGACGCGGTCAGGACCAACGGATTGACGCTGAAGGTCGGCAACAGCAGCGTCACTGCGAAAGTGACGGCATCGGCCGATCCTGCCGAGCTGGGGCCGCAGGACGTCGTCATCAGCACGCTGAAGGCGACCGGCATCGGTGCGCTCGCAACCGGACTACCACCGCTGCTTCAGCGCGGCACGATGGTCGTGTTCGCGCAGAACGGCATTCCCTGGTGGTACGGTCTCGGCCTGCCGATGCAGCATCCCGCGATTCCAGATCTCGGCTTCCTCGATCCCGGCGGACGCCTGCGCGCCGCGGTTCCAAAGGAGCGGATCATCGGCGGCGTGATATTCTCCTCCAATGAGGTGGTCGCGCCCGGCGTGGTGGCGAACCTGTCGCCGGATCGCAATCGCCTCTTGATCGGCGAGTGCGACGACCGCCGGAGCGAGCGCATCACCCAACTGCGCGCGGCGCTGAATGACGCCGCGATCGAATCGCCCGAGGTCAGTGAGATTCGTGAGACGATCTGGTCGAAGCTACTCACCAACATGTCGATGTCGGTGCTCTGCCTGTTGACCGGGCTGACCGCGCGCGGCGTCCGCGACGATCCTGACATGCAGGACGTGATCCCGCGGCTGCTCGACGAGGCCAATGCGGTGGCGACACGCTATATCCCCGAGGTCAAGCGCGTCACCCGCTCAGGGCCGGCGCCGGACCACAAGCCGTCGATCCTACAGGACTACGAGCTCGGCCGCGCCATGGAGATCGACGTGCTGGTGCGCGCACCGGCGGCGTTTGCCCGCGCCGCCGGCCTTCCGACCCCGATGCTCGACCTGATGGCCGCGCTCGCGATCCAGAAGGCGCGTGACAAGGGGCTGTATCAGGGCTGACAATCCGAACGCGGCGACATCAAGCGGGAACATCGAAGCATGCAAGTCAAGGACAAGGTCTGCGTCGTCACCGGCGGCGCGAGCGGGATCGGCGAAGCGGTGGCGCGGGCCTATGCGGAGGCGGGCGCGCGCGGCGTCGTGGTCGCCGATCTCAAGACCTCGCGCGACCGGCTCGCCAGCGTCGCCGGCGACATCGACGGGCTCGCGGTCACCGCCGATGTCGGGCTCGAGGAGGACATCAAGGCGCTGATCGCCGCGGCCGAGGACAAGTATGGCCCGGTCGACGTGTTCTTCTCCAATGCCGGGCTGTCGCGCAAGGGACAGGAAACGGCATCCGATGCCGACTGGGACGTCAGCTGGCGCGTGCATGTGATGAGCCACGTGTTCGCGGCGCGCGCGCTGGTGCCCGGCATGCTGGCGCGCGGCTCCGGCTATCTGCTCAATACGGCGTCCGCGGCGGGGCTGTTGGCCTCGCTGAACTCGATGCCTTACGGCGTGACCAAGAACGCCGCAGTCGCGCTCGCCGAGCATCTCGCGATCCAGTATGGCGATCGCGGCATCCGCGTCTCCGTGCTCTGCCCGCAATCGGTGCAGACAGGCATGACGACGCCGGGCCCGAGCGCCGCGCGCGTCGACGGCGTGCTGCAGCCCGGCGAGATCGCGCGGATGGTGATCGAGGCGATGGCCGAGGAGCGCTTCCTGATTCTCTCGCATCCGCAGGTGCAGGAGTACATGCAGCGCAAGGCCACCAATCGCGAGCGCTGGCTGTCCGGCATGCGCCGCCTGCGCGACCGGATCTATGGCGGTGCGGCGTCCTGATGATTTTCATTGTCATTGCGAGCGAAGCGAAGCAATCCATCTTGCCGCTTGCCGAAAAATGGATTGCTTCGTCGCTTCGCTCCTCGCAATGACGAGGTCACTCCTTTGAAGCTGGCGCGAATCGTTCGAGCAGACCAGTGTACTTTTCCCCTGCCGGCGAAGCATAGGCGCCGCGGCGCGACGTCGTGAGCTTGAGGCCGGCGAGCGCTTCCGCCTGCTTCACCGCGGCGGCCACGCCGTCGACGACAGGCACGCCGAATTGCACCGACAGCTCATGCGCGAGATCGGCCATGCCGGCGCAGCCGAGCACGATGGCGTCGGCGCCTTTCTCCAGCGCCCGCGCGATCTCCGCCTCCAGCTTCGCCTTGGCGTCCGAACCCGGCTTCTCGAGATCGAGCACCGCGACGTCGCAGGCAGTGACCGCGGCGCGGTCTGCGAAGCCGTAGCGGCGGACCAGCTCCTCCAGCGGCACGATCGAGCGCGGCAGCGTGGTGACGATGCCAATGCGCTTGGCGATCTGTCCGGCCGTGACCAGCGCCGCCTCGCAGATGCCGACCACCGGATAGCGCGCCGCCGACCGCGCGGCATCGAGGCCGGTGTCGTCGAAACAGGCGATGATGCCGGCATCGGCGTCGGGCGCCTTCAGGAAGGCTTCGATCAGCCCGGGAACGGCAAATGCCTCGTCATAGAAGCCCTCGATCGAGGCAGGCCCCATTGAGGATGTGACGGCGACGATCTCGGTTGCCGGCGCGGCCACCGCCTGCGCGGCGGTCGCGATGGTCGCGGTCATCGACGCGGTGGTGTTTGGATTGACGATCAGAATTTTGGTCATGGAAGAAGAGTAATAGCCCGGATGCAGCGAAGCGCAATCCGGGACGGTGTCACAGGCGGAATTCGTGCCACTTACGAATGCTTCGCGACCCAGGCCGCGAAGCCATCGAGCAGTTCGGTCATCACCTCGCGGTCGTTGCGGCCGGAGCGCTTCAGGACATGGAAGGAATGGTCAGCTTCCTGCACCAGATGCAGGGTCGCGCGCGCGCCGAGCCCCTTCACCACGGGTTCGAGCAGGTCGAACTCGGCAAGGGCATCGCGGGTGCCCTGCAGGAACAGCAAGGGGATCTTGACCTCGGTGAGGTGCTTGGCCCGCTCGCTCGACGGCTTGCCGGCCGGATGCAGGGGAAAGCCGAGGAACACAAGCCCGCGCACGCCGGCGAGCGGCGCTTTCGCCTGCGCCTGCGAGGTCATCCGTCCGCCGAACGACTTGCCGCCGGCGAACAGCGGCAGTTCGCCGCAACAGCGCGCGGCCTCTGCGACCGCAGCGCGCACCGTCGCCTGCGCGACGGCGGGTGGATCGGGCCGCCTGCTGCCCTTCTCCATGTAGGGAAACTGATAGCGCAACGTCGCGATGCCGCGCTCCGCCAATTCCTCTGATATCACGTCCATCGACGGATGCGTCATGCCGGCCCCGGCGCCGTGGGCAAACACATAGGCGCTACGGGCCTGCGCCGGGCGCAGCAGCAGCGCGGACACCGTGTTGCCGTCCGAGACCGTGATCGTGAGCGGTTGTGCACCTGGCGCGTTCAAGACGACATCTCGAAGAATTGTTGCTTCGTCATTTCTAGCGGCATGCCGCCATGCGCGCAAATGCCGCCGAGCAGCGCACGCCGCAAGTGAACTGGCTCACAGCCAGCCAACATTTCCCTTGCAACATTTCCGTTGTTAGACCGAGAGCCGCCACTGTAGGATGGCGCACGGCACATCACACGCTTAACGCGAATCTGTTTCGGCGATTTTTAATATCTCAGCAATATGACGCGCGGGTACCGCGAATTGGGGAATGGGGCATGCCTCGCAAGACGATCCTTCTCATCGGCCTGCTGATTGTCGCCGGCATCCTCTACTTCAAGGACGATATCGAGACGGTGGCGAGCGGCTTCCGGGTCAAGGTCGTCGACTATCAGCCACCGGCAAAGACTGTGTGGCTGGATCAGAATGTCAGCGCCGAGCGGCTGCGCTGGTTCTATCACGCCGACCAGGGCACGCGGACGTTCGGCATTCCCCTTGAATGGTTCATGGCGCTGGAGCGGCCGACGATCTGGCCGCCGTTCACGGCGGCACCGCGGCTCAGCGAGACCGATTATCTCGGCCGCTTCGGATTTATTCCCGACACCGTGATCCCCGGCAGTCCGGATGCGCTGCCGATCGGCTTTGCGCGGAGCGGCCCGATGGCCGATGCCAACGGCACGCCGTGGCGCAACCCGCACACCAAGGAGAGCATGAACGGGATCGGGCTGACTTGCTCCGCCTGCCACACCGGAAGCTTCAGCTATCGCGGCACCGAGATCGTGATCGACGGCGGGCCGGCCAACACCAACCTGTTCGAGTTCCAGAAGAGCGTCGGCCTGTCGCTGCTGCTGACCCGGTTCTGGCCGGGACGGTTCGCGCGCTTTGCCGATGAGATCCTCGGCAAGGACTCTAACGTCGACGAGCGCATGGCGCTGCGCGGCCAACTCGATCTCGTGCTGAAGCAGTACGCCAATATCAATGCGCTGGAGACCAAGGTCGCCGCCAACAGCGTCGAGGAAGGCTATGCGCGGCTCGATGCGCTGAACCGGATCGGCAACCAGGTGTTCTCGATCGACCTGAACAATCCGAACAACTATGCCTCGCACTCGGCGCCGGTGCATTTCCCGCGGATCTGGAACGCGCCGTGGTTCAGCTGGGTGCAATATGACGGCTCGATCATGCAGCCGATGGTGCGCAATGCCGGTGAAGCGCTCGGCGTCAGCGCCGAACTCAATCTGCTCGACGAGTCCAAGGGCCTGTTCAAATCGAGCGCGCGGATCGACGTGCTGCACGAGATGGAGCGGATGATCGCCGGCGAGCCGCCGAGCGAGGACAAGGGCTTTGGCGGACTTGCGTCGCCCAAATGGCCTGAGAACATCCTGGGGCAGATCAATATGGATCTCGCGAAGAAAGGCGGCGAGCTCTACAAGACGCACTGCCAGGACTGCCATGGACCTGCGATCGACAGCAAGGCGCTGCCGCCGAGTGAAGCCTTCGCCCTGTTCAAGGACAAGAAGCGCTGGATCAAGAACGACGCCGGCCAGCCGCTGCTCGACGTCGAGATGATTCCGATCAGCCATATCGGCACCGACAGCGCACAGGCCGAGGGCCTTGCGAACCGCACGGTCGAGACCCCGGCCAATTTGAAGATCAAGGACGGCGGCTTCGGGCCCGCGCTCGGCGAACTGGTCGAGAAGACCGTCGACTACTGGTACGACCAGAACAAAACGCCGCCGGAAGATCGCAAGCGCATCAACGGCTACCGGCCGAACGGGATCCAGGCGCTGCTCGCCTACAAGGTCCGGCCGCTCAACGGCATCTGGGCGACCCCGCCCTACCTGCACAACGGATCGGTCCCGACCATCTACGCCCTGCTGTCGCCGGTGAAGGAACGTCCCTCGATCGTCTATCTCGGCGGTCGGGAATATGATCCGAAGGATCTCGGCTATATCTCGAACGACAAGATCAAGAACGTCTTCGCGCTCGACACCACCAAGCGCGGCAACAGCAATGCCGGACACGAATTCTCGGACGAGAAGGGTCCCGGCGTGATCGGACCCGGCCTGAAGGAAGACCAGCGTCGCGCCCTGATCGAGTTCATCAAGACGCTGTAGCTGTCGCTGGTCAACACGCCTGTTGTCATGGCCTGGCTTGGCGCGGCCATCCACGTGTTTTGCGCAGGTCACGTTGAAGGTGTGGATGCCCGAGACCAGCCCGGGCATGACGAGTGGCGGCTTCGTTTGTCCGGCCCTCGGGCGGAAACCGTAACGCTTGCTCTCAACGTTCCTTCAACTTGGGCACCGGCTGCCGGCGCGCCGGGCGGGTCATGGCTTCAAGCTCGAGCAGCTGGTTCAGCTGCTCCTCGGTCAAAAGCTTCTCCTCCAGCACGATGTCGGCAACCGAGCGGTTCTCCTTCAGCGCGCGGCGCGCCACGCGTGAACTGGCTTCATAACCGAGCGCCGGCGCCAGCGCCGTGATCAGCCCGATCGAGCCCTGCACCAGGCTGCGGCAGCGTTCGCGATCGGCCTCGATGCCGTCGACGCAGCGCTTGGTCAGCGTATCGATCGCCGCCGTCAGCATGCGCAACGAGCTCAGCACGCAATAGCCGATGGTCGGCTCGAACGCATTGAGCTGGAGCTGGCCGCCTTCGGCGCACATCGTCACCGTGAGGTCGTGCCCGATCACGAGGAAGGCGACCTGGTTGACCACCTCGGGAATCACAGGATTGACCTTGCCGGGCATGATCGACGAGCCGGCCTGCACCGCGGGCAGCCGGATCTCGCCGATGCCGGTGCGCGGCCCCGACGACAGCAGACGAAGGTCATTGCAGATCTTCGATACTTTGACCGCGACGCGCTTCAGCACGCCCGAGAACAGCACGAAGGCACCGAGGTCGGAGGTCGCCTCGATCAGGTTCGATGCCAGCACCATCGGCTGCCCCGACAGCCGCGACAATTCCTCGACCGCAAGCGCCGCATAGCGCGGATCGGCATTGATGCCGGTGCCGATCGCGGTGGCGCCGAGATTGACTTCACGAAACAGCGAAGAAATCTCGTTCAGCCGCGCGACGTCCTCCTTCACGGTGGCGTGGAAGGCGTCGAATTCCTGACCGAGCGTCATCGGCACCGCGTCCTGGAGCTGGGTACGGCCCATCTTCAGGACGTCGGCGAACTCCACCGCCTTGCCCTTGAAGGCATAGGCGAGATCATCTAGCGCGCGCACCAGCGGCTGGGTGGCGAAGATCACCGCGAGCCGCAATGCAGTCGGATAGGCGTCATTGGTCGACTGCGCCATGTTGACGTCGTCGTTCGGATGCAGCGTGTGATAATCGCCGGGCTTCTTGCCCATCAGCTTGAGCGCGACGTTGGCGATCACCTCGTTGGCGTTCATGTTGGTCGAGGTGCCGGCTCCGCCCTGGATGGCG
Organism: Bradyrhizobium uaiense; assembly: GCF_010811875.1. GTDB lineage: Bacteria > Pseudomonadota > Alphaproteobacteria > Rhizobiales > Xanthobacteraceae > Bradyrhizobium > Bradyrhizobium uaiense. Next base: position 8,812 of record NZ_VKHP01000261.1, read on the forward strand.
TCGACGACGAAGGACTCGGCATAGACCTTGTCGGTCGCAACCTTGGTGCAGGCCTTGTCGATCGCATCGGCCTTTTCCGGCGAGAGATAGCCCAGGCGCTTGTTGGCGCGGGCGGCGGCCTGCTTCACCAGTGCCAGCGCGCGGACGAATTCCGGAAAATGGCCGACCGGCACACCGGTGATCGGAAAGTTCATCACCGCGCGCTTGGTGTGGATGCCCCACAGCGCATCGGCCGGCACATCGTCCTCGCCGAGCAGATCGTGCTCGGTGCGCGACTGCGCCTGCTCGATCGGCACGGTGCGAACGGTCGCGATCGCGAGCTCGCTGACGCCGCCGCTGTCGCCGGAAGGTGGCGCGGTGCCTGCAGTGCTGGCGGTTTCAACCTTCGATTCGGCCATCGATCCCTCCGTTACCTGCTGCAACCCTGTCGTCAGCGACGCCGGCCATGATGCGCCGGACCGGCATCGAAAGCCAATGCCTATCGGCAAAGTCTTGCACAGCGGCGACCCGAACGATACGAACAAGCAGCGCTGCGCTGCGCCGAACAGGCCGTCGAGGGCGTTGCCTTATCCGTCACGATAACAACAACTTATAGCTCCATGCCGCAGCTCGCCCGGCGACGGCTGCGGCTGCTTTCTCCGCCCGGTCATCGCGTGCTAGAGCAGCGTCAACGGGCGCAGATGCGCTGCCGACATCGAACGAACCAAGGGCCCAAGCCGTGTCCAACAACAACGAAGCGATCACCATCAAATTCCGCTGCCCGGCGGAGCTCGAGGGCAAGATTCCGCCGCCGGTGCCCGCGTCGATGGGTATTCCCGGATGGCTCAAGGCGATGCCGACGCAGGCCTTCAATGCGATGAGCAATCGCGAGGAGGATACCGTCAAGCGCTGCCCGCCATTCGTCGATGCGATGACGTCGGGTTTCCTGATGCCGCTGGTCTGCGATCTCAAGATCGAGAATGGTGCGATCACATGGGACAACGACCTTCCCCCCGGGGGCGCACTGGAATTCCCGCGCTCGCCGGTCGGCTTCCACGACGAAAGCCAGGTGATCGGCTCGCCGCTGTTCGAGCCCGATCGCTTCATCATCAAGTTCGTCAATCTGTGGACCATCGAGGCGCCGGCGGGCTACTCGCTGTTCTTCACGCATCCGGTCAATCGGTTCGACCTGCCGTTCACTACACTGACCGGCATGGTCGACTGCGATCTGTTTCACGACAGCTGGATCCATTTCCCGGCACGCTGGCACGACACCAATTTCAACGGCGTCTTGCCGAAGGGCACGCCGGTTGCGCAATGCTTCCCGGTGAAGCGCGAGAACTGGGTCGCGCAGACCGCGGCGATGACGCCGGATGAAACGTCGCGCGCACAGGACCTGTCCAACAGGATGGCCCGCGAGCCCGGACTCTATCGCCGTCAGTTTCGGACGTAGACCGGACGCGGGACGACGTTCCTCTTCTGTCGTCGCGAGCCACCTGGCTCAGCATCTACCGCCGTCGTCCTGGCGAAAGCCAGGACCCATAACCACCTAATCTGATTGCGAAAGGGATCGTGGCCCCAGCGTCTCGCAACAACGGACATTTGGGGTAATGGGTCCTGGCTTTCGCCAGGACGACACCGGCTATGTGGTTCGATCCCGAGCTCACCCGTGTCATCACCCGCGAAGCGAAGCGGGTGATCCAGTATTCCAGAGACAGCAGTGTTTGAGCGGAGAAGCCGCGGCGTACTGGATCGCCAAGCCGGGCGATGACAGCTGAGTTAGCTCAAAAACTTCGCAAACCCGCTGGGACGGAAGAAGAAGCGGCCATGCGATGACATGGTCAGCGCGGCCGTCGTGCGGCCGATCATTTGCGGCCGGCCGCGCAACGCCAGGCGCAAATTGGCTTCGCCGGCAGCGCGGTCGCCCATTTCCAGAAGGCTGGCGGAGAAGCTGAGACGCGTCAGGGGATCGTCAGGGCGTTGCGCCACCACCTGACGGTAGAGATCGGCCGCAGCCGCATATTCGCCATCGAGCAGCAGCACACGCGCGAGCGCGGCCAGAATATCAGGATGTCCCGGCGCCGCAGTGCGCAGCTTCTCCAAGATCTCTCGCGCGCGGCCGCGCTCATTGCGCTGGGGCAGCAGCTGCGCGAGCAGGAGCTGAAACTCGAGGCTCCCGGGCGCAAGAACAAGCGCGTTCTCAAGGACGGCAACCGCCTCGTCGATGCGGCCGGCCGCGTGCAATTGCCCTGCCAGCGCCTGAAATGCGGGCAAATACGGTGGCCGCCGCGCGGTGGTCCGGCGCAACAGATCGATCGCCTCGTTCTGGCGACCGGCGCCGCCGAGCGCTGCGCCAAGCAGGGTCTCGAGGCCGGGATCCTCGACGCGGCGCGTGGCTCGCTCGAGCGGCGCGATCGCCTCCTCGTTGCGGTTCTGGATCATCAGCGCCCGTGCCAGGATCGAGGCCGCGCCGACATCGTTCCGGTTTGCCTTCAATACTTCCGCCGCCAGCCGCTCGGCTTCGACGGTCTGTCCCATCTGCAATGCGACGACCGCGCGCTGCAGAGCCGGAGACGGGCTTGGCCCGCGATTGGGAGGAAGCGGAGGTTTCGGCATACGGCCCGTCATGAACTGGACTGCCCAGCCGTTATCACTGCCGCCGATGGAGCGTCCAGCGAAAGTCGCAGCCGGGTTGGAGATAATTGGAGACGTCAGCATTCGCCCGATCTTGTCGCCGCTTGCTCGGGAATGTCGTCAACATGCCGCCGGAACCCGCCACTGAGATACCGCCCGGTTCCTGCAACGCCTACACGGGCCGATTTGATGCATCCCACGGCCGTCGGGCGACAGGCCCCGAACCAGGCTCTGGCGCGCAATTTTTCGACTGCTTAACCTATTCAATCTAGCCTGAATTGCCGTAACAGGGCCCGGCTTGATGTACGCAACAACCCTCGAAGCAATTCAGGCGACCAGGTCGAAGCGAGCCGCCTATACGCGCGGAATGCTCGCACTTCTCGCCATCGCCGTGCTCTTGAAGGCCGCGTGGTTCTCCCGGCTGGGCCTGGGACAAGACCGTGATCCGGTCGACTTCGATGCCTTCTACATCGTCGCAAGGCTGGTGTGGCAAGGCACTGTGGACCAAGCCTACCATTTCGCGAAGCTCGTCGTGATGCAGAGAGAGGCGTCGGGCGGGCACGACAGCTTCATGCCATGGACTTATCCGCCGCAATTCAGCCTGCTGCTCGCTCCGTTCGCGTTGATCCCGATCGTCGGAAAAAAGATGATGAGCACCAGCACGAACTGGCTTCCGGCGATGCGGCGCAGCACTGCGAGGTAGAGTGCAAGTGTCGTGGCCGCGAACATGAGATAGGCAATTCCCTGTCTCTTATGCACCTCTGCCGCTGCCGCCGGACCACCTCGTCTATAGCCAG
>NZ_VKHP01000262.1 GCF_010811875.1 Bradyrhizobium uaiense
CCGCCGGCGCGTGCGGCCTGTGCCGGTTGGCGCCGTTCGGCGTCGCCCTGACCGAAAATTTCGGCGGGCAGCCCGCGCTCGGCGTGTTCGGCGCGCTGAGGCTGTTGACCCTGCCGCTCCCGCTCGCGCTGGCAACGCCGCCGACGGAGACCAAGGATGCCGCGCCCGCCGATCAGCAATCGTTCAAGACCGCGCTGGCGGAGGCCTTCGGACACCGCTCCTACGTCCTGCTGGTGCTCGGCTTCTTCACCTGCGGCTTCCAGCTCGCCTTCATCACCATCCATCTGCCGGCCTATCTTGCCGACCGCGGCATTCCGGCGACCACCGGCGGTTGGGTGGTTGCGGCGATCGGCCTGTTCAACATCGTGGGCTCGCTCAGCGTCGGCTGGCTGCAGAACTATTTTCCGAAGCGCTATCTGCTTTCGGTGATCTACTTCTCGCGCGCGCTGGCGACGGTTGCCTTCATCTCGTTCCCGGTCACGCCGTTCTCGGCGATTGCGTTCGGCGCGGTCTCGGGGCTGCTGTGGCTGTCGAGCGTCCCGCCGACCTCGGCGCTGGTCGCGCTGATGTTCGGCACCCGCTGGTTCTCCACCCTCTATGGCTTCGCCTTCGTCAGCCATCAGGTCGGTGGCTTCCTCGGCGTCTGGCTCGGCGGCGTCGTGTTCGAGCAATACGGTTCCTACACCCCCATCTGGTGGCTGTCGGTGCTGTTCGGCGTGCTGTCGGCGCTGATCAACCTGCCGATCGTCGAAGCACCGGTCGCGCGCCCGGTTGCGCAGCCTGCCTGATGAGATAAAAACTCCCCGAAACCAAGATTAGGGGAGTGCGCATCGTGGCAACGTTCAAGGCAATCAGGATCGACAAGGCGGACAAGGGTACCACCGCCGCGCTCACCCAGTTCGACGAAGCCGAGCTGATGGACGGCGACGTCACCGTCCGCGTCGAGTGGTCGACGCTGAACTACAAGGACGGTCTCGCATTGACCGGCAAGGCGCCGGTGGTACGTCGGTTTCCGATGATCGCCGGCATCGATTTCGCCGGCACGGTCGAGGAGTCCAGCCATCCCGACTGGAAGGCGGGCGACAAGGTCGTCTGCAACGGCTGGGGCATGGGCGAAACCCATCTCGGCGCCTATGCGGAGAAGGCCCGCGTCAAGGGCGACTGGCTGGTGCGGCTGCCTGACGGCATCTCGGCCCGCGACGCGATGGCAGTCGGCACCGCCGGCTACACCGCGATGCTCTCGGTGCTGGCGCTGGAGAAGCATGGTCTCACCCCGAAGAGCGGCCCGGTGGTGGTCACGGGCGCCGCCGGCGGCGTCGGCTCGGTTGCGATCGCCGTGCTGTCGAAGCTCGGCTACCACGTCATCGCATCGACAGGGCGGACGTCGGAGACCGATTACCTCAAGGGACTCGGTGCCAGCGAGGTGATCGACCGCGCCGAGCTGTCGGGTGCCCCGAAGGCGCTTGCGAAGGAGCGCTGGACCGGCGGCGTCGACAGCGTCGGATCGACCACGCTCGCCAATCTGCTTTCGATGACCAAATACGGCGGCGCGATCGCGGCCTGCGGTCTGGCGGCCGGCATGGACCTGCCGTCATCGGTCGCGCCCTTCATTTTGCGGGGTGTGTGCCTTCTCGGTATCGATTCAGTGATGTGCCCGATCGAGCTCAGGCGCACCGCCTGGGCCCGCCTTGCCCTCGATCTGGATAAGACAAAACTGGCTGATATCACTCACGAAATCGCCTTGGACGAGGTCATGCCCTATGGCGCGAAAATCCTCGGCGGCGAGGTCCGCGGCCGCATCGTGGTAAAAATAGTCTGAGGACGTTCAGACTTTACCAACCAAGCTGCTCCAATGTTGCCACGGTTGGTATGGTAAGCAGCGGGTAAAGAGGCTTGCAGCGTGATCCCGGGGGGCCGGGCTTCCTCGCGCAGACGTCGAGAAACGTCGGTGCGGGGATCATGCTCAACAAGGAGCGGGTGCCCGCGCTCGTAAGTGGAGTAGCTCATGCTTGCGCGTTTGGTGTTGGGGGCCGTCACGGCCGGAGCAATGGTCGTGCCGGCATTCGCAGGCATGATGAACGCCGATGAGGCCCGCAAGTTCGTTGCCGGCAAGGTGTTCGCCTTCACCTGTTTCGATGGCACCCGTGGTGCCGGCCGCATCCTCGACGACATGGGCGCCGCAGGCTCGATCCAGTTCTCCGGCTCCGGTCCGATCCGCCATGTGCGCCTGCCGGGCAATACGCTGCAAATCCGTGGCCAGAGCGTTTGCGCTTCGCTGAAAGGCATTCCGTTCGAGCCGTGCTTCAACCTCGACAAGCAGGACGAGCGCTCGTTCCGCGGCTCGGTCTCCGGCATGGGCTTCGCCTACTGCGAATTTCGCCACCAGGGCGGCCAGCAGATGCTGATGGCGCGCGCAGTGGCGCGTCCGCGCTCGCTGCACCCGCGCACGCGTTCCGCGGATGCCTCGCAGACCGAAGTGTCGCGCGTTGAGACGCCGCAGGTCGGAAGCGCGAAGCTCGAGCCGGTCAAGGCCGAGCCCGCCAAGGTCGAGAGCGCCCCGGAATTGCGCCGCTCCACCGACTAGAGCCAATCTGCTCCGATTGAATCCGAACGGGGCTCTAGATTCATGTTTTGACGCGTTTTCTTCACGCGAACCGGTATCCACTTCGCTCGAAAACGCTCTAACGTCTTATCTGCGCGCTAGCGGGAATAGCTGCCGAGCCGTAGTCATACGGATGGCGGTCGCCACACGTTGATAGCTACTCAATATCCTAGCGTTCGCCGCGAGGCGGGATGGTGGGAACACCGATTTGAGTGGTCATATGGCGCAATATTTTTTCCGTATCAGTGATGGCGACTACGCTGGTGCGTCCGACCACGCGACGGAGTTTGAGAGCCGTGACGTGGCGTGGGCCGAGATGACCAAGGTCTGCGGTAATTTCCTTGGCAGCATTTCGCGCAACATGAAGCAGGACAGCGAATGGCACATGGAGCTGCTCGACGAGGGCAGGAAGCCGGTGTTCAGGATTCGCCTGGTCGCTGAATCGGTCGACTGAGGCTCTCGCTCGCAGGACAACAACACGCGCTAAGCCTCAGCCTGTGGCGCGGGCGGAGCGGCGCGCCTGCGGAACAGGATCCGCTGATACAGCCAACCGATCGCGACCAGCACGATGCCGAGGCACATGAACGACAGCGCCCGGTAAACACCTGTCAGTGTCGACATGTCGACCAGGAACGCCTTCAGGATCGTCAGGCCGATCACCGCACCGGATGCAAGCCGCGCCCGCTGCGAGTTGACGACGATGCCGACGCCGAGCAGCACAACGCCGAACATCAGCCAGGCGATCGAATAGGTGTATTGCTCGGCGCCCGTGGTCTCGCCGCGCGTCAGCACCGGTCCGTGATAGAGTCTGCGGATCTCGAACGTGACATAAGCGAGCGCAAGCACCAGCGCGCCGGCTGCGATCGTGTTGGCATATGCCGCCGGACGATGGCCCGCGACCGCGTAGGACAATAGCAGCGCCAGCACGGCCGGCAGTGCGTAGCCGAGCAGCAGCAGGTTGAAGAAGCTGCCGCCGACGTCCTGCCACCACAGCATCGGATTCTCCAGTCCGAGCAGCCCGAGCAGGCTGGCAAGCCCGGCGAATGCGGTGAGCAGGACCGCGCCGACATTGTGCACGATGCTGCCGCTGCGCAGCCGCAGCCGCTCCAGTCCGATCGCCATCGCGAGCGTCACGCCCACCTGCAGCGCGACCTCGGTCAATCCTGCACTATCGTAATAGACGTTGCCGCCATTGACCGCATGGCGGATCTCCATGAAGGCGAGCAGCACCGTGAACAGGATCGCGGCGGATTCGACCATGCGCAGCGGCACGTCGTCGCCGTTGCGGCGCAGGAAATGCCCTCCCACCCAGAATGACAGCGCGGGCACGCCGTAGCCCCACAGCAGCCAGTTGAAGATCGGCGTGGTGCCGACGGCGTCGCCTGCGATCCGCGGCTCATAGCCGATGCGCAGCACGACGATGCCGGCGAGGATCGCAGCAAGCCAGCGCAGGAACGGGATCGGCCGTTGTACCGATAGCCATGCCGTGCCCATCGACACCAGCGCCAGCGCGATGGTGAGCCAGCCCTCGTCGAGCGCGAAGGTGAGCGCCAGCGCCAGCGAGGCGAGGGCGCCGGTCGCCGACAGCGCGATCGAGGGCGACTGTTCCGGCCGCTCGCTGCGCCGGGTCAGCGCTTCGGTCGCGGCCGCATAAGCCGCGGCCAGCAGCACGGCGAGGATCGCGAACGGGATCGAGCGATCGAGATGTGCGATGCGCGCATAGAGCGCGACCAGCAGCGCGATCGGTGTGAACACGGCCGCCGCAGCCCAGGTCACCGTGATCTTCGTGGTGGCAAAACGGAATTGTGCGAGGAAGCCGGCGATGCCGAAGGCGGCCGCGAACAGTGCCGCGGTGACGAGATGCAGCGAGACCGAGCCATCGGTCGCGGACGGGCCGATGCCCGGGATCGCGCCGCCCGGCAGCACCAGCATGTCGACGTTGCGGCGGACGGCCCATTCGCCGAACACGATGAAGACGAAGATCGACGCGGCAGCGATCGCACCGACAGCGGCCGGCGCGCGCCAGGCGACGACAAGGCTGCCGGCCGTCAGCAGCGCAAAGCCGATCATCGCGGTGTCGGCGTGCGCGCTGTTGAGCACGATCAGCATCGCGCCGAACAGATAGGCCGCGAGAGAGCCGGAGGAGATCGGCTCGATCTCCTCGCCATCACCATCGGGGCCGAACATGAAGCCGCAGACCACGAGCAGCGCCGCCAGCACGAAGCCTGCGATGACGTGGAAGACATGCGGCGCGATCATCTCCGGGCCGCATTGCAGGCAGGGGAAGGTCCATAGCAGCGCGAAAGCGATGGTCGTGACTGCAAGCCAGCGCCACAGCCGGATGCGCGCGAGGCCGAACGATGCCGCCGTGACGATCGCAAGATAGATATACAGCGACCAGAAGTCGGGCTTGTCCGAGGAGACCAGGATCGGCGTGACGAAGGCGCCGATGATGCCGAGCCCCGCCAGCGCAGGCCCGTGCAGCAGCGCCGCCGCAAGCGTGCCGAGCGCGACCATGCCGAGCAGGATGAAGGCGGTAGCCGGCGCGAGGAAGTCGTACAGCGCGTAAGCGGCGTAGACCGTAGCGAACGCGACCGCGGTGCCGGCCGCGGTGAGGATCGCCGGAATGTTGGCGATCGGCAGCGCTTCGATGCTGGAGATGCTCTCCTGGCGCCGCGTCCATTCACCGGCGCCGAGCAGCGCCAACGCGAACAATCCGCCGAGCAATGTGCGCACGCCGGGACCGAGCAGGCCGGCCTCGATCGAATAGCGCACCATGAAGAAGCCGCCGAGCGCGAGCGTCAGGCCGCCGATCCACACCACCCAGCGGGTGCCGAGCGTTTCCTCGAAACCGGGGGCCGGCTGCGGCGGGGCCGGTGGCTCCGGCAGCGGTGGCGGCGCGGTGCTTTCGGCGTCCGCGGCGGGCTCTGCCTGTGCGTCCGGCTCGCTTGCCGCCTCGGGCAGCGGTGGCGGTGCGATCGGAGGCGCGGTCGGAAGCGTCTGCTCGAACGCCTCGAGCGGCGCCAGTGGTGGCGGCACGGCCGTCCGCGCGGCCGCTACGCCTGCGGCCTCGATCGCATCCAGCCGGCGCTGCAGCACCGAAATCTGGCCCAGCGCCTTGCGCGCGAAAATGATGGCAACGATGGCGATGACGAGCGTGAGGAAATCGAACGGCGAATCGAACATTGGGCCTCCGGCAGGACGCGCCGGACTTTTGGCCAGCCAGCGGCCCGTCGCAACCTAGTAGTGCACTTGGGAGGACCGGAAGTTCAAGGCCGCGCCAGGTTCGTGCTATTCCAGATTGATGTGGAAAGGCCGGCCTTCGACGCTCATGCTGCCGGGGCCCATCGCATCGAGCGCGCGCAGCATCCGGCCGTCGCGCCCTAGCGCCTTGTCGGCGAGGCCGACGATCAGTCGGTTGGGCGCCGCGATCGGCGAAGCTTCGCGGATCAGCCGGGCGATGGACATTTCGTCGCGGTGCGGATTGAGCGCGCAGACGGTGGCGAATGCGCTTGCGGTCGAGCGGCTGATGCCCGCGTAGCAATGAACCACCATCGGTGCGCGGCGATCCCAGCCGCGCACGAAAGTCAGCACGCGCTCGATATGCGTCTCGTTCGGCGCAACGAACCCGTCCATCTGTTCGACGATGTCGTCCATCGACACTTTCAGATGATTGGCCGGAAGCACCGAGGGCGGGCGCTGCACCTGGTCGACATTGGCCATCACGGTCAGCACATGGCTGGCGCCGGTGGCACGAACCGTGTCGGAGAGCGCGGCAAGCGAGCAGACGTGAAGCATGATGGTCCTTGGCTATCGGGCGGGTCCGATTATAACGGGCTGGTCCCGGTGGGCAAAGCCGGGTGCCGCCATGTCTGCCCTTCGTTTTGCGGCGCAACCGGCCACAGACTTCTCGCAGCCACGCCTATGACGCGTCCAGCGCCTTGAAGCGTTCGAGAAGCTGCTTTTCGGCCCGCGCTGCGGTCCATGGCGTCAGATAGTCGCGCTCGGTCGCTTCGGGCAATTGCGGATCGCGGCCGAACAGGCGCTTGGCTTCGGCTTGCGAAAATCCTGCCAGATGCGTCGCCTCGAGATAGGCGGCGCCGCGGTCGGCGGCCTTGATCTGCTGGGTGATCTCGTCCGCCAGCACCGCAGGCAGGCCGAAGCGGATATGGATCGCCGACAGCAGCCGCTTCTCCACCACCTTGTATTCGCCTGACAGCACCGCCTTGAACGGTGAGATCATGTCGCCGATGACATATTCCGGTGCGTCATGCAGCAGCGCGGCGAGACGGTGGCTGATGTCGACGCGCGGCGTCTGCTGGCGCATCACGGCCTCAACCAGCAGCGTGTGCTGCGCCACCGAGAAGATGTGCGCGCCTGAAGTCTGGCCATTCCAGCGCGCGACCCGCGCGAGTCCATGCGCAATGTCGACGATCTCGATATCGAGTGGCGACGGGTCGAGCAGGTCCAGCCGGCGTCCGGATAGCATCCGCTGCCAGGCGCGGGTGGTCTCCGTCGATTTACGCGAAGTCATTTCTTCTTGAGCCGCGGGCTGCGGAGCTTGCCGCTGCAAGACTCGTGGCAGAAGCAGGTCACGAGGTGATCGTTGACCATGCCGGTCGCCTGCATGAAGGCGTAGACGATGGTGGGGCCGACGAACTTGAAGCCGCGTGCGCCGAGCTCCTTGGAGACCTTGATCGAGACCGGCGTCGAAGCGGGGACGCTCGCGGTGCTCTTGAACTGATTGACCTTCGGCTTGCCGTCGACGAAGTCCCACAGGAATTTCGAGAAGCCGGGGCCCTTCTCCATGATCTCGAGATACGACTTGGCGCTCGCCACCGTGCCTTCGATCTTGGCGCGGTTGCGAACGATGCCGGCGTCGTTCATCAGCGCATGCACCTTCTTGTCGGTGTAGCGCGCGATCTTCTCGGGCTGGAAATCGTCGAAGGCTTTGCGGAAATTCTCGCGCTTGCGCAGGATCGTGATCCAGGACAGGCCGGCCTGGAAGCCGTCGAGGATCAGCTTTTCGTAGAGCGCGCGGTCGTCATACTCCGGCACGCCCCATTCATTGTCGTGATAGGCGATATAGAACGCGTCCTCGCCCGGCCAGGGGCATCGCGTCTTGCCGTCGGGATGCAGCTTCGCGGTACGGCTCATGCGACGGTCTGCTTGGGTGCGGGGCGGACAACGTTGGGGTCGGCGAGGTGAAGCGACAGGCCGCCCGCGGTCAGCGCGAGGCCGGCATCGAGCGCATCGGCGATGCGGTCGATGCGCACCAACGCGAGGCCGTTTTGCCCTGCGGTCGAGCCGATGGTGCCGACCTGCCTGTCGCCGGCGAGGATCGTTGCGCCCGCCTCGGGGGCGGGACCATCGAGAATGACCTTCACCGTGCGGGTTCGCGCCGTGCCGCGATGCTGCATGCGCGACACCACCTCCTGGCCGACATAGCAGCCCTTGTCGAAATCGACGCCGTGCAGGTGGTCCATGTTGGTCTCGTGCGGGAAGGCGTCGCCATACATGAAGTCGAGCCCGCCGCGCGGCACGCCGGTCGCGATCCGATGCGCCTCATACGCGCTGTTGTCGACGAGGTCGGCGCCGATCAGCTCGGCAAGCTTCTGCTTCAGATCTTCCGGGATCAGGATGCGCCAGCCGAGCGCCGGGTTGCGCGGATCGGCGAAGGCGAGATCGGGTGTCGCCGCCGGCTCACCATCCCAGGCCGCCAACACACCGAGACTGTCTGAGAGGTTCTCGACCACGACCTTGGCGCGCAGCTTGTAGAAGCCGAGCTTGTCGGCGAGCCCCTTGGCGAGCGCGCGCGGTGCGTCGATCAGGAAGCCGCCGCCATGGCCGGTGGGTATCTCGGTGATCAGGAAATCGACGATGATCTTGCCCTGCGGCGTCAGCAGCGCGCCGAACCGGGCCTGCCCCGGCTGCAACTGTTCGACGTCGGTCGTAATGAGGCCGTTGAGGAAGTTGCGGGCGTCCTCGCCGGAAACCTTGATCACGCCCCGATCTGGAAGAAACGCTGCTTTCATTCGCAAAATTGGCTCTTTTCCAAGTTCCTTGGGAAACGCGGTCCTCGCGGATATCCCCTGCCAAGCTAAGGCGCTAGAGTGCGGCGAACAAGGCCCGCGCGACAGCGGAAAGCGGGCGCCGAGGACCGATGAATCAGCATTTTGACACCATTCTAAAATCCGGCACCGTGGTCAATCAGGACGGCGAGGGCGTGCGCGATATCGGCGTCATGAATGGCCGTATCGCCGCGATCGGCTCACTCGGCCAGGCCTCGGCCGGCGAGGTGGTCGACTGCAAGGGCCTGCACATCCTGCCCGGCGTGATGGACACCCAGGTGCATTTCCGCGAGCCCGGATTGACGCAGAAGGAAGATCTCGAGACCGGCTCGCGCAGCGCCGTGATGGGCGGGGTCACTGCGGTGTTCGAGATGCCGAACACCAATCCGCTGACGGTCACGGAAGCGGCGTTCACCGACAAGATCAAGCGCGGCCACCACCGCATGCATTGCGATTTTGCGTTCTTCATCGGCGGCACCCGCGAGAACGTGCAGGATCTGCCGCAGCTCGAACGCGCGCCGGGCTGCGCCGGCGTCAAGGTGTTCATCGGCTCCTCCACCGGTGCGCTGCTGGTCGAGGACGACGAGAGCCTGCGGCGGATCTTTCAGGTGATCCGGCGCCGCGCCGCGTTCCACGCCGAGGACGAATACCGCCTCAACGAGCGCAAGCCGCTGCGCATCGAGGGCGATCCGCGCTCGCATCCGGTATGGCGCGACGAGACCGCGGCGCTGATGGCGACCGAGCGGCTGGTCAATCTCGCGCGCGAAACCGGCAAGCGCATCCACGTGCTGCACATCTCGACCAAGGAAGAGATTCTCTATCTGCGCGACCACAAGGATGTCGCCTCCTGCGAGGCGACGCCGCACCACCTGACGATGGCCGCGCCCGAGTGCTATGAGCGGCTCGGCACCCTGGCGCAGATGAACCCGCCGGTGCGTTCGGCCGATCACCGCGCCGGCATCTGGTACGGTATCGAGCAGGGCATCATCGACGTACTGGGCTCGGATCACGCGCCGCATACGCTGGAGGAGAAGTCGAAGACCTATCCGGCCTCGCCCTCAGGCATGACCGGTGTGCAGACGCTGGTGCCGTTGATGCTCGATCACGTCAACGCCGGGCGGCTGTCGCTCCAACGGTTCGTCGACCTCACCAGCGCGGGGCCGGCGCGGCTGTTCAACATCGCCTGCAAGGGCCGCATCGCGGCGGGTTACGACGCCGACTTCACCATCGTCGATCTCAAGCGCAGCGAGACCATTACCAACAAATGGATCGCCTCGCGCGCAGCCTGGACGCCCTATGACGGCGTGCGGGTGCAGGGCTGGCCGGTCGGCACCTTCGTGCGCGGCAGGCGGGTGATGTGGCAGGGCGAGGTCACGACGCCGTCGCTGGGGGAGCCGGTCCGGTTCCTTGAGACGCTGAAGGCCTAGCGCATCAAATGCGCTAGATTCCTTATCGCGCTTTCTGCACGCGAACAGGTGCCCACTTCGCTCGAAAACGTTTTGCGGGATTACTGTCTGGCGAGCGCCAGCGAGAACTCGCCGTTGCGCACGCGCGCGGCGAGACCCTCGGCGAACTTCGCCACCGCATCCTCGCCATAGGTGTTGACGAGCTCGGCGAGCGCCGCAAACAGGCTCGCTTGCGCGAGGCAGTCGCCGTCGACGCCATCATGAAGCGCTTCCGCCCAGGCCTCGTTCAGATAGCTCAGCGCAGCCTGCTTCTGCTCGTGGTCGGGTCGCGGGTCTTCTTGGTGAAGGGGAAAGGACGCTGGATGGCGCATGAAACTCTGCAAAATGGATGCGCGCGGCTCGAGGAGCGAACCACTGCGACGCGCGAGATGTATCACGCATGCGGGTACCGCCTAGCCCACTTCTTTCGAAAAGGTTAACGCGCGCGACGGCATTTAAAGGGGAATTCCGGATATCCCGGCCTCCATCAGCCGAATGAGCTGTGGATATGGTCCAGCACCGCGCGCGGCGAGGCGCAGAGATGGCTGGCGCCGGCCTCAACCAGCTCCTCGGGCGTGCCGTAGCCATAGGTGACGCCGACGGCGCGGATGCCGTTACGATTGGCGCCGATGACGTCGTGGCTGCGGTCGCCGATCATCAGGGCGTTACCCGGATCGGCCCCGGTCTGCTCCAGCGCATAGGCCAGCAGCTCGACCTTGTTGACGCGGGTTCCGTCGAACTCCGAGCCGAACACGTGGTCGAAATAGCCGCTGAGCCCGAAATGCGCGATGATCCGGGTCGCGAACACGTGCGGCTTCGAGGTCGCCACGAACATCCGGCCCGGCCGCTGCCGCAACGCCGCCAGCACCTCCGCGATGTCGGGATAGACGCGGTTCTCGAACAGCCCGACATCGCCGAACCGCTCGCGGTAGAGCTCAACCCCGTGGTCGGCGAGCTCGTCGCCGCCGAGCAGCATCGCAAAGCTCGCCCGCAAGGGCGGCCCGATGCACCAGGTCAATTCGTCCTGCGTGGGAACGGGCCGGCCGAGCTTTTCCAGGGCATACTGGATCGAGCCGGTGATGCCGGGCTTCGGGTCGGTCAGGGTGCCGTCGAGGTCGAAGAAGATCGCGCGCTCAGTTGGCATAGCGGGCCGTCAGGTCGCGCGAGATCTTGGAGCCTTCCTCGATGTAACGGCGGATCGCCACGCTGGCTGCGGGGGTGCAGGTCCGGTAGGTCTGCTGGAAGCCGTTATAGCCGCGGTTGAAGCCCGCGATCATGCGGGCGCGGCGGTCCCCGGAGGGGGTTTCGGCGTCGATCAGCGCCTGCATCTCGTTGCGCCATTTGGCGCCCTCGTTGGCGTTGCAGATGCCGCGCAGGTAGTGCAGGGCGCCGAGGATCTCGGCCAGCCGTTGCAGGTCGCCGTCGAACGGCGCAGCCGCGTCCTGCGCCCGGGCGGGCGTCGCAAGGCATGCCGACATCAGGATCACAACGGCGAGAAAGGCTCTGATCATCAGGGGTTCCGGAATGGCCGTGGTATGCCCCCTCAATGCGCCCGAGGCAAGGCGGGAACGCCCGGAAACAGGCCTCAAACCAGCCGCCGGGCGGCCGCAATCACCTCGTGGAGGCCGCCGGTGACCTTGAGGTCGCCGATCTCCTCCGGCGCCAGCCATTTGAAATCGTCGTGCTCGTCGTTCAACACGGGCTCGCGGGAGGCCCAGCGCGCCGCGAACGTCATGATCAGGTAATGCCCGGTGCCGGGACCGGTCGGCAGCACCTCGCGCCAGCCGGCGAGGCCGAGGACATCGACCCGCAGGCCGGTCTCCTCGTCGATCTCCCGGTGCAACGCGATGTGCAGCGTTTCGCCGAACTCGACCCGGCCGCCGGGCAGCGAATAGAAGCCCTTGCCCGGCGAGCGGGCACGGCGGACCAGCAGCACCTTGCCGTCACGGAAAATCACGCCTGACACGGCGAGTTGCGGGCGGATCGGGGGGGCGGGAGAGGGCCAGGGGCGGCGACGAGTTCGCAGACAACCAACTCCGATATCTCAGGCGCCCGCAGTGAGGCTGTCACCACCGCCCACGCCGGGGG
>NZ_VKHP01000263.1 GCF_010811875.1 Bradyrhizobium uaiense
GCTGCTCGGCCAGGTGCCGGCGGTGAGCCAGCTCACCCTGATCAATGCCAGCGGCCACGAGGTGCTGCGGCTGTCGCGCCAGACCGTCACCGTGAACTCCAACGCCGACCTCTCCCGCGACCTGCGCTTCACCGAGACGGTCAACCGCGGCACCGCCTACGCGCCGGCCTATTTCCGTGACGAGCGGCCGTTCATGTCGATCGGCGAGCAGCATGCCGGCTTCAACGCCGACGTCACCGTGGCCGAGATCGACCTTCGCTTCCTGGCCGACTATTTCAGCGATTCCCAGGTCGGCCACGTCGCCTATGCCTATGTCGTCGACGGCAAGGGCCGCGTGCTGGCGAGTTCGTCGAAGGGGCCCGAGGTCGGCAAGGATCTCGCCGCGCTGCCGCAGGTCGCCGCCGTGCTGTCGCCCAAAGGCAGGCCCGTCGCCTCCGGCAAGGACATCGACGGTAACGCCGTGCTGACGGCCGCGACCGCTGCGCCGAACCTCGGCTGGCACGTCTTCTATGAGCAGCCGACCGCGCAGGCGCTGTCGCCGATCCGCGACCAGCTGGTACGCATCGCGCTTCTGATCGCGCTCGGCCTCGTGGTCGCGATCATCGCCGGCACGATTTTGGCGCGGCGCATGCTGGTGCCGATCACCGCGCTCCGCGCCGGCGCGCGCCGGTTAGGGGCCGGCGACTTCGGCCATCGCATCGAGGTGAAGACCGCGGACGAGCTGGAGGAGCTCGCCGGGCAGTTCAACAGCATGGCGGGGCAGCTTGCCGAGACCTATTCCGATCTCGAGGCCAAGGTGAAGGAGCGCACCCGCGACCTCGCGCAATCGATCAACGAGCTGAAGGTGCTGGAGGAGGTCGGCCGCGCCGTCGCATCCTCGCTCGACCTCAACGCCGTGCTGCCGACGGTCGCCGCCCGCGCGCTCGAGATCACCCATGCCGATGCGGTGCTGATCTATGGCTATGACGCGGCGCACCGCACTTTCAACCTGACCCAATCGATCGGCATCGATGGCGAGGCCGAAGGCCATCATCGCGCGATCGATGCGGCGAACAGCCCGCTTGCCGTGGCGGCAGCGAACGGCGAGCCGCTGGCGTTTCCCGATCTCGCCGCAAATCCTGATGACCAACCCGATCATCCGCTGCGTGATGTCGTGGTCGGCGCCGGCTTCCACTCCGTGCTTGTCGTGCCGCTGGTCGACCAACAGGGCGTGCTCGGCGCGCTGGTGGTGCTGCGCAAGGCGGCCGGCGATTTCCCGGCCAACATGATCGGGCTGATGAAGACCTTCGCGCACCAGGCGGTGCTGGCGATGCGCAACGCGCGGCTGTTCACCGAGGTGGACCAGAAGAGCCACGCGCTGGAGCAGGCCAATTCCACCGTGCGCGAGCAGGCCGACAAGCTCCGCGAACAGACCGAGCAGCTCACCGACTGGAACAAGTCGCTGGAGGCGCGCGTCGAGACCCAGCTCGGCGAGATCGAGCGCATCCGCAAGCTCGAGCGTTTCCTGGCGCCGCAGGTGGCGCAGCTCATCGCCTCCTCCGACGGTCATAAGGGACTGCTCGACAGTCACCGGCGTGAAGTGACTGTGGTGTTCTGCGACCTGCGCGGCTTCACCGCCTTCACCGAGGCGACCGAGCCGGAAGAGGCGATGAACGTGCTGCGCGAATATCACGCGGCGCTCGGCAAGCTGATCTTCAAATATGAAGGCACGCTCGACCGCTATGCCGGCGACGGCGTGATGATCCTGTTCAACGCGCCGATTCAGCTCGAAGACCACACGCTGCGCGCGGTGAAGATGGCGGTCGAGATGCGCGACACCATTGGCGCGCTGACCGAGAAGTGGCGCAACCGCGGGCACAGCCTCGGCTTCGGCATGGGGATCGCACTCGGCTATGCCACGCTCGGCCAGGTCGGCTTCGAGCAGCGGCTGGAATATGCCGCGATCGGCGGCGTCACCAACCTCGCCTCCCGCCTGTGTGGCGAGGCCAAGGCGGGCCAGATCGTGGTGAGCCGCCGCGTCTACGGCATGGTCGAGCCCCATGTCGAGGGCCGGGCCATCGACGATCTCGTGCTGAAGGGCTTCAATCACCCGATCCTGGCCGCGGAAATCCTGACCTGGAAGGCGGAACCGAGCGCGGAAGCGACTGCGGCGGAGTGAGCCACGGCGGAACCGGCTACCGCCAGAACCTTGCATTCACACGGAAAGTGTGTATATTTGCGACATTCGATTAGCCGTTGTGCCTTGTTGAATGGTCAGAACGGCCCTCCTCCAAAGACATCGTGAGTTCAATCGATGATGCGCAATTTTGCGCAGCACTGCGCATCAGCGCATTTTGGAGAAGAGAAGATGGCAACAGGTACTGTGAAGTGGTTCAACGGCCAGAAGGGCTTTGGTTTCATCGAGCCGAGCGATGGCAGCAAGGATGTGTTCGTTCACATCAGCGCCGTCGAGCGCGCCGGTCTGACCGGTCTGGCTGAAGGCCAGAAGGTTTCGTTCGAGCTGAAGACCGACAAGATGCGCGGCAAGACCAGCGCCGAGAACCTTCAGATCGTCTGAGGCTCTTGATCGGCATGCCCCCGCGCAAACGCTTTGCGTTTCAAGCGGGGGATCGTGCCCCTCGTCATTCCACGGATGTACTGGGATGACGTCGCGACCCGCTCGGTCCCACCGGATTGGGCGGGTTTTTGCGTATCTTTATTCCGCGTGATCCCGCGGCGCGCCGTGTCGCCATCTCGCGCGACGGACGCAGACCTCCGCGCAAGATCTCACTTTTGAAGGGATGCCGATGACCGCCAGCAAGCCCGCCCCATCGCCCGCAAGCCTCGAGCGAGCCGAGCGCCAGCGGCTGGCCGCCGAGGAAGGCGCCCGCGCCATGGCCGACGTCGAGCGCGACGCGCTCGCCGTGCGCAAGAACATGGAGCGCCTGCGCGCGCTGCGCGAAGCGCGCGAAGCCAAGGCCGCCGCTGAAACTGATGCGGAGCCGGCCGTCGCTGCCAAGAAGAAGCCGCGGGTGAAGCGCATCGTGCGCTGACGCTGCAACAATCCCCGTCATCGCGAGCCAACGGGTCGCGCGAACGCGCGCCCGATGACAGGCTCAGCGAAGCAGTCCAGTCGGCGTCTGCGGATGCATGGATTGTTGCGACGCTTGCTTTCACTTCCGCGAACCCTCGCGAGCCTCAAATCAACATCCAGTGAATCTGATCACGTCCGCGATCACGATCACGCCCCTCCCGGGAATAACCCATCCCCCGTCTCGCTCGCGTCATGACGGGCGCGTGCGAACGCGCGCCTAGCGACAACAAGAACAAGCAGGACGGTGTTGATGACGGGTTTGGGCGGGACGCACGCGGCGGCGGCGGTGGTGGCGCTGCACTGCTCGCTGGGGTCGGGACGGCAATGGACGAAGCTTGCGGCCGCGCTCACGGGCTGTCAGTTCTTGGCGCCGGATATTTCCGGCTATGGCGTCGCCGCCTGCGGGCGCGACTGGCCGCGGACGCTGGATGGCGAGATTGCGCAGCTCGAGCCCTGGCTCGCCAAGGCCAGCGGGCCGATCCATCTGGTCGGGCATTCCTATGGCGGGGCGATCGCGTTTCGGCTGGCGACCACTTCGCCTTATACGCGGCGGATTCGCAGCCTGACGCTGATCGAGCCTGTGTTACCCACGTTGCTCCGCGATACGCCCGCCGACGCGCGGCTGTACGATCGCTTTGCGCGGATCGCGCAGATCGTGTCGCAGGATATTATCGACGGCGCCGTGCTGGAGGCGGTCGAGGCGTTCACCGCGTTCTGGGCCGGCTCCGGCCCGCGCGAGCAGTTCTCGCCGAGCGGGCGGCTGCGGATGATCGAGCAGGCCGACAAGCTGCCTTACGATTTCAACGCCGCGCTCGATCTCGACGGCGTGGCGGCCGCCGCGCGCGCTGTACGGGTGCCGACGCTTGTGGTGTCTGGCGGGCTGTCGCCCTATGTGACGCAGCGCATTGTCGCAAAGCTCGCCGCGCTGATTGATGGCGCCGAGCTGCGGCATCTGCCGGCGGCCGGCCACATGCTGCCGGTGACGCATGCCGACCGGGTCAACCCGGAGATCCTGCGGCACATCTGGCGCGCCGAGGAACTGGCGAAGCTGGAGCTCGCCGCGGATGCGGGCCGTGCCGACACGGCGCCGGCCACAGTGCAGCCGGCTGGCTCGGCAAGTCCGCATCTGGTATTCAGGAGGGGCTTCAATTGACGCGTTTTCTTCACGCGAACCGGTACCCACTTCGCTCGAAAACGCGCTGCATTTTGGGAATAGTTCGCCGATGATTTTGCCTCGCCTGCGCGCTGCCGCCCTCGCCGCCTCCGCGCTGCTTGCTCTTGCTGCTTCGCCCGCCTCTGCCGCCGGCGAAGCGGACGCCGTGCCGAAGGGCGCCGCCGTCACCGTGCTGAAGGCGTCAAAATTCTGCTTCGGCAACATCGTCGAGGTCTCGGGCATCGTGCTGCCGCGCGACGAGCAGCAGATCCGGCCCGACCGCTTCGGCTTGAAGGTGGCGGAGGTGAAGACCGATCCCGGCGACACCGTCACCGCGGGCCAGGTGCTGGCGCGGCTGACCGACGGCGCCAACTCGATCAACCTCACCGCACCGGTGGCGGGCACGATCTCGGCATCGTCGGCGATCGTAGGCAGCCCGGCCTCGGGCAAGGATGCGCTGTTCTCGATCATTGCCAGAAGCGAATACGACCTCGTCGGCATGGTGCCGACTCGCGACATCGCCAAGCTGAAGACCGAGCAGACCGCGCGGCTGAAGATCATCGGCGCCGGCGAGATGGACGGCAAGGTGCGGATGATCGCACCGACCATCGAGCCGAACAGCCAGCTCGGCCAGGTGTTCGTCGGCATCGGATCGAACCAGCGGCTGCTGGTGAATTCGTCCGGCCGCGCGCAGATCAAGACCGGGCAGAGCTGCGGCGTCGCGGTGCCGCTGACCGCGATCCTGTATTCCACCGCCGGCACCGTGGTGCAGGTGGTACGCGGCGGCCGCGTCGAGACGCGGCGGGTCGAGACCGGCCTGATGTCGGCCGGCCAGGTCGAGATCCGCGACGGCATCCAGGAAGGCGACATCGTCGTCGCCCGCGCCGGCGCGCTGCTGCGCGAGGGCGACCCGGTGCGGCCGGTCGGTGCGAGCGCCGACGCGAAATAGCGCGGCTGCGATCGAGCACAGTGGAAGCAGGATAGCCTCGGCTATTTCGGCGCGTAGGATGCGTCACGCAGCGGAGCAAGCGGCACCCCTCTCCCGAACCCTCTCCCGCAAGGGGGGAGGGAACCCTACCGTCAGTGGCTTCCTCACAAGAACGGTGCAATCGATACGGTGGGCACGCATGTCAGGCACCCTCCCCCCTTGCGGGGGAGGGTGGGGAGAGGGGTTCTCTCCGCACTGCATGCGAGTAGTTTGGGAATGGATGCGCGAGCCTCACCCGCGCATGACAAGCCGAGAAAGCCTCAGCCGCCGAGCTTGATGTCCTCCAGCAGCGACGAGGAGACGCTCGGCACCTGCTCGCCTTCGCTCGCGCGCGAGATCGCGACGCGGGTCTTGTTGAAGGCGCTTTCGGCGCCGGTCTGGGCGTTGAGATTGTTGAGCAGCTCGGAGACCAGCACGCTGTTCGGCGCCTTGCCGTCGTCGGCGACCTTGCCCGGCGTCGCCGAGCTCAGCACGATGGTGTTCTCCGGCGGGCTGATCGGCGCGAGGCCGTGCGAGAACGCGCGGAAGCGGCGCTCATAGGGGTTGCGGCGCGAGGCATCGAGCACGACGAGCTTTGCTTTGGCGCCGCGCTCCTTCATCGCATCGAGCACGGAATCGACGCTGACGCCGGTGCGCTTGACGTCGGCTTCCTTCCAGATCGTGGCATCGACCGGGATCATGTAGCTCTCACGACCGACCTGCACGCCGTAGCCGCCGAAGAACAGCATCACGACGGTGTCGGGGCGGATCTTGGCCTTCATGCGCTCGACCGCGCGGAACATGTCGTCCTTGGTCGCATCTTCGACCACGTCGACGTCAAAGCCCTCGCGGCGCAGCGCGGACGACAGGGTGCGGGCATCGTTGATCGGCTGGGCCAGCGGGGCCGCGGCGTCCGGATAGTGGCCGTTGCCGATGATGAGCGCGAGACGGGAGGTGCCGGTCGGGATGTTGCCGGTCTGCCCGGTGGCGACGGCGCCTGCGACGGTCCCCTTGGCGACATCGAGGGTGCGCTTGTTGAGCGCAGCATGGGCGCCGATCGCCAGCGACACCGTGCCGGCCACCGCCACACAAACGGCGATGGTGCGACGGGAAATATGAAGCTGCCTAAGGTTCATAACGTTCTAGTCCCAATCTCTATCCCGATGGCGTTCGAGCGAAATCGCGCCAGTTAGTCGCGTCAGTGACGATCAGGTTTAATGGGGTTGAGGTGTGTGTGCCGTTGAATTGATCTCAATTTGCGGCGCCGCAACAAACATTCCCTTAACCCGGACGGACGGCCGGGGCAACCCGGTTTGGCGCATGCTGCCGCCCGGCAGAGGCCATTGACGCCGTTAAAATCCCGTTACGTGACCTCGATCACATTTGTATTTCGTCCCGATTCATGTAGCTTTCCAAAGGCTTGCACGTTTGGGGGAAGACCGGGGGAAACACCGCCGGGGCGGCGGCGTTAACCGGTTCCTTGAGAAGGGGATGCTTTGAGCTTCTTGGGCCTTCACGAGATCGCCGGTACCGTGTGCCGGGCGCTGACCGCCAAAAAGGACGGTCCGTCGCTTTACGAGGTCTGCGACCCCGTTTTGCAGGCCTATCGCGGGGGCGATGCCCATCTCGGAAAATTTTACCGGACCGCGCTCGGCAATCCGCCGCTGCGCGCGCTGCTCCGCCGCACCAGCCTGCCTGCGCTGAAGGACCCGGACCGGCTTGCTTGCCTGCGCGCGGCGTTGACCCAGGCGCGTGACGTCGAGACGCCGGATTGGGCGGCGATCGGCGCGCCCGTCGCCGAGCTGATGGACGGCATCGGCGTGCGCCACCCTGCCCCGCCGGCCGCAACCGCGCCGGCGCGACCGCCCGAGATGGCCGAGATCGACCGCGTGATCCGCACCACGGGGGCGCATCTGCTGCGCTCGTTCGGCAAAAACGGCTTCATCCCGACCTACGCCGCGTTCAATCTGATCGGCGATGCAGATGTCGGCGGGCGCGAGATGCTGATGGCGCTGACAGGCCTCAACGCACGCGGCTACAAGAACTCGACGCTGCTGTTCAGCCTGGCGCGGGTCTTCATCGCGCATTCGCCGGCGCGCGCGCTGATCAACCCCTCATGGCACGGCATCGCCGAGCCGATGTGGGAGCCGGTGCAGATCCGCCACCGCTCGGCCTATTACGATGCGTTCTTCACCGAGGCGCTGCTCGGCTTTGTCGAGACCGGGCTGGCGTCACCGGATCAGGCCGATACCGCGCGGCGCGCGACTACGGAGATGGTGGAGTTTTGCCTGAAGACCAGCGCCGAGGAGGTGCCGTCGCATGACGGCTCCGTCGTGAAGGTCATCACCGCGCTGGCGCCGGGGCGGCATCCGCGCTTCTCGCGCTTCTTCGCCCAGATCAAGCAGGACCTCGGCTTCGGCATCTATGTGCCCGACTGCGACACCACGGCGTGCTCGTTCTCGGCCGCAACCCAAGCCGGCTCCGACGATCCGATCCTCGAGCAGCCGCTGCTCGATTTCTACCGCGGCTATCAGGTACGCGCGGGCGCCAACGAGCCGCGCGTCACCGTGCCGCTCAACGACAACATCGACTATGAGGGCGGCGTCGTCACCTGGATCGACAATCTCGAGGGCGAGCGGCCCTACGGCAACGACCTCGACCCGACGCTGAACCTCGACATCCTCGAGGTCTCGTTCCGCAACCTCGCCCGCTGGCAGATCATCGAGACGCCGCAGCGGCTGGAAACGGTGCACCGCATCATCGCCTTCCAGAAGAATCTGGTCGAAAGCGGCGCGTTCAGGAATCCGCGCTCGCACATCTATTATCTGCCCGAACTCTATTCGGCCTATTTCGGCCGCTGCTACGCCGCCTTCATCGCGCTGCCGCTGGCGGCGCAGCGCATCATCGATCCCGGCAACGTGTTTGCGCTGATCCGCGCCCGCGTGCTCGGCTACGTCGAGGGCGAACTGATCGCACATGAGATGAACCCGTTCGACGCCGCGCTCGCGCTGATGGCGCTGGCGCATCTTGGCGCCGAGGTCTCGAGCTTCACGCCGGCGCTGCACTGCATCGTACAGGGCCTCGGCGAGGGCGGCCGCAAGGGACCTTACAAGGCCTACGAGTGGAACAAGATGAAGACGCCGACGCGCATCCTGGTCGGCGGGCCTGAGGTGACGTCGGCCTTCGTGCTGATGGGCCTCGCGCTGGCGAAGCGGCGAATAGCTGCGGTGTAGGATGGGTAGAGCGCAGCGGCTCCCCAAGATGAACGACGCATTCATGGGGGAATGACGCGAAGTTGAAACTGGCGGAAACACAACACCACTGGCACGGTTGCCCAATTGCCCGCACAATCGTTGGGCACTGATCGCCAAAGCCTTTGAACGACAAGAACCTCTGAACGAAAAGAACTGGCCGGGAATGCCGATGTTCAAGACGCTGCTCACTGCTGGCCTGCTGCTGTCGCTGCCGACGCTGGCTGTCGCGGCCGACATCACCGGCGTGCCGAAGATCCGCGACGGCGACCAGGTCATGATTGGCAGCGTCAAGATCCGGCTCGGCGGCATCGACGCGCCGTCGACCGACCAGCTCTGCCTCAACACCAAGGGCGAACGCTGGACCTGTGGCGTCGCCGCGCGCGACGAGCTGATCAAGTACGCCGGCCACAAGAGCTGGACCTGCCATGCCCGCTCGGTCGATCGCCGCGGCCGTACCATCGCGCGCTGCGAGGTCGATGGCGAGGACATCCAGAAGTGGATGGTCAGCAATGGCTGGGCGCTGGCTTTCACCCGCATCTCGCATGACTACGAACCGGACGAGAAAGCGGCGCGCGAAGCCAAGGCCGGGATGTGGCAGGGCGCGTTCATCGCGCCGTGGGATTGGCGCGTGCGCAACAAGAAGACCACCGTGCTCGGCGCCGTGAAGCCGCCGGAGAGCGCCAATGCCATCCTGCTCGCCTCGGCCTCCGGCCCGGTGGCGCCCTCGCCCGACTGCACCATCAAGGGCAACGTCAACCGCTCCGGCGAATGCATCTTTCACCAGCAGACCAGCCGCTGGTATGCCAAGATTGAGATGAAGATCAGCAAGGGCACGCGCTGGTTCTGCTCGGTCGAGGAAGCCGAAGCCGCCGGCTGTCGCGAGACGCGGCGTTGAGGCGCGTGACGCCCCGATCCGGAAGGCGTGTGCCGTGACCGATGTCGAGACCATTCCGCCTGCGGCACGCCGTCGCAAGCGCCTGCGCTATCTGCAGCTGCTGCTGTTCGTGCTGGCCGTCTACCTGATCGCGGCCTATCTGGTGCTGCCGGCGTTGTGGACGCACTATGAACATCAGAAGGGCCTGGCCAATCTGCCGATGGTGACCCGCACCGCGCAGGGCATTCCCGGCGATCCCATGAATGTCGGGCTGATCGGCGACACCAAGGACGTGGTCTGCGCGATGCACGAGGCCGGCTGGTTTCCGGCCGATCCGGTCACGCTGAAATCCTCGATCGAGATCGTCGGCTCCGTGCTGCTCGATCGTCCCTATAAGGATGCGCCGGTGAGCAACCTGTTCTATCTCGACCGCCGCGAGGACCTCGCCTTCGAGCGGCCGGTCGGATCGAGCGCGGATCGGCGCAACCATGTCCGGTTCTGGCGAGTGCTCGACCAAGGCCAGGAAAAACGCCCGGTGTGGCTTGGTGCTGCGACGCTCGACCGCAGCGTCGGCGTCAGTCATTACACCGGCGCGGTGACGCATCACATCGCGCCCGACCTCGACGCCGAACGCGCGCTGCTCGCGACCGACCTCGAGTCCGCCGGCATGGTCACCGCGAAATACCAGGTCACCGGCATCGGCCCGACCTTCGACGGGCATAATGGCGGCGGCGATCTCTATTACACCGACGGCGAAATCTGGGTGCTGCGCCTGGTCGAGGCCTGCGCCAAGAACCACGGCACCGTCGAGCAAATCCCGAGCCCCGCCGCGACCCAGTTCAAGGACCAGATCTGGCGCGCAGTGGTCGAGACCATCGACAAATGAGGCTGGCTGTGCCCCGCGCTTTTGGAAACGCTGGATTGCTTCGACCTGCTCGCAATCCGAGCCGTGATGGAATATCCTCGGCGCTTGACCCCTCACACGCATGATTTGCGCGCTTTACCCAAAAGGAACAGGACGATGACCGTTCGCGCGGGCCGGGAATTTCTGGCCATCCCCGGGCCCACCACGATGCCTGATCAGGTGCTGCAGGCGATGCATCGCCCGGCGCTCGACATCTACTCCAGCGAGATGGTCGAACTGACCGAAAGCCTGCTGCGCGACCTCTCGAACCTGTTCGCCACCAAGGGCAAGTCCTACATCTACATCTCTAACGGCCACGGCGCCTGGGAGGCAACGCTCTCCAACGTGCTGTCGCGCGGCGACAAGGTGCTGGTGCTCGAAAGTGGCCGCTTCGCGATCGGCTGGGGCCAGGCAGCGGCCGCGATGGGCGCCGATGTCGAGGTGCTGAAGGGCGACTGGCGCCGCGCGATCCGCCCGGCCGAGGTCGAGGAGCGGCTGCGCCGCGACAAGGAGCACACGATCAAGGCGATCCTCGCCGTGCAGGTCGACACCGCGTCGGGCGCCTATAACGACATCGAGGCGATCGGCAAGGCGATCAAGGCGGCCGGCCATCCCGCGCTGTTCATGGTCGACACCGTGGCCTCGCTCGGCTGCATGCCGTTCGAGATGGACAAATGGTATGTCGACGTCGCGATGTCCGGCTCGCAGAAGGGCCTGATGACGCCGCCCGGCCTCGGCTTCGTCGCCGCCAGCGACCGCGCCTGGGACGCGCACAAGAAGGCCGATCTGCGCACGCCCTATTGGGACTGGACCGAGCGCGAAGGCAGCGAGCACTACCGCAAATATGCCGGCACCGCGCCGGTGCACCTGTTGTTCGCGCTGCGCGAGGCGATCAACATGCTCCACGCTGAGGGCCTGGAGAATGCTTTCGAACGGCATCGTCTCCTCGGTGAGGCCGTGCGCCGCGCGGTTGCCGTCTGGGGCGAGGGCCAGGTGCTCGGCTTCAACATCGCCGAACCGGCCGAGCGCTCCAACACCGTGACGACCGTGACCGTGAAGGGCGCCGATCCCGCCGCGATCCAGCGCTATGCCAAGGAGAAATGCGGCGTGGTGCTCGGCACCGGCATCGGCGACCTGCAAGGCCAGGCCTTCCGCATCGCGCATATGGGCCACGTCAACGCGCCGATGATCCTCGGCACGCTCGGCGTCGTCGAGGTCGCGCTGACCGCGCTGAACATCCCGCACGGCAAGGCCGGCGCCGACGCCGCCATCCAGTGGCTCGGCGAGAACGTGAAGCCGTAGGCTTCGGGCGAGGGCTGCGGTTAGCACTGTCAAACCCGTCATCCTGAGGAGGCCGCGCAGCGGCCGTCTCGAAGGATCGACGGCCGTGCTATGGCCGCGACGAAGCCAGACGCGCTGAGATATCCGGGCCGTCGATCCTTCGAGGCTCGCCCAGCGGCGCAATTGCGCCGCAAGGCTCGCGCCTCAGGATGACGGCACACAGTTCACGAGTTGACCAAGCGTCCGCCAATATTTGTCCATTGACCCTCGCAATGCTTGCGCCATGATCGATGCGCGGTACGCACCGGATCATCACGATGGGCATCTACGTCTACATGCTTCGCTGCGCTGACAAGTCGCTCTATGTCGGCAGCGCGACGGGTGATGATCTCTCCCCGCGCATCAATCAGCACAATACGGGTGCTTTCCCCGGGTACACCTACAATCGGCGACCAGTGGTGCTCGTCTGGTCGGAGCACTTCGATCGCATCACCGACGGCATCGCTGCGGAGCGCCAGATCAAGGGCTGGAGTCGGGCGAAGAAGGAAGCGTTGATTAAATCGGATTGGCAAACCGTCAGCCGGTTCGCGCGCCGTCGCGGCGGCGCACCGCGGGCTAGACCCGTGACCGATGACCCCTCTCCGTCATCCTGAGGTGCGAGC
>NZ_VKHP01000264.1 GCF_010811875.1 Bradyrhizobium uaiense
CGATTGAGGAATATTCATTTCTTCCGAGATTCGGCGGCCGTGATCGCGTCGGTTGCGGTGATGGGGCAGTCTCAATTCTCCAGCGGAGCAAGCGGCACCCCTCTCCCTGACCCTCCCCCGCAAGGGGCGGTATCCGTGAGACACACCGCGACGATCAACGCGTGAGGTGAGCACACGGATCAGGCTCCCTCCCCCCTTGCGGGGGAGGGTTGGGGAGAGGGGTGGCCCCGGTTGTTGGCCGAACGATTGGCGTTGCTCTCTCAACCCAATTGCCGTTGTGCGCTCTCGCCCCCGCTACTTCGCCTTGCCGAGCTCCATCAGAATCCGCGTCATCAGATAGAGCCGCGGCACGATCGAATTGGTGTCGATATATTCGTCGCGGGCGTGATAGCCCCAGCCGGCGAGGCCGAAGCTCTCGACCACGATCGCCTTGCCGCTGCGCCCGGCGAACCCGGCATCGGTCGCGCCGCCGGTCATCTCAGCGATATCCAGCGTGCGCTCGAGCTCGGCATAGATCGCCTGTCCTTGCTTCGCGAGTGCGCGGCCGCGATCGTTGGCCACGAAGGGCGGACGGCCTGCGACGACTGCCACGGTCACTTCGGTGTCGGGGATCAGTTTGTTCTTCACCTTCTCGTCGAGTGCCGCTTGCAGCTTTTGCACGCCGTCCGGAATGGTGAGGCGGATGTCGGCGCCGGCGCTGGCTTGATCGGGGATCTGGTTGCGCACCGTGCCGGCCTTCGCGGTGGTCCAGTTCAGCTGCGTGCCGGGGATGGATTTCGCGACGTCCTGGGTCTGCAGCAATTGATGCGCGAGCTCGAGCAGCGCATTGCGGCCGAGCTGCGGCGCGGCACCGGCATGCGAGGCCTTGCCCTTCACGTCCATCGCGCCGGTCGCGGTGCCGCTGGCGCCGAGCAGCAGGCTATCGTTCTTGGCCACCGGCGGCGCCACCGTCGGCTCGCAGGACAGCACCACGTCGTGCTGATCGGCAAGCTCGGAGATGATCTCGCCGGAGCCGATCGAGCCGACCTCTTCATCCGGATTGAACGAAACGGTGAGTTTCGCATAGTCGCGCCATCCCGCGTCGTTCAGGATCTTGAGCGAATGCAGGATGACGGCGATGCCGCCCTTGTCGTCGGCGATGCCGGGTCCGTAGATCCTGTTGCCGTCGACCTTGTAGGGCTGGGTGTCGAGGATGCCGTGCTCATAGACGGTGTCCATGTGTGCGATCAGCATCAGCTTCTTGCTGCCGGTGCCCTCGAAGGTGCCGATCACCATGTCGGCGCCGGCGCCGTGCGTGGTCTTGCGCCGCTCGGTCTTGGCGCCGAGCGCCTTCAGCCGCGCTTCGGTGTAGTCGGCCATCTTCTTCAGGCCCTCGACATCGCCGGAGCCCGACTCGATCAGCACCATGTCGTGCAGGCTCTCGATCACGGCCGCCTGGGCCTGCTCGGCGGCCGCGCGCAGCTTTTCATCCGCGGCGGCAAAGGCGGAGGACGAGGCGAGGGTGAGCAGGCCGGCCGACGCGAGCAATTTGACGGATAGCTTCATGAATGTCCTCCCTGCATGAGCGCAGGGAGGAGCCTAGCATCGCAACTTTGCTGCGTCAGGTGCGATCGAGCACCTCGACATCGAGTGCCTCGATCGCTGCGGGCTCGGCGGTCGCATCGATTGCCGCGATCCTGTCGCCCGCAATCGTGACCCGCAGCACCACACGCAGCGCGCCGCCGAGGATGACGGCGACGCCGATCTCGCCGTCGACCAGCGCCGTTTTCGCCGCCTGCGCGCGTCCCTTGAAGCTTTCGGCGACTGCTGCGGCGCCGCGGATCACCGGCAGCGAGCCGAGCCGCTGCGCGGCCTGATCGGCGCGCACCACGACGTCGGGCGCCAGCACCGCAAGCAGCCCTTCGAAATCGCCGTTGCGGGATGCGGCAAGGAAGGCCTCGACGATGCCGCGCTGGCGGCCGAGATCGGGATCCGGTGCGGGCGGCGCGCCCTGCACGCGGCGTCTGGCACGGCTGGCGAGTTGCCGCGCGGCGGCCGGCGTGCGCCCGACGATCGGCGCGATTTCCTCGAACGGCACCGCGAACATGTCGTGCAGCACGAATGCCAGCCGCTCGGCCGGCGCCAGCGTCTCCAGCACCACGAGCAGCGCCGCGCCGACCGAATCCGCCATCTCGGCCTCGCGCTCGGAGGGATTGTCCGCGATCGGCTCCGGCACGTGCGGGCCCATCGGCTCCTCGCGGCGCGATTTGCGCGAGCGGAGTATGTCGAGGCAGATCCGCGCGATCACCGTGGTCAGCCATCCCCCGAGATTGTCGACCGCAGCGGCATCGGTGCGGCCAAGCCGCAGCCAGGCCTCCTGCACGGCATCGTCGACCTCGGCGGTCGAGCCCAGCATGCGATAGGCCACCGCCCGCAGGCGCGGCCGGTTGGCCTGGAACTGCTCGGTGAGAGAATTCTTCTCGTCCATCGGTCACATTCCCTTTGTCCGCTCCGTCATGGCCTTGACGAACGAAAGTCGGCCGATGTGACAGCAGATCGGCACGGCGGCGTCAAAAAGAAATCAGGAGAGTGACATGATGAAAGCCCGCATGAACCACCCGGTGATGGTTGTTCCCGATGCCATGAAGGCGCTGCAGGCGCTCAGCGAGAGCACCAGGAAGGCGCTGCCGGAAAAGCTGCTCGAGCTGGTCCATCTGCGCGCCAGCCAGATCAATGGTTGCAGCGTCTGTGTCGATATGCACCCGAAGCTCGCCCGGCGCGCCGGCGAGACCGACGAGCGGCTGTTCGCCGTCGGCGCCTGGCGCGACGCGCCGTATTTCACCGAAGCCGAACGCGCCGCGCTGGCGCTGACCGAAGCGGTGACCCGGCTCAGCGACCGCGAGGACCCGGTGACGGACGCGGTGTGGGATGACGCCGCCAAGCATTTCGACGAGCAGCAGCTGGCGTCTCTGGTGCTCGGCATCGCGGCGATCAACGTCTGGAACCGGCTGAACGTGGCCGTGCGCCAGCCGGTCGGTGCGTGGAAGGTGTGAGGAGTCCTCTCGCTGCGCAGACGGTGCACCCTCTCCCCTTGTGGGAGAGGGTGGCGCGATAGAGCGCAGCGGCATCGCGCCGGGTGAGGGGTTCTCTCCGCGGAGACAGACCCCTCACCCGGATCGCATCTGTCGATGCGACATAGCTGAAGCTTTGCTTCAGCGTTCTTGAGGACAGCCGCCGCCAGGCGGCCTACGCTCTCCCACAGGGGGAGAGGTGCACCTTTTACGCGGAGAGAAACTCCAGCACGATCTCGCAATAGCGCTGCGGAGCCTGCTCGAACATCGGATGCGTGGTGCCCGGGATCATCTCGGTGCGCGACCCCTTCACATTGGCGGCGAGCGCGTGCAGCACCTTCGGCAGCACGCCCTTGGTGTTGGCGCCGCCGATGAACAGCGTCGGCGTCTTGATCGCCTCCGCGTCGGCCTTCGAGAATGGCGGGCGCTGGTCGCGGGTCTGGCCGATCAGGGCGGTCGCATTGTCGCGCAGCAGTTGCTTTGAGGTCGCCGGAATCCGCTTCCAGGCGCCGGGACCTTCGAGCGCATCCATGAACATCTGCAGGCCGCCGTCGATGTCGCCCTTGGCGATCTCCGCGGCGCATGCCGCGAAGCGTGCTGCCAGCGGCGAGGGGCCCGGCTTGAAATCGGGATCAAGCGTCGCGTCGAGCTCGCCGCCGGGTTCGGCGAGGATCAGCTTGCGCAGCAGGTCCGGCCGCCGTTGCGCGGCACGGAAGCAGATATGGCCGCCGCGGGAATGCCCCATCAGGTCGACCGGCTTGGTATTGAAGGCCTCGATGAAGGCGATCACATCGTCGACATGCTGCGCGATCGAATAGGTGTCGCCGACACCGTCCCAATGCGCCGGGAAGAAATGCCGCAGGCTGACCGCAATCACGCGATGCGATCGCGTCAGCGGGCCGAGCACCGCCGACCAGATCCGGAAGTCGCACAGCGAGCCGTGCACGCAGACCAGCGGAGGCCCTTGACCAATATCGAGATAGGGCATGTCGAAACCGTTGACGTGGAGACTGTGCATTGGGGGCTCGCGGAGGGCGGGAGATGTTGTTGATTCAGCCCAAGTTCCCACGGAATTCGGGTGGATAGCAACATTCTCCAAGCCTAGATTTCAGATCAACAGCAGGCTCACGCGTGAGCTATTGAACGAACATCTGGAGCGAGCCATGACCGGCCAGCATTTTGCAATCTTCGAGACCATGATCGGCGCCTGCGGCGTCGTCTGGGGCGAGCACGGCGTCACCGGCGTGCAGCTGCCGATGGGCACCGAGGAGAAGACCCGCAAGCGGATTGCCCAGCGCAACGGCGACGTCACCGAGGCGGCCCCGCCCGCCGAGGTGCAGCATGCGATCGACGGCATGATTGAGCTGCTCGCCGGCAAGCCGAACGACCTCGCCGACATCGTGCTCGATCTCGACGGCGTCCCGGCATTCAATCGCGGCGTCTACGACATCGCGCGCAAAATCCCGCCCGGGAAAACCGTGACCTATGGCGATATCGCCAAGCAGCTCGGCGGCGTCGAGCTGTCGCGCGATGTCGGCCAGGCGCTCGGCCGCAACCCGTGCCCGATCGTGGTGCCCTGCCACCGGGTATTGGCGGCCGGCAACAAGCCGGGCGGCTTCTCGGCCAATGGTGGCGTCGTGACCAAGCTGAAGATGCTGCAGATCGAAGGCGCGGTGGTGAACCACACCCCGAGCCTGTTTGATTGAGGACGTGGTCTTCTTATCCTCCCCTGGAGGGGGAGGGTGAAGCGAGCAAGCTCCTACTTCACCGTCTCGCACACAAACCCATTGCCCTTCCGCCTGATCTTGCCGACCGTCGGCGAGGGGAAATGCGCGGGGCAGCACAGCGTATCGGTGTCGCAATAGCGCTCCAGGAAGCTGCGGCGCGTTTTTGCCGCCAGCGTCGGGTCGACGTCGAACTTCGGCGACAGCTCCGGATAATGCGTCTGGATCGGCGAATGCATCAAATCGCCGGCAAACACCGCGTCATCCTTGCCGCGGCCGAAGGTGAAGGCGACATGGCCCGGGGTGTGGCCGGGTGTCGGCAGGATGCGCATATGATCGCCGATCGCAAAATCGTTGCCGACCAGTTCGGCCCGCTTGGCTTCCACCACCGGCAGCACGCTGTCGACGAACGGCGGGATCTCTGCCTTGGCATTGGTCTCGGTCCAGTAGTCGAACTCGCTCTTGTCGAACACGTAGCGCGCGTTCGGGAAGGTCGGCACCCAGCGGCCGTTCTCGAGCCGCGTGTTCCAGCCGACATGGTCGACATGCAGATGCGTGCACATCACATAGTCGATGTCACCGACCGAAAAGCCGGCTGATGCAAGGCCACGCAGATAATTGTCGTCGGTCTTCATGTTCCAGCTCGGCCGCCCCGGCCGCGGCTTGTCATTGCCGATGCAGCTGTCGATCAGAATGGTGTGGTGCGGCGTCTTCACGATGTAGGACTGGAACGCCAGGATCAGTGTGTCGCTGTCGTCGAGCGCACCGGCCGCTTTCATCCAGGCGCGGTTCTCGGCGAGCACCTCCGGTGTTAGTCCGGGCAGCATGTCGTGCGCGGGCAGGAACAGCCCTTCCTCTTCGACGATGCGATGAATGGTGAGATCGCCGGCGGCAAATTTCAGGCTCATGGTGATTCCTTCGATAAAGTCGGTGCGCGGCGCGCACGGCGGGACTGATGATGTTGGCGAGGATATCCATCGCCGCAAGGGCTTCGTTCGGCCGGCCGTACCAGGCTGCCGTCGTCATCATCACAAGGTCGAGATCGGGAATCGTCGGCGCGAGTGCAAGGCTCGCGCCGGGACGTGAGCGGCGAGGAGACGTGCGCGCATCGTCAATCTCCCCGCGCCTTGCTTTGCTACGCCGCGGGCGGCGCCGAGATCTTCACCGACGGCCGCTCCAGCATTTTCTGGTAGAAGGCGTCGAGCTTCGGATAGGCCTTGCGCCATCCGCAATCGGCGAAGCGGAAATCGGCATAGCCGAGCACGCAAACGAGGCCGATCTGCGCAATGTCGAACGACGAGCCGTTCAGCACGTCCGGCCGGTTCTCGAACCGCGCCATGCCGGCCCAGGCCCTGTTCCAGTGATCGTCATACCAGGCCTGCCACAGCGAACCTTGCGGCCGCACCATCTTCTCGTAGCGGCACAGCAGCATGGAGTCGAGCATGCCGTTGAGAAGCGAATGATCAGTCTTCAGCTGCCAGCGCCGCGGGCCATAGTCCGGGATCAGCCGGCCGCCGCCGATCTCGTTGAGATATTCGACGATGACGTAGGAATCCAGGATCACGTCGCCATGGTCGAGGATCAGCACCGGCAGTTTCTTCAGCGGCGAGATCTTGGAATATTCGTCGTTGGCGGTACCGGGCGCAACGGTCGCCGGAACGAACTCGATCTTGTCGATCAGGCCGAGCTCGATCGCCGCGATGCGCACCTTGCGGGCGAACGGGGAGGCGGGAGAGAAGGTGAGTTTCATGAATGCACCTCTGAGAATGCGCGGGATACGTCTTGGACCTCCGTCATTGCGAGCGTAGCGAAGCAGCCCATTGCTTCCGAACACGCGGAAAGATGGATTGCTTCGTCGCTATCGCTCCTCGCAATGACGGTGGTTGCGCTAGCCGAGCCTCACGCCGCGACGATTTCCTGGCGCTGCTCGCCGAGGCCCTCGATGCCGAGCGTCACGACGTCGCCGACATTGAGGAAGGTCGGCGGCTTCATGCCGAGACCGACGCCGGGCGGGGTGCCGGTGGTGATGATGTCACCGGGCAGCAGCGTCATGAACTGCGAGACGTAGGAGATGCACTTCGCCATCGTGAAGATCATGGTCTTGGTCGAGCCGGTCTGGCGGCGCTGGCCGTTGACGTCGAGCCACATCGACAGGTTCTGCACGTCGGCGATTTCGTCCCTGGTGACGAGCCACGGGCCGACCGGACCGAACGTGTCGTGCGACTTGCCCTTGGTCCACTGTCCGAGGCGCTCGGTCTGGAAGTTGCGCTCGGAGACGTCGTTGCAGACGCAATAACCGGCGACGTGGTTGAGCGCGTCGGCTTCCGAGACGTACTTGGCGCGGGTGCCGATGATCGCGGCGATCTCGACTTCCCAGTCGAGCTTGGTCGAGCCGCGCGGCTTCTCGACCGCATCGTTCGGGCCGGACAGCGAGGTATTCGCCTTCATGAAGATGATCGGTTCAGTCGGGATCGCGGCGCCGGTTTCCTTGGCATGGTCGGAATAGTTCAGGCCGATCGCGACGAACTTCGAGATGCCGGTGACCGGGGCGCCGAAGCGCGGCTTGCCGGAGACGGCGGGCAGGGAGGCGGGATCGAGGGCCGCAAGCTTCTTCAGCTGTTCCGGCGAATAGGCGTCGCCCGTCAGGTCCTTCAGATGCGCCGAGAGGTCGCGGAGCTGGCCGGATTTATCGATCAGGCCGGGCTTTTCCGCACCCTTTTCGCCATAACGAACAAGCTTCATGTTGATCACTCCCTACGGTGTCTTGAGGATTGTTACTGGTATACCTCGACACGCTTCATGGAACAGCGCGGGCGGAAATTCAACCGCCATGAGGGCGCTGCATTGCTGCCAAGCCTTATTTCAAGGCCGGTTCGGGCCGATCATCCCAAAGCGACGAACCTGAACGCGTCGCCGTCGCGCTTGATGTGGCCAGCATTGAAATGCCCGCCGATCACCAGCGTCGGCGTATCGGCAAAGCGCGAAAACAATTCGCGCCGCGTCGCGGCCGATTGCTTCTGGTCGGAATCCGCAGTCGACGACCAGTCGAGATGATACATCTGGCAGGGATGATGCGCGACGTCGCCGGTCAGCAGCCCTTCCTCGCCAGCGGACTTGATGTGGATGCTCATATGGCCGGGGCTGTGACCCGGCGTCGGGATCAGCGTGATCTCCTCGGTCAGGCGGTGATCGCTCGGCACCAGCTCGGCCTTGCCGGCATCCGCGATCGGCTTCACCGAGTCGGCGAACACGGCGGCATGCGCGCTATCGTCGCTGTGGTCGCGCCAGTGCTCGTATTCAGTCCTGCCGAATACGTAATGCGCGTTGGCGAAGGTCGGCACCCATTTGCCGCCGGCGAGTTTCGTGTTCCAGCCGACATGATCGACATGCAGATGCGTGCACAGCACGGTGTCGATGCTGTCAGGGGCAAATCCGGCCGCGGTCAGTTTTTCCAGGAACGGATCGCTGCGGTTGTTCCAGGTCGGCGCGTTGCGGCCCTGCTTGTCGTTGCCGAGCCCGGTGTCGACGATGATGCGGTGCTCTGGCGTTTCCACCAGCAGCGAATGGATCGACATTTTCAGCCGGCCGTCTTCATTGGCGAAATGCGGGATCAGCCAGGGCAGGCTCTGGATCTCTTCCCGGCCGGCCAGCGGCAGGATGAAGCGCGTACTGCCGACGGTCTCGAGCTCGACGACTTTGGTGATCTTGACCTTGCCGATCGTCCATTGCATGCGGCGTGCCTCTCTGTCTCTTGTTATCGGGAGCAGTCGACGATCACGGTGCCGATCTTGTCGCCCTTCTCGACCGCGAGATGGGCGTCGGCGGTCTCGGCCAGGGCGAATTGTCCGGCGATGTTGTGCACGCGCGTGCCTGATTGCAGCCACTTCGTGATGTCGGCCTGCGCGGCCGCGAGCAGCGGCGGCGGCAGTGCGAACAGCACCAGCGAGCGCACCGTGATGCACTTCTCCATCAATTCGCGCACCGGCAGTGTCGGCGTGCGGTTGCCGTTGGTGGCATAGACCGCGATCGTCGAGTTCATCGCCATGAGCTTCAGCGTGGTTGCGAGGTTGCCGCCGAAATCGACATCGATCACACGGTCGACGCCGCGGTTCTCGGTGAAGGCCATCACCTTGGATACGACGTCCTCGGTCCGGTAGTTGACGACGGTGTCGGCGCCGGCGAGCCGCGCCTCGACGTCCTTGACCTCTGAGCTCACCGTCGCGATCACGCGCGCGCCGCCCCATTTGGCGAGTTGCACGGCGTAATGGCCGACCGCACCGGCGCCGCCGGTGACAAGCACCGTTTGCCCCGCGACCGGGCCGTCGGCAAACAGCGCGCACCATGCCGTCATGCAGGGAATGCCGAGCGTGGCTCCAGCCGCGAACGAGACGTCCTGCGGCAGCGGCGTCACCAGATAATCGGCAAGCGTGATGTATTCGGCCGCGGTGCCGAAGGCGCGGCCGTTGCGCTGGCCGTTGAACAGCCAGACGCGGTCGCCGACCGCAAAGCGGGTGACGCCTTCACCGACCTGGTCGATGATACCCGCGCCGTCGCTGTTCGGGATCACCCGTGGAAATTCCATCGCGCGATAGTTGCCGCTGCGGCGGCCGACATCGGCCGGATTGACGCCGGAGGCCTCGAGGCGAACCCGGACTTCGCCGGGCGCAGCCTCGGGCGTCGGCATCTCGCCGACGGTGAGCACCGTCGGCGCCGCGCCGGTTCGTTCGTACCAAACGGCTTTCATCTAGCGCCCCTTTCCGAAGTTCGTGAACTCGTCCAGCGACCTCGTGCGCGAACTTCGGAAAGCAAGAGGGCGCTAGAAGACTCATGATTCTCTAGTGCCGCTTCACCGATTTGAAGCTCCCAATCGGCCTCGCCGCATACAGTGCAGGAGCTTCAAATCGGCGGCACTAGAGCGTGCCCGGGAAAGCACCGCCATCGAGCAGGATGTTCTGCCCGGTGATGAAGCCGGCCTTGTCGCCGCACAGGAACGCGCAGGCATAGCCGAACTCGTCGGGACGACCGAAGCGGCCGGCGGGATTGAGCTTTGCACGCTCGGTCAGGACCTGGTCGGCCGAGATGCCGCGCTTTTCAGCCTCAGGCTTGGCGGTGCCGCGCAGGCGGTCGGTGTCGAACGGGCCCGGCAGCAGGCCGTTGATGGTGACGTTGTTGATCACGGTCTTGCGTGACAGGCCGGCGACGAAGCCGGTGAGGCCGGCGCGGGCGCCGTTGGACAGGCCGAGAATTTCGATCGGCGCCTTCACCGCGGCCGAGGTGATGTTGACGATGCGGCCGAACTTGCGCGCCATCATGCCGTCGACGGTCGCCTTGATCAGCTCGATCGGCGTCAGCATGTTGGCGTCGATCGCCTTGATCCAGTCGTCGCGGGTCCAGTTGCGGAAATCGCCGGGCGGCGGGCCGCCGGCATTGTTGATCAGGATGTCCGGATCGGGGCAGGCCTTGAGCACGGCTTCGCGCCCTGCCGGGGTCGTGATGTCACCGACGATCTCGGTGACGGTGATGCCGGGATGGCCTTTACGGATCTCGTCGGCGGTCTGCTTCAGCGCCTCGGCGCCGCGCGCCGTCAGCGTGACATGCACACCCTCGTTGGCGAGCGCGATCGCGCAGGCGCGGCCCAGTCCCTTGCTCGATGCGCAGACGATGGCGCGGCGGCCTTTGATTCCAAGATCCACGAGTTCACTCCCTGTGATGTCGGATAGGTTTGTAAAGGTTCGATGGCGGCAGTCTAGCCAAGCTCGGCGGCGCCGGTAAGGGACGTGCAATGCATAAGTGCATGCCGGGTCGGAACAGGCGGGTGAGCCCGATCGGCTAGATTCGCTGCTCGCGCCGCAATCGCTCGATCGCCATGGTGGCTTCGGGCGGCAACGACCGGAATCCGGCTTGTCCAGCCGCGGAGAATAACGGCCGCAATTGCGATCCGTTGAGGAATTGCGGCTGCCTGGCCAGCGGCACCAGCTGATCGAACACCAGCACCAGCGTGGTCACGACGAGGCCGACCCGGATGGCGCCGAGCAGCGCACCGCCGAGGCGGTCGCCGATCCCGATCTCCGAGCCGATGGTGTCGTCGAGCATCGTCCGTGCCATTTTTCCGAGGATGACGCCGATCAAAAGGAAGAGCGCGAACAGCAGCACCCCGTTGGGCGGAAACGGAGAGGACGGCAGCGTCGCGATGTGGGGCCCGATCATCGCCAGCACTGCGACCGCGAGCGGCATGGCAACGAGATAGGCTAGGATGGTGACCGCGCTGCGCAACAGGCCGGTCGTGAAACCGGTCGCGACCGCGAACAGCAACCCGATGGTCACGGCAAGGTCGAAGAGGTTCATGGAAGCAGGTCCTGCCCAATCTCCTGCGGTGCCCCGGTTGATCAAACCTGCTTACATCAGGGACAATTGTAGCTATCAATCGTCCGCTTCAATCCGGGAACCTGTCGATGTCCGACCTATTCGATGTCAGTAAAGAAATCATCCTCATTACCGGCGCCTCGCAAGGGCTCGGGCGGCAATTCGCCCGTGTGCTGGCGGCGCATGGCGCTGCGGTGGTGCTGGCAGCGCGCCAGACCGCGAAGCTGAAAAGCCTCGCGGACGAGATCAAGGCCAAGGGCGGCCGCGCCGCCGCGGTGCAGATGGACGTCGCGGATATTTCCGGCATTGCGAAAGCGCTCGACGCCGCAGAAGCCGCGCTCGGTCCGGTCTCGGTCCTGATCAACAATGCCGGCATCGCGATCGAGAAGTTGTCGACCGAGCAGACCGAGGCGGATTGGGATGCGGTGGTCAACGCCAATCTGAAGGGCGCCTACTTCCTTGCGACCGAATTGGCGCGGCGCATGATCCTGCGCAAGCAGCCGGGCAACATCGTCAATGTCGCCTCGGTGCTCGGGCAGGGCGTGCTGAAAGCGGTTTCGCCTTATGCGATCTCCAAGGCCGGCATGATCCAGGGCACCAAGGCGATGGCGCTGGAGCTCGCCGGCAACAACATCCGCGTCAACGCGCTGGCACCGGGCTATATCGACACCGAGATGAACCATGATTTCTGGTCGACGCCGGCGGGCGAGCGCCTTGCAAAGCGGATTCCGCAGCGTCGCGTCGGCGCCGAATCCGATCTCGATGGCGCGATCATGCTGCTCGCCTCCAACGCCTCGCGCTACATGACCGGTACCGTGGTGACGGTGGATGGCGGGTTCCTGTTGAACTAGCACTACTTTGGCAGATTGTCGATTTTGCTGTGCTTTATAGGATTCCCGAATCAATATTTCAATGATTCATGGGTGGTCGGCTCTTGGAGGGCTGACCATGGCGGGATGGGAAGACGAGCTCGA
>NZ_VKHP01000265.1 GCF_010811875.1 Bradyrhizobium uaiense
CCGAGCACCGCGACGAGGCTTGCCGTCTGGATGCCGAACAGCTGCAAGACGGCGATACCGACCACTACGAGCACAGCATAGCGGGCAAGACTGGACAGGAACACCGTGACCAGGGCGTCGATGCCACAACCCAGGCATTGGCCGCCGGCGCTGCAATCATGCTCGTCGGCTGGTTCGCCGCATCGCGTTTCAGGCGTCGGTCTGACGCCATCCGGGACTAACGATGGCTCCGCGCTCCAGTTGGCCGAACGACCTGATGC
Source organism: Bradyrhizobium uaiense (assembly GCF_010811875.1). Classification (GTDB taxonomy): domain Bacteria; phylum Pseudomonadota; class Alphaproteobacteria; order Rhizobiales; family Xanthobacteraceae; genus Bradyrhizobium; species Bradyrhizobium uaiense. The sequence continues at coordinate 261 of NZ_VKHP01000265.1, forward strand.
TTGCCGGTGCAACGGCGCTGGCAACTTTGGCGATTTATCGGCATGTGTCTCGATCGGAGCCGCAAGTCGAACGGGAGCAGGGCGCGGAGCCCGCGCTGGCCGAAGAGCAGGATCGCGGACGGCTGGCGGACACGCCGCTGCAAATTCCGGCTGCGGGCTGGAAGGATATTCTGCTGCGAACCTGGCAGCAGATCGATGAGGACCGGTTGCTGGCGACCGCCGCCGGCGTCGTGTTCTACGGCCTGCTGGCGATCTTTCCGGCCATCACTGCGCTGGTCTCGAGCTATGGGTTGTTCGCGGATCCGTCGACGATCTCATCCAATCTGCAAAGCCTGGCACTGATGTTGCCGGAAGGCTCATTTGCCATCGTCCAGGACCAGATCGCCCGCGTGCTGGCAAAGGGCACCTCGTCGCTTAGCGTTACGTTTTCGATCGGCCTGCTGATCGCCATCTGGAGCGCCAATGCCGGCATGAAAGCGGTCTTCGATGCGCTCAATGTCGTCTATGAGGAGAAGGAAAAGCGGAGCTTCCTCAAACTCAATCTGATGTCGCTCACCTTCACCATCGCAGCGCTCATTTCGATCATGCTGATGGTTGGAGCGGTTGTGGTCGTCCCGCTTCTGTTGCAGCAGGTTGGCCTGGGCACGCGGGCCGAACTCATTGTCCGGTTCGGCCGGTGGCCGATCCTGATGCTGCTGTTCCTCACCGCACTTGCGGTGCTTTACCGCTATGGCCCCAGCCGAACCAAGCCGCGCTGGCAATGGCTCAGCGTCGGTGCCGTTGCCGCGGCTGTGCTGTGGCTGATCGGTTCGTCGTTGCTGTCCTGGTATCTGGCGAACTTCGGGAACTACAGCGCGACCTACGGCTCGCTGGGGGCCGCCATTGGTCTGATGACCTGGATGTGGATGTCTGCCATCATCGTGCTGTGCGGGGCCGAACTGAACTCGGAGATCGAGCATCAGACCGCAATCGATTCCACCGAGGGCCACCGCAAGCCGCTCGGCGCGCGCGGCGCAAGAATGGCCGACACGGTCGGCAAGGCGTCGTAGTCCAGCCGCTTCAGAAGTGCCGCACCGTCGATCGGAAGGCAATCCAGATCATGACCGACAGCAATCCCAGTTCGCCGAGCATCAGGAAGGCCGTTGCGCGATCCAGCCGCCGAGCGCAGGGCTGAGCGATGCGCCGATGCCCTGGATCGTGATGACAGCGCCTTGCCCCAGGTTGACGCGGCCGGTTCCGTTCAGCGATCGCGCAACCATTCCCGGTACGGCGACACTCTGCAATCCGGCGCCGATGCCGTCTAGGATCTGGACCGGCAGGACGCCCCACCAGCCGGAGAGAAGAAAGGCGAGCAGGCCACGCACCGGCAGAGCGAGGAATGACAGCAGCAGGACGGTCCAGTAGTTGCGCTGCTCGGCCGCGTGCATGCCGGCGATCGAGGCCAGGACCATAACAGCCTGGGCCACCACGATGGTGGTTGCGACAAAGCTCGGGCCCTTGGCATGCCCGCCAGCGACGGCGGCAAGGCCATAGAGCGGCACGATCGCCGCGTTGCCGAGGTGAAATGCGGCCAAAGCGAGAGCCAGCACCGGCAGTGGCTTGTCTTCACCAGCACGCTGAAGCCGCTGGGCTGGCTGTCCGGATCTTCCTCCTTGCCTCGTGCGGCGCGGTGGTCGATGCTATCAGGCGGGATCAACAGAACGCAGACAATCGTGACGACGCCAAATAGCGCGGCGAGCAGAAAAGTCGCCCCATAGCCATATTGCCAGCCGAGATAGCCGGATGCCGCGGCGCCGACCATGTTTCCCGCGTGGTCGAAGGCCTGATTGCGACCATTCTGCCGGTTGAAGCCGCGCTGCTTGACGATGCCGAGTGTGATCCGGGTGGCGGCCGGAACGATAGCCGCACCCGCGATCGATGTCGCGACCTGGGATAAAGTGACCGCCCAAAACGCTTGCGACACCAGGATAATGGCCGAAGCCACCACGACGGCAACGCCGGGCACGATCACCCATGCCCGCTTGTGGTTAGTGGTATCGATGCAGCCCCCGATCGGAGTCGTGATCAGCATGCCCGCCACATTGCCAAGCATCATCGCTGTCCCGATTAGGCCGCTGGTCCAGCCATGCAGCTGCAGGAAGTTTCCTTGTTTACGGTCGCCCAAGCACGCCGTTCGGCTTCGTTGCGCGAGACTCCGCGCTTCTCATAGCCGTCCTCGATGTGCTCGGCCTGGTGCTTTTGCCTATCGGTGTAGCTCGATTTGTCACCACGCGGCATATGCAACTCCTTTTGGTTATGCAATTTCGTCCTGACAATCAGGCGATAGGGGCTCGAATCTTGATTGGCTGAAACGACCGAGTCCGCCGATTTCATAATAGCCATCCCGGGCATGCACCTTTGTTACTTCGTAGATGCGCCCCACGGACAGGATGTCTCGTTGCAGCGTGTTATCGACGCAGCGAACGTGAAGTGTCGTGCCGATTTCCATCATGCTGGTTACCTAGTTGGGCTTCGCGTTCCGCCGAAGAAACTGCAAATGAACTGGTGCATCTGCAGGGTGCGCGCGACCAGGTCACTGGCGACGCACGGCAATTCGCCTTGCATCCGATGAAGGTTGAACGACTCGGGGCCCGAGCCGTTCCTATCCGGAACGGCCGATATGGCAACGACGGCAGGCGCACCGAGGATGACCCAAAGCAACGCGGAAACCTGCGCCATGACGATCGTCGGCGCTATCAATTCTGCGGCGAGTCAGCTTTCCGAGGAGGACCGCTGGATAGTCCGGGCGCTCGGAGCAGGTCTGATATCGACGAGCGTATTGTTGCTGGCGCACCGGGCCAGTGACGTCGTCGTGGGATCGGCGATTGGGGTAGTGCTCGAGCGGCTGATCCGGTGCGCAACGGGGTACGATTTGGGTAAGCTACCTCAGCGCGCGTCGCCATGGTGCTCCGCGTGTCAACGAACTATCCATGAGGAGGACACCAAGGCGGCCTTGGTGATGCTGATGCCGAGCGCGACCGCGGCGGTCGCCGCGCCGAGCGGCACATATATCTATCAGGGCGACCATTGTGATCACGCCGACGCAAGCCAACACGCGCCAGAGGGCAGGCGTGTAGGTATTTTCACCGGGCACAGAGTGCAGTTCCGGGCCAAACGCCCCTACCAGTGGCAGGGGCGTTTTTCTGTTGGGTAAAGTCGAGTTGGTGATCACTGACCTTAAGCTACTTTTAAGGCCAATGCCCGGCGGCTAGATGCACCCTTAGGCGGCCTTCGAAGCGGCGTCAGCCGCCTTCACGGACAGCTTCACCTTGTTGCCCTCGACGCCGGAGACCAGGCGCTTGTCGAGGTAATGATGTTGGCGGTCGCCGCTGTCGCTCTTCGCCAGCTTGATGCGCTCGCCCTCGATCCTGTCGACCGTGCCGACATGCTGGCCGTCTGAGCCGACTATTTCCATATGTTCCTTGATGTCCATCGTGAACTCCATTGTCGTCGAGCTGTCCTGGGAAAGCTTCGTCGACGTTGTTTGTTCCTGGAGTCATCGAGATGCATGAGGTTGCGGGAACATCGGCAATGGGCAGGAAAACGGCGCTGCCGTAGCCCCCGGATCGATTGGCCTTCGCGTATGCGTGCACGAGTCTGGACACAAGGGCCGAGCGAGCCTGCCTCGGAGCCTGTCGTACAGGAAGCTTGAGCCATCTCTTACTGCTCAGACCCGCGATACTAGGAACTCGCAAGGTCTGAGCTTGCAGGTCGGAATATAGAAAAGTCCACCGACACTTTGGATTGCAACCATCGGCCGTCAAACGACTTCCTCTAGCTGTGCGCGCGCCATGATACCCAAGATCGCCGGCCACTGGAGTCGAATCGCATGTCCGATCTCACAGGTTTGGAACTATCCCGCCGCGGCCTGTTGATGACGGGAGCGGCTACGCTTGTCGCGTCGTCTGTCGTGCCGCGCACGTCGTTGGCCAAAACTAATCGTCCAGCACCGACCGGAGCACCCGTGATGGCAAAAGTATCGTTTGACGTGAACGGCGAAACCCATCAGTTCGAGCTCGATACCAGGACCACGCTGCTCGATGCCCTGCGCGAGCATTTGCATCTGACGGGCACGAAGAAGGGCTGTGATCATGGTCAATGCGGCGCGTGCACTGTCATCGTCGACGGGCGGCGGATCAATTCATGCCTAACACTCGCCGTGATGCATCAGGGCGATGAGATCACGACGATCGAAGGCCTAGGCACGCCGGACGCACTGCATCCGTTGCAGGCGGCATTCGTCGAGCACGATGGCTATCAATGCGGGTATTGCACGCCGGGCCAGATCTGTTCGGCGGTTGCCGTGCTGGCGGAAGTCAAGGCTGGAATCCCGAGCCATGTCACGACCGACCTCAACGCGCCGGTGCGATTGACCAATGCCGAACTCCGCGAGCGCATGAGCGGCAACATCTGCCGCTGCGGCGCCTATTCCAACATCGCCGAGGCGATCAGTGCGGTTGCCGGGAGGAGCGCATGAGATCATTCAGCTACGAGCGCGCCACCTCGCCAGGCGCAGCGGCCGCTGCCGCCGCCACCACCGCGAACGCAAAATTCATCGCCGGCGGTACCAATCTGCTCGACCTGATGAAGCTGGAGATTGAGACGCCGGCGCACCTGATCGACGTCAACGACCTTGCGCTCGACCGGATCGACGAGACCGCCGATGGCGGCTTGCGCATCGGTGCACTGGTGCGCAACACCGATCTCGCCGCGGATCGGCGGGTCCGGCGTGACTATGGGGTGTTGTCGCGCGCGCTGCTCGCCGGCGCCTCCGGTCAGTTGCGCAACAAGGCGACGACGGCAGGCAATCTGTTGCAGCGGACGCGATGTCCCTATTTCTACGATACCAATTTGCCTTGCAACAAACGCAAGCCCGGCAGTGGCTGTGCCGCGATCGGCGGCTTCAGCCGGCAGCATGCGGTGGTCGGCGTGAGCGATGCCTGCATCGCCACCCATCCGAGCGATATGGCGGTGGCAATGCGGGCGCTCGACGCCGTGGTTGAGACCGTGCGGCCCGATGGCACCACGCGCAACATCCCGATCGCCGAACTGCATCGTCTGCCAAGTGACAGCCCCGAGATCGAGACCACCCTGCAGCCGGGTGAATTGATCACGGCGGTGACGCTGCCAAAGCCAATCGGGGGCACGCAGGTCTATCGCAAGGTGCGCGACCGCGCATCCTATGCCTTCGCATTGGTCTCGGTCGCCGCGATCGTGCAGCGCGACGGCAGCGGCCGCGTCGCGCTCGGCGGTGTCGCGCACAAGCCATGGCGTGTCGAGGCGGCAGAAGCGGAATTGCCTGGCGGCGCCAAGGCCGTTACCGCGCGGCTGTTCGCCGATGCAAAACAGACCAGGGACAATGCATACAAGCTGCCGCTCGCCGAGCGAACGCTCGCGGCGGTGCTACGCGAGGGCGGGGCTTGAGGTGAGGGCTTAAGATCATGCGTTTTGAACATTCCGCGACATTCAATCCGATCGACCAGCTCAAGGTGATCGGCCATCCGACCAGCCGGATCGAGGGACCGCTGAAGACCACGGGCACCGCGCCTTACGCCTATGAGCGGCACGATGTCGTGGCTAACCAGGCCTATGGCTACGTGGTCGGCGCGGCGATCGGCAAGGGCCGGATCGCTGCGATCGATCTTGATGCGGCGAAGGCCGCGCCCGGCGTGCTCACGATCGTCACCGCAGATAGTGCCGGCAAGCTTGGCAAGGGCGCGCGCAATGCGGCGCCGCTGCTCGGCGGGCCCGAAATCGCGCATTATCATCAGGCTGTCGCAGTTGTGGTCGCCGGCACCTTCGAGCAAGCGCGCGCTGCGGCACAGCTCGTCCGGATCGATTACGTGAAAGGTGACGGCAAATTCGATCTGGCCGCGGAGCGGGACAGTGTGAGCATCCCGGACCCAACGATCGGCGGCCCTGCCGATACCGCTGTCGGCGATTTCGCTTCTGCCTTCGTTGCAGCGCCCGTGCAGCTGGATGCCACCTACACCACACCCGATCAGGGGCATGCGATGATGGAGCCGCATGCGTCCATCGCGGCCTGGGACGGAGACAAGCTCACGATCTGGACCTCCAACCAGATGATCGCCTGGGGGGCCGAAGACATGGCGAAGACACTTGGCATCCCCAAGGAGAATGTTCGCCTCGTATCGCCCCATATCGGCGGCGGCTTCGGCGGAAAACTGTTCCTGCGCGCCGACGTGCTGCTCGCCGCGCTCGGTGCCCGCGCGGCCGGCCGGCCGGTCAAGGTCGCGCTGCAACGGCCGCTGATGTTCAACAACACCACGCACCGTCCGGCGACGATCCAGCGCATTCGCATTGGCGCGGAGCGCGACGGCAGGATCACCGCGATCGGTCACGAAAGCTGGTCCGGCAATGTCAGCGAGGGCGAGCCCGACATGGCGGTGAGCCAGACCCGGCTGCTCTACGCAGGCGCCAACCGAATGACGGCGACGCGGCTCGCGACGCTCGATCTTCCCGAGGGCAACGCGATGCGCGCGCCCGGAGAAGCCTCCGGCATGATGGCGCTCGAGATCGCGATCGACGAGCTTGTGGACAAGCTCGGCATCGATCCGGTCGCGCTGCGTATCGCCAATGACACCCAGGTCGATCCGGAGCACCCGAAACGGCGCTTTTCGCAGCGGCAGCTCGTGCAATGCCTGAACGAGGGCGCAGCGCGGTTCGGCTGGAGCAAGCGCAACGCGAAACCGGGGCAGGTTCGCGACGGGCGCTGGCTGGTCGGCATGGGCGTTGCTGCGGCCTTCCGCAACAATCTCGTAACCAAATCGGCGGCACGCGTCCGCCTCGACCAGCAGGGAAGGGTGACGGTCGAGACCGACATGACCGACATCGGGACTGGCTCCTACACCATCATCGCGCAGACGGCTGCCGAGATGATGGGCGTTCCGCTGGAGAAGGTCGGGGTGCGGCTCGGCGATTCAGATTTTCCGGTGTCGTGCGGTTCGGGCGGGCAATGGGGCGGCAACAATTCCACGGCCGGTGTCTATGCCGCTTGCACCAAGCTGCGGGAGACCATTGCGCAGAAGCTCGGCTTCAATTCCGAAGAAGCGGTGTTCGCCGACGGCGCGGTCCGCTCGGGTAATCGCAGCGTGCCGCTGGCGCACGCCGCCGGCGCGGGTGATCTGGTGGCGGAGGATGCCATCGAGTATGGCGATCTCGCCAAGACCTACCAGCAATCGACCTTCGGCGCGCATTTCGTCGAGGTCGGCGTCGATGCCGACACAGCGGAGATCCGAGTCCGGCGGATGCTGGCGGTGTGCGCCGCGGGCCGCATCCTCAATCCGAAGGCGGCGCGCAGCCAGGTGATCGGCGCAATGACGATGGGCGTCGGCGCCGCGCTAATGGAGGATCTCGTGGTCGACAAGCGGCACGGCCTGTTCGTCAATCACGATCTCGCCGGGTATGAGGTGCCGGTCCACGCCGACATCCCGCATCAGGACATGATCTTCCTCGACGAGACCGATCCGATCTCGTCGCCGATGAAGGCCAAGGGTGTCGCCGAGCTCGGCATCTGCGGCGTCGCCGCCGCGGTCGCCAATGCGGTCCACAATGCGACCGGCGTGCGGGTGCGGGAATATCCGATCACGCTCGACAAGCTGCTCGAATGGCTCGACGTGGACTGAGAACAGTTGGGCGTGAGCCTTCCGAATCGGCCGCACTCGACCACCTCTGGATGGTCTATTTTTGGCTTCGTTGGGGGCTCTTTTGCGACCGTTCCGTCCATAACCTGGGTTGCGGTTGCAACCTTCATGACTCCATAAGCTGGCCAGCACGGACGCCCCCACTTCGAACCGGAGCGCGTGATGAAGATAACCCGACGCCGATTCAAGTAGACCACCAGTCTTCGACAAAGGCTCTTAGCCTTCAAGGCAGATGTTGTTCAGCAAGCATCAAACCTGGAAGGTGCCCGAGCGCGAGAATGCCATGCGGAGAGTTCGTTCTGCTGAATTTGCGCTGAAGATCGATATCTCGATCCCGACGCCTGGGCTTGCGCCCCCATGGAATGGGGCATGCAGTCGTTCTCCTCCCGCTCCTAAGCTCCGAAGGGCCTCCGCAGGGAAGCGGAGGCCCTTCACTCTAGGTGGCGTCCGGCGCGAGCAGTGGCCTCGCAACGGCGGTCTCTTTGGTGCGCCGCGTTTCCTTGGCCACGCTATCGCAAAGCACTTGCAATCGGCTTTCAAGTGCCACGGCCCTCCAGCGCCGGTCTATCAGCTGGGCCTGTAGCTGCTCGTTTTGAGCTAAGACCGCTGATGCCCGTTGAGCAGCGGATCCTGCGATGGCAGCCGCAATTCCGGTTCGCAGATGATCTTCCGCGGCCGCTTTTTTAGATGCTTCAGATAGTGACCGACGACCGAGGCCTCAGTTCTGCCAAGGATCCCGGCCACGCGGATCCATATCAATCCGCTGTTTCGCAGCTCTAGCAGTCGCTGTTCTTCTTCCGCCGTCCACGGCTTCGGCATCGTCGCTCGCCTTCCGGAAAGCGTCCGATCGTGCCGGTTCGCCGATAGTTTTATAGCGACCCGCGAAGGTTGATTGCACCGGGAAGCTACGGAAAAATTGTCTCACCGCGAGAATAGCCCCATACGGCCCGACGCACCCGTAGAAACGGCCTCAGCACTTCTGGGCGCCGGAGGCCAGTGCTGAGGCCGTTGCCTGAAATCCGGGGCCGAGCCGTTGGAGACAGACAAATGGATCATGCTGAGGCGGGAAGTTCCCGCATTAGCATATGTAAAGGAGTGGTTTGACTTACCCAGCAACCGTGACCTGGACCACACAGGATGGGGGTGGCCTTGCCTTCAGTGCCCAAGCAGGAGCCGAAAGCCAAAAGTGAGCGCCAGTAACGACTGCCGCCGTTATCATAAATGAAAATAGGACGCGCCCGAGGTCGGCTTGCTTGTTGCTTGGGCTCGAAAAAGGGGTTCGTTCTCCCGAGCCACAGTTACGCCAACCCCGAAAATGCCAAATCTACGATCACGGTAAACTGAGGAAGGCGGCCGCCGCCTTAACATGGGTGAAGTGGACCGACTGATTCTCGGCGCGCCGATTTCGGCCGTGGCGCACTAATCTTTTCCGCTATCGTCTATCACCAACGTCGGTATTGCGCATGATGTGCATTGCGCGAAAGCTGCCTCGCTTTGTTGGCCACATGTCGTGTTACCCACCGGGGTGCTTGTCGATGTTCTGTTTCGCTAAGGCAATCGCCTCCTGACGGCTCTGATAGGTCATCGTCCTGATCGTTTGACCTCCCGAAAGAGAGGTGATTTCCACCAGAGAACGATCGCCTTGCTGCTCGATGACGACCAGGCGATGACCGCGGTAATGAAGCTCATCTGTCACGATCAACTCCTGCTCAATCGACCCAAGCCCCCAATTGAGCAATCCTGGGTTACCGTTGCGCGCTAACGCCGCATGAACGACCATTGACCGCGGATAGCGCCGGACCAGCGACAACTAGAGACGCGCATGCCTGTTCCTGCCACGCCTTAAACGCTGTCTCCGACTTCGGGCGCAGCATTCAACGCGCATATGAACGATCCAGCGATTGAGCCGCGTGGAGGACCGAGCTGGACATATGCCCGGTGTCGACTGGGGAACCGGAGCGCGGGGAACACCCTCTTGAGCTTCCCATGGGTTGGCACTGGTTCTTTGTGATGCAGGCTCCATGCTGATGCACGCGGACAATCGAGGTGTCGATCATCGGAAAGCCGCATAATGGGCCGTGGCAAGTAGTCGGTGATACGACCCAGACACCAGCCCTCCGCCACCTAACGAAGCGATTGTAGGATGTGGTGTGCGGACCAAACGCCTCGGGCAGACCAGGCCAGGGTGCTCCGGATCGCAAGACCCAGAAAATCCCATCGAGGACACGGCGGTCGTTTACCCGAAGAACGCCACGCGGCTTGTTCGGCAGCATCGGCTTGATGGAGGCCCATTCATAATCCGCGAGTTCGTAGCGCATGATTCGAGCCCCCAGTTTGGGAAATTGAATCACGGGGGTCCGTCCAAGTGCAACGCTTCTGGCCCGGTCCTGGTGCGGCGCTTACCGGCAGAAGCGGACATCAACCTGCCGACAAAGCTCGCTGAATCCGTCGAAAATGACCCAATGCGGAAGCGCCTCGTCCGGGAAATGCGAGAACGGCGATGGCTCGTGTTTCGGCAGACGTGTCTGCTATTGCCATACAACCGAAACGTGATATCCGTCAGTATCATGGTGCAAATGCGATGAAAGCTGGAGTTCGGCGCGTCATTCCATTTCTATCGATCGCCGTGATGGCTCCGATTGTCATTACCCCAACAAAGGCAGCTGATCCGCAGCTGTGGGCGTTTTGCGCTGGGACTCAATGGGTGCCGATGGACCAACGTCTCGTCGCATGCAAGGCCATCATCGAGGCGAGCGACGAAACGCCGGGCAACCAAGCTGCCGCGCTCTGTAACCGCTCAATCGCCTTTAGCATGAAAGGAGAGGTCGATCTTGCCGTGGCTGATATCACCGAAGCGCTTCGCCTCGGTCTCCGAGAATATCGAGGTCTGATGTGCCGGGCATATGGGTACTTATATAGGGGCGATCCCGACGCAGCGATTAGATATTTCGATCAAGCGATCAATCTAGATGCGAAAGCACCCGAGGGGTTCAGCGCCCGAGGCAGCGCGCATGCGATGAAGAAAGAGTACGATAGCGCAATCAAGGATTACACCGAAGCCGTCCAACGTAATTTAAAAGATACCCTAGCGTTGTTCAACCGTGGCAAGGTCTATCTCGCGGTGAAGGATTACGACCACGCGATCGCGGACTTTGACGACGTGATAAAGCTCGATCCGACAATGAGGATTGCCTATACCGCGCGCGCCAGTGCTTTCATCGGAAAGGGAGATATAAGTCGGGCGAATGCCGATCTCGACGAGGCAAAACAGATCAAGCAGAACGGGCACTGATACGAAATTCTCTGCGATGCCGCGTTTTGGGCCCTTGGCCGACATGGCCAGTTGCGCCTCGTTTTGTCCGCTCCCGAGGCTGATGCGGACGTTCGCAGCTCCGTAGGATCGGTGGAGCGAAGCGATATCCATCAACCTTGTGCTGTGCGGTGGGATGATGGGTATCGCCAAGTTTAGCATCGGGCCGCGCGCTGCCGGACCCGTTGGCTTTACCCATCCTGCAGATGCAGTCATCTCAGTGGCTGAGACGATTCAGATTGGCGTGCATTGCCAAGGGCGCGTTCCAATTCACGCGTGCGCTTGGCGATGTCATCCAACTCGAAGCTCTGCGAGGTCATGAAGGCCCCTGAGCCGGCGTCCGGGTCGCTCGCGAGACGGCGGGTTTCGCTCAAGTGATGATGGAGCCAAGCCTTCTGTTCTGCCTGCAGCTTCGTCCGCCCTGCGCCGCTTTCTCGATGCAGCAGCAGCTGGTATGCGGCGTTCAACCGCGCATCCCATTTGTCGATCTCGGTCTTACCGCAATCCAGCATCCTGCTTGAAACACCGTTCGAACGATCGACGCATGCTGCCATCTCGTCGTCTGATTGTGCATGGGCGCACAGAGCGATGATCACGAGCAGGCCGACAAGGCCATATTTGAAGGTCACGGGAGCTGACACCTATGGTTTAACGAGGCCCAATGGCGCAATCATTTCGTGTCGCTTTTGCGGCGGCGACGCCCGCGAGGCTCTGGTCACGGCCCGTCGCCCATATGTCGGCAATGTGGGGTAGACCGGTCGTCAGCGCGACCACTCCAAACCG
>NZ_VKHP01000266.1 GCF_010811875.1 Bradyrhizobium uaiense
TCGATGCCGTCAAGGATCCAGTGCAATTGCTCGGTCGTCAGCGTGACGACCGCCTCCTGGCGGCGCGGCCATCGGAACTTGTCCTCGGTCAGCCGCTTCAGGACCAGCACAAAGCCGGACCGGTCGAAGAACAGCAACTTCATCCGGTCGCAACGGCGATTGCAGAACGCAAAAACAGCCGGAGTGAATGGATCGAGCGCCATCGTCTCCTGGACCAGGACCGCAAGGCTGTTGATGCCAGCCCGGAAGTCGATCGGCTCACGGTGCAGATAGGCATGTTGACGCCTGTCTCGTCCTTGTGCGCCTTGTTAATCGCGATCATTACAAAGAACATCACGACAAGCAGAACGAAGCCGAGGATGGCCATATTCTCCCCCGCAAAAGACTGCTGAAGGCGCGCACGATTCAGTAGTTCACGTGATTGCGCAAAAGTCTTTCGGGCGGCCGTGCTACTAAGGGCTTCAGTGAGAATCAGTCTTCTCCACTTAACGAACGGCCGCAATGGCAACAGCTAATGCAATGAGCATTGCCGAACCGAAGTGCGGCCGTTCTTAACCAGCTCTCGCTGCTGATTAATGGCATCGCGAATTACGCCACATGCAGAGGCGTCTCATCGGCGATCGCGCCCACTACTTTCGGCTATCCGGGTATCCACGGATTTGCTCTCCACCAGTAGTTGCGCTTAGTAGCGGGCGACTGGGGAGGCTTTTGATGAGAAATTTTGGAATGGTGGCGCTCGCCGCCGCCTTGGGTGGTTGTGCGTCATCGGCGGCGGATATCACGCCGAACTACGTTTCACCTGTGATGTATCAGTCCTATACCTGCCAACAGTTCGCTCTGGAGGCGCAGGGCGTATCTGCGCGCGCAGCTGCCCTCTCGGGTGCTCAGGACAGTCAGCGCACAAAGGATACAATAGCGACGACAGCCGCAGTCATCGTTTTCTGGCCCGCAGCGTTCCTGGTTGGCGGCGACAAGCAGACCGCAGCCGAACTCGGTCAGATGAAGGGTCAGATGGTCGCAATCGAACAAGCCTCGATCGCTAAGAAGTGCAATATCCAGTTTCAGAATAAGCCGCCGCCGGGAACAACCTAACGCAGTCCGTTTTTTCGACACTCCATGCGGAGCACCCGCCGAGTTGAGCGCCGCGCCATGACCATCCCGCTCCTCTCCGCCATTGCCCTATTGCTTTGTGTCGCGGGCCCGGCAGCCGCCGAGTGCGGAGAACGGGGCGGCCCCGGTTATCGTGGCCCGAATGGCAAATGCGTCGGATGGGCTGAGATGGGCCGCATATGCGGCAATCCGCCCGCAACTCGATGTAGGCCTGAGGCAGTTGCGCCGCACGGAGATGATGCAGCTGGCCACGGTGCAAAGATTGAAGAGCTGCGCCAGCCGCAGAAGAAGTAACGGCTTCCCGCGCGACCAAGTAGGAGAAGTGCTGCCGGGGTCTGCCTGGGTTTGGACTTAGACCTCGCCGATTTCGATCAGCGTCCTAATGGTCCGGCTTAGAGCCGAGCCAGTGTCCTGAGCAGTTGCTCGACTTGTTGTCCTTCAATGACATCTAAATTCATGCCCTCGAGAATACATGACGTAAAAATTGGGGCGCGCATGCCCGCCTATAGAGCGCGAGGCGCAGAGTGCGCATGATCCATGATGCACCACAAAATCTCGACTATCGGCACGCGCGCAACCAAGCCGACTTGCTCGGCCGCGCCGGGGCAATCCGCCGGCTGGTCATTGCCCTGCCAGGGGCAGTGCGGCGAAAGCCAAGGCGAATGCGCCAGCGATGCAATCAGCAATCTGCCTCCAATTTAAGGTCTCGCCAGCCGCAAGCGCCCCCTCGTCAAGATCCGAGGAATTCCAGAAGGTGCGATGCCGCGGAACCGGAAATGAAACCATTGAGTTGATCTGTAGCTTAGCTGAACAAATGTGGAGGGTAATTTGGCCCTGCACTTCAGCCGCGTCGACACTGGTGATCTGGATCGCAACCAGCGACGACTATTCATTCGCTATCAGCAACGAGAGCCGAAGCGGACCAGCCTGGGTGGAGAACCGGGCTTTGTTGCGTCATATCGCCCAGACTTTCTGAATAAGCCCGTGGCGGCTCAGGTGCCGGACCGCCCTTCGGAGCATTCGCTGAGGCCGAACCTGCCTGCAATGCGTTCCTCGGCCACCTAATTATTGAGGGATGACGACCCGAGGCAGGTCGAGTGCGGTCCAAAAAGGCCGCGTTGTGCATGCATGCGACAAGCCTGCGATCGGGCCGTTAGAGGCGCGCGCCCACGCTAAGCGCTGCGGATATTGTGACTGCCGGTGATGAAAGGGATCAATCGGATCCGCCGGCTGTTTGAAGAGCAGCCGAGCAGGAAAGCGGTGCCGATAGGCCCGGGAAAGCCCCAAAAGAGCGAAGTAAGGCAAGATTGCTGATTGAATCTGGCCCCCCTCGGCGCATAGTTACGCAATGATCGAGCAACGACCAGCTTTCATGGCTTGTAAAAACCCCGGCTCCGGCTGGAGGATCGATATTCTGTGGGCCGATGGCGAAACTGAAGTCATCAAGGGGTTTGTCACGGAGCATGACGCGACAAAGTGGATTTCTGAGCATTCGCTGACGTGCCCAGAAAACACGAGCCAACAGCGCTAGCGGTGCGGCCAATTTTCTGGGCGATCTCGCGCTGCGTGAGTTCGGCTTCGCGGATCATTCGTAGCGGGCGCTGTTCTTCCTCTTCCACCACAAGTTAGCAAGGCGTTCTCCGAATTGTTTGGTTCTGGAAATGCCACGCCGCTGACGCGACGGAGGCAAAGCCGAGCGGACGGCCATCAGCGGTGGGCGCCCTGATGCAGTGCTTTTCGCTTGGCGCAAAGCCAGCAGCTGTTGCAGCGGATAATGATCATGTAGCTGTCGTGCAAGAGGCGCTCCAGAATCGACGGCAACCTCGGATCAGCGAATACGTTGCCTCATTCGGCAACTCTGCGGTTCCATGTGATCAGCATGGCGCCGGTTTCGTGGCGGCGGCCAACCAGCTGGAAGAACAGATGCGCCGCGTCGGGCGCTGGCTTCGCTCAACAGTAAGTCAGTGGCTGGAGATTGGCCGACGTAATTCAGCGCGCAGCTTTGACGGGCTTCTTAAACCTATCAATGATATCAGAACACTCCCGCTCCATCGTCACCAGTGCAAGCATTTGGATGGGTCTTCAAAGCCCTTGGCAAACGATCGAAATATCGGCCTCGACGACGCCTTCCGAGCACAGCCTCTTCAACCGGCGTTGACACGCGGTTGCAGAAAGCCCCGCTGTTTCGTCGATCACCTCGGACGTCAGACGATTGCCCTTTTGCACTATTTCGCGGATGCGAGCGTCTAAGGTCCCTTACACGATGCCCATCGCGCATCATCACTTGAAATCATCACGCAAGAATGAGACCTTGAACGCAGTTTCCAGTCCGTCTGCCGAAAGAGGCGCAATCCAGGGCAGTCGCCCTAACCACCTCACTCGTCCAATCTCACAAATCGCTCTCACGGCATCCGGATTCTTTTCGCCAATCAAGGCGACTCCAAGAATGTCGATCTGTCGCCTTCGGAGCGCCTCTATGGAGAGCAATGAACAATTAATTGTGCTCGCAGTTGTACTGGTGCACAGCACTACAGGAATTCGCCACCTCTCCAAGAGGTCAACGTAAAGCGAACCACAATTCAGCGGCTCCATGAGCCCCCCGGTCCCCTCGATCACGAGCGGCTGTCCTCCGGTGTCCGGCACGTCCAGCAATTCGGGCTTAATGCGAGCCTCGTCGATTTCCGCGGAACAGTGCGGCCAAACGGTCGTTTGCAGTCGGTACCCCTCAGGCACAATGCGATCCGGCGGGAGACTGGCAAGCCGAGCGACGCACTCGGTGTCCGTCTCTCCTTCGAGGCCGGCCTGAATCGGCTTCCAGAACTTTGCGCCAAGGAGATTGACGAGCCCTGCGCAGAACACGGTCTTTCCGACGCCGGCGCCTGTAGCCGTGACCACGATCCGCTGCTGGCTCGCCGATCTTGATCTCTTGTCAAGCGTTGTGCCCACCTCATTCTCCATGATATGCAGCGGGCGCTGGCGCAAAGAACGCTTACTTTTCGCAAGTCGTTGACGCCCGTGCCCTCAATTTCCGGATCTGCCAACGGCTGCTCATCGACGCTGCCGCGTGCATCGCCTACCCCCTCAACGCGCCGAACAGCACCGCGATATACGCAAGATCCTCGTCGTGATCGGCGCCGCCGACCCGTCTCAAAAAGCTTCGAATGCGGACTGTTACATCGAACTAGACGGTCGGCCGGAACGATGGTCCCCCTCCTAGAGTTGTGCTCGATGCCTTGTGGCAGGTTAAGATTGTTATCGGCGCGGAAATATTGTCCGGATTGGACGGAGACGTTTACGGGCCGCGGGGTGTATCCCAATAGATACAGAACGGTCCGCTTCGAGCGACAGCTGTGCGATTACCGGGCGATTTCACATGATCTGTCGGAAAATAACCGATCGGGGCATATTAGCCGTGACTCTAGGGGGATTTTTGCAGGTTTGACTTGAGCACGCGAGTTTATCGATGGCGGGCGGCCCCGGCAGATTTTGCGCAATCAATCACGATGATCCTGCAAATAACACATCGACGCCACGCTGGGTGTTGGTTGGTATGCACCCAGTGTCTCTTTTCCAACGGAACGAATCCCGACCTTGTTCGATGTGGAGGTCGCGAGCAGCGCCCTTACAGGAGCTCAGAGCGCGCCACATCGATCACCTTTATACGTAAGCTACGTTCGGACCATTGGGCATGACAATTCTCAGGTCCTACTCAAGTGCTAGCTCTGCTGCACATTTGCGGCATTATCGATGTCAAAGATGCTCCGCCTGTCGAAGCCCGTCAGCATTGCCTCAAGCTAAATCCCAAGATAAGAACGGGACCAAGTTGCGGCGTCACTTTTGCGGCCACTATGATCCGTCATATCGTCTTCTTCACAGCCAAGGAAAAAGCCGATCTCGACCGAATCATCGAAGGTCTATCGGTTCTCACCTCGATCACCTATGCGCGCCGGCTCGAGATTGCCCGCAATCGCAAGAGCGACCAGCTCGGCAATGATATCGATGTCGTGGTGTATGGTGAATTCGACAGTGAGGCGGATCTCGCTGCGTACAAAGCGCACCATTTATATCAAGAAGCGATCCGATGCGTACGGCCGCTCCGGGAGTTGCGCTTTGCCGCTGACTATGAGTTGTCGACAGACGTGCATTTCGCTGGAACGGCAGGCCTAGGGCAAGTCGCTCGGCGCAGCGGACCGGTTGGTCGTGAGTAGCTCGATGATCAGTCACAGGACTTTGTACGTGTCGGGCGGAAATAGTCCTCGTTGGGGTGGCAATTGGGGCGCGGACCTCACGACCTGCCGGTCGTCGTAGCAGATAGCCTATGCACGTCTGCGAGTTGCCATGGATCGAGCCTATCAAGGCGCTGCGCTGCCTTGCGCAGCGGCCGCAGCTTACCTTTCTCGATAGCGCGGCAGAGCATGAGCTGCTCGGACGTTACTCATATCTGGCTTGCGAGCCGTTCGGCACATATTTCGTCGCCGATGGACAGGCAAGTTGGAATGGAGAGGCACTTATAGGGAATCCATGGGAGGCCCTCCGCGAGCTTCTTGCCAGATACAAAGAAGCGCATCGCCCGGATCTCCCCCCATTCCAGGGCGGCGCAGCCGGCTTTCTTGCCTACGACCTGAGCCGAACACTGGAGCGGTTGCCGGCACCGTCAATTCCGGGTCTCGGGTTACCCCAGTCAATACTGCATTTTTACGATGTGGTGGTCAGCTTCGATCACTGCGCCGAGAAGTGCTGGATCGTCTCGACCGGCTGGCCGGAGCAGGAGCCCACCCGACGGGCCGAGCGCGCGCGTCGTCGCGCCGATGAGTTTGCAGCACTGCTTGCCAGGCCCAAATCGCCGCGGATCGTAATCCCCAGCACCGCGGGCCAATGGAATTCGAATTTTAGCCGGGAAGGGTTCAAAGCGGCCGTCCAGCGTGTCATCGATTTAATCCTGGCTGGAGATATATTCCAGGCGAACATCGCACAGCGCTTCAGTGCCAAGGTCTCCCCCCTGTTCGATCCGCTTACCTTTTATTGCCAGCTCCGCTCTTTGAACCCAGCCCCGTTTGCGGCCCTCCTACAATATGACGCGCTGACGATCGCATCGAGCTCTCCTGAGCGATTTCTGAGGCTTGAGGGCCGGCAGGTCGAAACACGACCGATCAAGGGCACAATCGCACGCTCCGCGGATGCCGCGGAAGATATGCACCGTGCCGAGCTCCTTCTCGCGTCCGAGAAGGATCGCGCCGAGAATATTATGATCGTCGACCTGCTGCGCAACGATCTGTCACGCGTTTGCACGGACGATTCGGTCGAAGTTTCAGCTATTTGCAACTTGGAATCCTATGCCTCCGTGCACCATCTTGTGTCGGGGATCGAAGGCACGCTTGGTGCAGACCAAGACGCCGTCAGTCTGCTTCGCGCCTGCTTTCCGGGCGGCTCCGTGACGGGAGTTCCAAAGGTGCGGACAATGGAAATTATCGCGGACATCGAGAAAGTGGCACGAGAGGTCTACTGCGGGGCGATCGGCTTCATCGGTTTCGATGGATACATGGACACGAACATTGCGATTCGCACTGTTGTGATCGACGATGACGTGGCTGCGTTTCATGCCGGCGGCGCAATAACGGCGATGTCGGATCCCGAAGCCGAATATGAGGAGACACTTGCCAAGGCAAAACGACTGTTTCAGGCCTTCGGTGCCGATCCAACAGGTGCATTTTGATTGTCATCATCGACAATTACGATTCCTTCGTATTCAACATTGCGCGCTATTTCCGCAAGCTGGGTGCAGAGACGCAAGTGGTCCGAAACGACGCGATCAGCGTGGCGGATCTCGTTGGGCTCCAGCCTAGTGCAATCGTCATATCTCCCGGCCCCTGCACGCCGATGGAGGCTGGTATATCCACTGCCATTGTCCGCGAGCTTTCGGGTCGCGTCCCGATTCTTGGCATCTGTCTGGGGCACCAGTGTATCGGAAGCGTTTTCGGCGGACGCGTGGTGCGTGCACGTCGCCCCATGCACGGCCGCGCCTCACGCATAACGCATGGCGGTCGTGGGTTGTTTTTGGCACTTCCGTCACCACTTTGGGTCGGGCGCTACCATTCTCTTGCGGTCGAACTCGATCTGTCAGATGCACCTGATCTCATGGCGACGGCCCATTCAGATGAAGGTGAGATCATGGCCCTGGCACATCGGCATCAACATACCTACGGCGTACAATTTCACCCGGAGTCGGTCCTTACTGAGCAAGGTCACTCGCTCCTTATGAACTTCTTGCGATTGGCAGAGAGTTTCCGATCGTGAAGCCGATACGTCCCCGCGCTCCCGGCAATCTTGTCCGCGGACGGAAATGACAAGCCGCGGCGGACTCCAGCTCAGCGCAACGTGGTGCGAGAGAGCTTCGGCCTGATCAAGATTGTAACAGAAAGCACGAAACAACTCACTTTGTACGCTACGTACTCAATTGTCTCTTTAAGTGCCGACTGGATTGAATTACTTCAAGCCCGCAACGCGTAGTTCTCTTCGCATCAGCTGCATTGGGTCAATAGGCGAAAAGCACCTTCTGGCCTCATCGCAAAGATGTCTTCTTGAGATCCGCCAAGAGCTTGGCGGTGCCTTGCGGTAGTCTCGCTATCGCAGCCCTCACGGGCGTTTCCTCCCTTGACTTGGCCGCCGGTCCCATCGGGATCGGCGGCTCTCTTACAGGTGGGTCAGCGTCATTATGCTTGAGGAATCAAGATCTGCACCCGGCCGACGCGGTGACGAACTGGCGCAAACGGCGGTCATGAGGCTGAAAGAACTATGCAACACAGAGGCGTGCAGTTCAGCATTCGAGAAGCGTCGGCAGGCGAATGGCGCTACCGGTTCGAGATGGGCGGCAAGACGATCAGCGGCAAAACCCGAACGAGATTGCAGCTTCTTGCAATCCGTCGGGCCAAGGATCGCATTGATCGTGAACTGAATCGCAGTGCGGAAAGTCAGAGTTGATATCGCATGAATGCCTGCCGGCTGTGCCAACTTAGTGTTTGCCGTCTTGAAACGCAGCGGGGCGGAGATTGGCTCGCATATCGCACTTCCTGCGCACGCTCCACACTGGGCCCGATTCGCCACTGGACATCGCCCACCTGACAACGAGCGGTACCTCTGCGTCCCGCCCGGCATCGACATTACGGAGCCTTCTTCACCAGGCCCGCATCGATCGGCGTGTCACAGAGCACTGGTAAACTTACCCCGGTTGGTGCAACCTCAGGTAACAACGAGCTGGAGACCCACATATGCGCCGCATGCTTTTGATCAGCGTTCTGGCCTTGGCTTTCGGCGTCGCTTCA
This sequence comes from Bradyrhizobium uaiense, assembly GCF_010811875.1. Lineage (GTDB taxonomy): Bacteria > Pseudomonadota > Alphaproteobacteria > Rhizobiales > Xanthobacteraceae > Bradyrhizobium > Bradyrhizobium uaiense. Next base: position 8,430 of record NZ_VKHP01000266.1, read on the forward strand.
TCCCCGGCCCGCGCGTGGTGGGACGAAGGGCACATGCAGATCTCTTATTTGGCGTATAAGCGCCTCTCCGATCCTGTCCGCGACAAGGCCGACGCCTTGCTGAAGCTCAACAAGGATTATGCGAAGTGGACCTCCGGCGCCGCCGACGACAAAACGGCGAAGATGTACGCTTTCATGCATGCCGCGACTTGGGCTGACGACATCAAGACCAAGGAGTACGGCTATACGCGCGATGCGGTCACCAGCACGACGGCCGGCCAGAACATCGGCTACTCGGATCACAACCAACATGCCTATTGGCATTTCAAGGACATCGACTTCACACCCGATGGCACGCCTCTACCCGACGCGGCTCCAGTCGACTTCGTCACGCAGCTCAAGCTGATGATCGCAGCGCTGCCGGCGTCCTCGGGCGCATCCGACGATGTGCGCTCGTACGACCTCGTCTGGATCCTTCATCTCGTCGGCGATGCCCATCAGCCGCTGCACGCTAGCGCCCGCTACACGCATGAGATCCCCGACGGAGATTCCGGCGGCAATGCGGAATCCGTGATACCGGCAAGTGGATCCAGCATGGCTCTGCACGCCTACTGGGACGCGATCTTCGGCGGTTACTCCTCGCCCCATGGCGCCATTTTCGACGCCGATGATAAGGACGGGCTATCGAGCGTCGGTGTCAACCAGGTTGAGGCGCAGATTGACGATCCCGCCGTCTGGGCTCAGGAAAGCGCAGACCTCGCCAAGCAATACGCCTACGCTCCGCCAATCAGCACTGGAAAGAATCCTGTCCTTCTGACGCGCGACTATGAGACGAGCGCCAAAAACCTAGCCCGCGCGAGGGCAGCACTTGCCGCGGCCCGACTGGCCAACCTGATCGAAACGGCGCTCAAGTAGATTTTTTGCCAAATTGCGGCAGACGATAATTTGGAGGATAAGATCAAGCCCAGTTTTTTCGCGTCCGTAGCCTTTTTCCTTGCCTGTGCATTACCCGCCGGCCTTTGCAGGGCGGCCGGCTCGAGGGCCAAGCTCTGAATATTGCTTTCCAGCAACCCCTTACCTTAGTAGTGGCGCGGCGCCCCCGTAATAACCCCCAGTTGCATCACAGGACCTTGTCATGCTCTATGGCGGCGTCAATAAAATCCAGGGACTCAAAATGAAGCAGATCTTGCTTGCCACGGCCTTGCTGCTGGCAACCACAGCCGCCCAAGCGCAGTACGTCGGCGGCACCGGTTCAAATCCAAACAGCCATGGTGTGTCGGGCTATACGCGCAGCAATGGCACGTACGTGCAGCCCTACCAAGCGACGAACCCCAACGGCACCCAGCGCGACAACTACGGCACCAGCGGCAACGTCAACCCCTACACCGGCGCCACTGGCCATCGCACGCCGCGGTATTGAGCCCGTGTCACCTCTTGCTTAGGCAATGGGGCGCAGGCACATTCTGCATCCCACGAGATTCAGTAGGCAGAATCCTCCTTGCTATTTGCGATGATCTTTTTTTTCTCACCAGCTGAGTGTTCGGGATAAAGAAAGGGCTAGTGGAATGAACAGAGAAAACGAAGGCACCAGGCACCAGGGAGTTGCGCCAGCTCCAAGCAGGCCATCTCCTTCCCCATCGCGGCCAAGTCCTGACGTTCATGCTCCAGTTCGCCCTGCTCCGTCCGTGCCTTCGCCAAGTCCGCCGCCAAAGCGGGATTGAGCCGCGAGCATGGTCGAGGAAATCAGTGCCCCGAAATTTGATGCGCTACGGAACTCGATCTACCACGCTTCGCGTCGCGAATATTATGACACCCTCAATCGCATACTGAACTTCCTAGTCATCGTCTTCGGAGCCGGCGTTGCAGGAAAAGTCTCGGAGCTCTTTCATTTCAGGGAGCTTTGGCTCGAATTCGGCGTTTTGGTTTTTGCCACCTCGCAGCTTACGTTCGATTTCGGCTCGAAAGCACGAACCCACGAGTTTCTGCGCCGCAAGTATCAAGAGATGCTTGCAGAAATTGAGCTCGAACCTACGCCAGAGGTGGCGAGATGGAGGTCTAAGCTTCAGACGATCGCCGGCGAAGAACCTATGCCTATGCGAGCGTTAGACGCTCTCGCCTACAACGCTGCGCTGGATGCCACCTATAGCGATCCTGAAATCCGGAATGGAAACAGACTTTACGTGCCGTTCTGCCACCGCTTGCTCAGGCACCAGATCGCACGCGAGGGCTATGAATACCGACTCGAGAGTGAGCCCCGTAGTTGGTGGCAAAGGTTCTTGAGCTGCTTCAAATCTTAATCAGGAGTGGGCATTGGCGAAGAAAGCCAAGAAAGCAAAGAAGGCCAAAAAGTCGGCAGTAAAGAAGACCGCTAAAAAGACCAAGAAACCTGCAAAGCATCACGGTGTTCGCCCTCCTCCAAAATGAGGAAACCGAGGTATCCTTCGGCTTTGAGATGTCCGATGATCGCTCAATGGCCGAGCGGCGGCGCAGCTCACGCTTGATGGCGCCGAAGACACCACGCTCCTGGCCGGAGATGAAGACGCGGCGGGAATTTTGCGCGTCGTGGCCGCGGTAGCCCTTGTCGACATAGGCCCACTCGATCGCACAGCCGGTGAGTGCTCGGTGCAGTCCATAACGTCCCACAACGTGTGACCGTCGTAAGGGTTGTCGGGCAGCGACCTGGCATGCAGCACGAACAGGCTGCCGGGGGGGCGGCGATTGTTGGTAACGATGGAGGCCTTCACGCCGAACTCGTAAGGTGCGGCGGCCTTGCCCTTGCCGATGCACTCCACCTCCGGGGCATGGAATGAATAAAGCTTGAAGCCGCGCTGGCGCTGCTACTGCGAGCGGATCTGCGCGGCCCGGCCAAGCGGGAGGAACGCCTCCTTCAGCGTCGCCCGCCTGGCCTTCGATCTTGCAGCGAATGTCGCGGGTGATCCGCCCCAGCCGGCTGCGCAGGATACGCAGCTGCCGCTGATGCCGGTTGAACTGTTTGGCATGTGCGTAACGGCCGCCATCATCGTCGCGCTTTTGGCCAAGCGACAATAGGATTGCCGCAGCCTGCCCCCGTGCTTCCTTGCCACGCGGTTCAGCCTCCGGATCGCTGCATGCAGCAGTTTGGCGTCGGTCGGGAAGCTGATGACCTTCGGTTGCACTGTGGTGTAGATCATGACCCGCTTGAGGTCCTGGCTGCGTAATGCACCGGCCTCGTGCGCCACCCGACGGCTCTCGGCCAACAACCGCTCCAGCTTGTCGCCGAGCCGCTCGCGCCAATGGCTCAGGTCCGAGCGCTCGTGCGGGAAAACGTGCCGGAACAACTCTTCGCCGGTAAAGAACTGGAAGTACGGATCGTGGACCCAGCGCTCGCACACTCCCTCATCGGACAGCCCGTAAATGTGCTTGAGCAACGGCAGCCCGATCATGAAGCGGTTCTCGATCCCCGGCCTGCCGTTCTTGCTGTAGAGCGGGGCGATCTCGCCGTCGATCCAGTCCAGTCGATCTTGCCGGCAAGCAGAATGAGCTCGTGCTTCATGTTGATGATCTGATCCAGCCATGCCCGGAACAGATCGTTTGATCCCGTCGTCTTGTGCTTCTTCGGCCGCATCGTCCCTCCGGTGCACCACAGAAGCACGGTTCACAGCGAAG
>NZ_VKHP01000267.1 GCF_010811875.1 Bradyrhizobium uaiense
ATCTCCGGCGGTCCGCTCGTTTCTCTCGCCATCGCGACCAATCTACTTGCCGCTTTGACCGGCTCGGCCTCAGGCGGATTGACCATTGCGCTCGATGCCCTTGGTGACACCTACCTGCAAATTGCGCGGACGGCCCACATCGACCCGGCGCTGATGCACCGCATTGCCGTGATCGGCTCCGGGACCCTCGACAGTCTGCCGCACAACGGCGCCGTCGTGACGCTGCTTGCGGTCTGCGGCTCGACCCATCGCAAGAGCTACTTCGACATGGTGATGGCCAATATCGTTGGGCCGATCATCGCTTTGGTTGTCGTGATCGCTTTGGGTTCGGTGCTCGGATCCTTCTAGTTGGGGCATGCCGGGGCGCCGCCTCGTCAGCCGTTCTCGACCAGGAACTCCACGCGCTCGGCGGCGAAGCGCGAGCGCTTGGTCACCAGCGGCTGGTCCAGCATGTCGACGTCGGTTGCGTCGACCACCAGCACCGGCCGTCCCAGCGGCAGGTCGAGCCGCGCGGCGTCGGTGGCATCGGCGATCGCCGCGGTGATCCGGGTCGAGGCACGGTGGTAATCCTTCACGCCGTAATGGCCGAGCAGCTTCGTCATCGAATGGACGTTGGCGAACACATGGCCGGCGTCGGGAAATCGCTCGGCCGACAGCCACGTGGTCGAGACGCAGATCGGCGTCCGGTCGGCAAGACGCACCGCTTCGATCCGGATCAGCGGCGCACCGATCTTCAGGCCCAACTCACGTGCGATCTCGCGGTTGGCAATATCCTCGCCGGCCTCGATCAATTGGCCGCGCGGCTCGTGGCCGCCGGCGCCGACGATTTCCGAGAATCGCGTGCGTGAGCGCAAGGGATAGGCGAGGCGCTGGGCTTCGACATAAGTGCCGCTGCCGCGCTCGGCGCGCACCAGGCCGCGCTCGGCCAATGCAGCGAGCGCCCGCCGCACGGTGTGGCGATTGACCCGGTAAGTCTCGGCGATCTCCATCTCGCCGGGCAGCTTTTCGCCCGCGGCAAAGCGGCCGTCAGCGATGCCGCGTTCGATGCCGTCGGCGACCTGCCGCCACAAGGCGACGCCCGAACTTTCCTGCATGCTCATCGCGCGGTGATACCAGAAATCTTTGGTTTGTCACGAAACAGTCATGGCGCTCCGCTATCAAGTTGTCTAGTATCATAGACAACTTGATACAAGCAAGGTTGCCCGAAGGTTGCCGATGAATTCGACCGGACCAAACAGCAAACAGGCCCAGCGCAAGGCGGCGATGACGGTGCTGGCGCACTCCGCCGCTGCCGACATCGCAGGCCGCCTCGCTGCGATCACCCTGCCCAGCCATGAGAACCTGCGCGAGCCGGAGAACGGCCTCGTGATGATGCGCGGGCGGATCGGCGGCGACGGCGCGCCGTTCAATCTCGGCGAGGCGACGGTGTCGCGCTCGGCGGTGCGGCTTGCGACCGGCGAGGTCGGCTTCGGCTACACGCTCGGCCGCGATGCGGAGAAGGCGCAGATGATCGCGCTATGCGACGCGATGGTGCAGTCGGCGGAATTGTCCGGCGAGGTGGAAGCCAAGGTGATCGCGCCGCTGCGTGTCGCCATGAATGCCGAGCGCGCCCGCAAGGCCGCGGAGACCGCGGCGACGCGGGTCGATTTCTACACGATGGTGCGCGGTGAGGGGTGATGCAATGACGACGATTGCCGAAATGCCCGCGGGCTTCGCCGATAAGGTGCTGTCGGCGCAATCCACCTTCCGGTCAGTGATGGATGCGATCGCGCGCCCGGGCAGCGTGCAGCGCGTCGCCGCCGACGTCGGAACACCCGCCGGCATGATGCGCGGCGCGGCCGCGATCGCGCTGACGCTGTTCGATCACGACACGCCGATCTGGCTCGACGGTGCGATGTCGGCGACGCCGGATGTCGCCCGCTGGCTGAAGTTTCACGCCAGCGCGCCGGTGGTCGCGGATCCCTCGATCGCAAGCTTCGCGCTGATCGGCGATGCGGCGAACCTGCCCGCGCTGGAACGCTTCGCGTTCGGCAGCAGCGAATATCCTGATAGGTCGACCACGCTGATCCTGCAGGTCGACAGCCTGACGCAGGGCCCGGCCTTCGAGCTGAAGGGCCCCGGCATCGACGGCAGCGCGGTGTTGCAGGCGATGATCAAGCCGAGCGATCTGTTCCAGCGGCTGTCGATCAACGAGGCATTGTTTCCGCGCGGCATCGATGTCGTGCTGGTCCATGACGACAGCATTGTCGCGATCCCGCGCACCACGCGGCTGATCGCAAGTGGAGTGTGAGCGATGTATGTAGCCGTCAAGGGAGGCGAGCGCGCCATCGAGAACGCCCATCGTCTGCTCGCGCATGAGCGGCGCGGCGATCGCGATGTGCCCGAGGTGACGCTGGCGCAGATCTCCGAGCAGCTCGCGCTCGGAGTCGATCGCGTGATGACCGAAGGCTCGCTGTACGACCGTGAGCTTGCGGCGCTCGCGATCAAGCAGGCGCGCGGCGACATGATCGAGGCGATCTTCCTGGTTCGCGCCTTCCGCGCCACGCTGCCGCGGTTCGGCGCCACCGAGCCGGTCAATACCGGCGAGATGCAGGTGCGGCGGCGCATCTCCTCGACCTTCAAGGACGTTCCTGGCGGGCAGATCCTGGGGCCGACGTTCGATTACACCCATCGCCTGCTCGATCCGCAGCTGGCGGAAGGCTTCGTGCCGGAGCAGCCTGAGACCGCGGAAGCCTCGCAGGCGGCAACGCCGCGGGTCACCGACATTCTCGGTCGCGATGGCCTGATCGAATCATCGCCGCAGGCAGATAGCGACGCGCCGGTCGGCGACCTCACGCGCGAGCCGCTGAGCTTCCCGGCCGATCGCGATCTGCGGCTGCAAAATCTTGCGCGCGGCGACGAGGGCTTCCTGCTCGCACTCGGCTATTCGACGCAGCGCGGCTATGGCCGCAACCACCCCTTCGCCGGCGAGATCCGCTTCGGCGAGGTCGAGGTCGAGTTGTTCGCCGAGGACGTCGGCTTCGCCGTGCCGCTCGGCTCGATCGAGCTGACCGAGTGCCAGATGGTCAACCAGTTCAAGGGCTCGACCACCGAACCGCCATGCTTCACCCGCGGCTATGGCCTGGCCTTCGGCCAGAGCGAGCGCAAGACCATGTCGATGGCGCTGGTCGACCGCGCGCTGCGTGCGGGCGAGCTTGGCGAGGAGGTGGGAGCGCCGGCGCAGGACGAGGAGTTCGTGATGTCGCACTCCGACAATGTGCAGTCGACCGGCTTCGTCGAGCATCTCAAGCTGCCGCACTATGTCGACTTCCAGTCCGAGCTCGGCCTGCTGCGCAAGCTGCGGCAGGAATTCGCGGAAGCCAACCAGGCGGTCGAACTGCAGGAGGCCGCGGAATGAACGCGCCGACGTACAATTTCGCCTATCTCGACGAGCAGACCAAGCGCATGATCCGGCGCGCGATCCTGAAGGCTATCGCAATTCCCGGCTATCAGGTGCCGTTCGCGAGCCGCGAGATGCCGATGCCCTATGGCTGGGGCACCGGCGGCGTGCAGGTGACGGCGGCGATCCTCGGTCCCGACGACGTGCTGAAGGTGATCGACCAGGGTTCGGACGACACCACCAACGCGATCTCGATCCGCAAATTCTTCGGCAAGACCGCGGGTGTCGCGACCACGACCTCGACCACGGACGCGACCGTGATCCAGACCCGTCACCGCATTCCCGAGGCGTCGCTGCATGCCGGGCAGGTGCTGGTCTATCAGGTGCCGATCCCCGAGCCGCTGCGCTTCCTGGAGCCGCGCGAGACCGAGACGCGGCGGATGCACGCGCTCGCCGAATATGGCCTGATGCACGTCAAGCTCTACGAGGACATCGCGCGCTTCGGCCACATCGCGACTGCCTACGCCTATCCGGTGAAGGTGAACGCGCGCTACGTGATGGATCCGTCGCCGACACCGAAATTCGACAATCCGAAGATGGACAATTGCGCGGCGCTGCAGCTGTTCGGCGCCGGCCGAGAGAAGCGCATCTACGCGATCCCGCCCTACACCACGGTGGTCTCACTGGATTTCGAGGATCACCCGTTCACGCGCTACCGCTTCAACGCGCCCTGTGCGCTGTGCGGTGCCGATGATTCCTATCTCGACGAAATCGTCACCGACGACAAAGGCGGGCGGATGTTCGTCTGCTCCGATACCGACTTCTGCGAGCAGCGCCAGGCGGCCGGCCATCACGGCACCGAGAGCGCAGCGCCGCACAAGGAGAAGGCGCATGTCTGAGCTCTCCAGCCTCGACAACGATCAGCCGCTGCTGGTGGCCGAAGGGCTTGCCAAGAACTACGGCCGCCTCGCAGCCTGCCGCGACGTCTCGTTCGCGCTCTATCCCGGCGAGGTGCTGGCGATCGTCGGAGAATCCGGTTCGGGCAAGTCGACCTTGCTGCAACTGTTGTCGGCACAGCTCGCGCCGAGTGCGGGGCATGTGGCCTACCGAATGCGCGACGGCGTGCTGCGCGATCTGGCCGAGCTCGGCGAAGCCGAGCGGCGCTTTCTGTTTCGCACCGACTGGGGCTTTGTGCACCAGGACCCGGCGCAAGGCCTGCGCATGGGCGTGTCGGCCGGCGCTAATGTTGGCGAGCGGTTGATGGCTGTCGGCTGGAACCATTACGGCCGTATCCGCGACACCGCATCGACCTGGCTCGAGCGGGTCGAGATCGATGTCGGCCGCATCGACGACGCGCCGAAGACCTATTCCGGCGGCATGCGGCAGCGGCTGCAGATCGCGCGCAACCTCGTCACCGAGCCGCGGCTGGTGTTCATGGATGAGCCGACCGGCGGCCTCGACGTCTCGGTGCAGGCGCGCCTGCTCGACCTGATGCGCAATCTCGTCAGCGAGCTTGGGCTGGCCGCCATCGTCGTGACCCACGATCTCGCCGTCGCGCGCCTGCTGTCGCATCGCGTGATGGTGATGAAGGGCGGCCGCGTCATCGAGACCGGCCTCACCGACCAGGTGCTCGACGATCCCCGCGAGCCCTACACCCAGCTGCTCGTTTCCTCGATTCTGCCGCCATGAGCTTGCCAATGACCGCGATGATCGAACTTGCCAATGCCGAGAAGACCTTCACCATGCATCTGCAGGGTGGCGTCGAGCTGCCCGTGGTGCGCGGCGTCTCGTTCCACGCCGACCCGGGCGAATGCGTGGTGCTGTCGGGCCCGTCAGGCGCCGGCAAATCCTCGATCCTGAAGATGATCTTCGGCAATTACCGCTGCGACAGCGGCCGGATCGGTATCCGCCACCACGGCAAGGTCGTCGACCTCGCGACCGCCGAGCCGCGTCAGGTGCTGAGCATCCGCCGCTCGACCATCGGCTATGTCAGCCAGTTCCTGCGTGCCGTGCCGCGGGTGGCGACCATCGACGTCGTCGCCGAGCCGCTGATCGTCAACGGCGTGGCGCGCGAGGAGGCCCGCGAGCGCGCCGGCGGCCTGTTGCGCCGGCTCAACATTCCGGAGCGGCTGTGGACCCTGCCGCCCTCGACCTTCTCCGGCGGCGAGCAGCAGCGCGTCAACATCGCGCGCGGCTTCATTTCGGACCTGCCGATCCTGCTGCTCGATGAGCCGACCGCTTCGCTCGATGCGGCGAATCGCGCAGTGGTGGTCGAATTGATTGCGGAGAAAAAGACCAAGGGCGTCGCGATGGTCGCCATTGTCCATGACGACGAAATCCGTCATTTGATTGCCGACCGGATCGTCGACGTGACCTCGTTCGCCGCTGCTGCCTGAAGGACCGTTTGAAATGACTGCCAAGCAAGACACCATCGTCGGCAACGCCCGGCTGGTCCTCGCCGATCGCGTGATCGAGCAGGGCTGGGTCGCGATATCCGACGGCAAGATCGCCGAGTTCGGCGAGGGCAGGGCGCCCGGGGCCGCCGAGGATGCCGGCGGCGATCTGCTGATGCCTGGGCTGATCGAGCTGCACACCGACCATCTCGAGATGCACTACGTGCCGCGGCCGAAGGTATTCTGGAATCCGGTCGCGGCCGTGATCTCCTATGACGGGCAGCTCGCGACCTCGGGCATCACCACGGTGCTGGATTCGCTGCGGGTCTGGCGCGAGGACGGCGCCGAGGATGTCGACGGCCGTGCGGGCGTATTGGCGGCGGCGATCTCGGCGGCGCGCGAGGAGAACCTGCTGCGCGCCGATCACTTCCTGCATCTGCGCTGCGAGGTGCCGATGCCTGATGTCGTCGCGGAAGCCAAGGAGCTGATCGACCGGCCGGACGTGCGGCTGATGTCGCTGATGGACCATACGCCGGGCCAGCGCCAGTTCCGCGACGAGGTCAAGCTGCGCGACTACTACCGCGGCAAGGGCGGCGGCATGACCGACGCCCAGCTCGACGTGCTGTTCGCCCGGCGCTTCGCCTATCAGAAGGAATACGCCGCACCCAACATGCGTGCGATCGTCGCGCTGGCGCATGAGTACAAGATACCGCTGGCGAGCCACGACGACACCACCGAGGAAAACGTGGTCGACGCCATCAACGACAAGGTCGCGGTCGCGGAATTCCCGACCACGATGGAAGCCGCGCGCGGGCTGCACGCCGCCGGCATCGACATCCTGATGGGCGCGCCGAACGTGGTGCGCGGCGGCTCGCATTCCGGCAATATCGCGGCCGTCGATCTCGCCAATGAGGGCATGCTGGACATCCTGTCGTCGGACTACATCCCGTCGAGCCTGTTGATGGCGGCGCTGCAATTGCCGCGGCATGTGCCGGCGATTGATCTTGCTTCCGCCGTCCGCACCGTGACCAAGACGCCGGCCGAAGCGGTCGGTCTGTCGGATCGCGGCGAGATCGCGGTCGGCCGGCGCGCCGATCTGATCCGCGTGCACGTCGCGCGCGACCTGCCTGTCGTGCGCAGCGTCTGGCGCGAAGGGGGGAGGGTCGCGTGACCGAGGCGCTCGTCATCGCCGGGCAGCGTGCTGCGATCGGTCCCGGCAGGTTGATCCTGGTGGTCGGCCCGAGCGGCGCCGGCAAGGATACGCTGCTGGGGCTGGCGAAAGCGGCCTGCGCCGGTGACCGCGACGTCGTGTTTCCGCGCCGCCTGATCACCCGCCAGGCCTCGACGTCGGAGGATAATGAAGAGGTCAGCGCGGACGCTTTCCAGCACGCGGCTGCTGCCGGCGACTATGCGATGCATTGGGAAGCGCATGGTCATCGCTACGCATTGTCGCGGGCGATCGACGACGAGATCCGCTCCGGACGTGCGGTGATCGCGAATGTCTCGCGCACCGTGATCGCGGCAGCGCGACGCAATTATGCCAACGCGATCGTGGTGTCGATCACGGCGCCGCCGGATGTGCTGGCGGCGCGGCTGGCCGCGCGGGCGCGCAGCAGCGACGGCCTGCTCGCGCAGCGACTGGCTCGTACCGTCGAGAGCACGTCGACGCCTGATTTCACCATCGTCAATTCCGGCACCGCCGAATATCACGCGCGACAGCTTGTCCGCATCATCAAGGGCGAACGCTGGGACGAGTAGCCTCGCCACAAAGGAGAACAGCACGAATGTCGGTGATTTCCACGATCGAGCAGCTTGAGGCGATCTACGGCTTTCCGAACGATGCGTCGACCGTGAAGGTCGCCGATCATGTGACGCCGCTCTATCGTGTGCTCATCGAGAAGTCGCCATTCGTGTCGCTTGCGACCTCGGGCCCGGAGGGGCTCGATTGCTCGCCGCGCGGCGACCTGCCGGGCTTCGTGCGTATCCATGATCCGAAGACGCTGATGATGCCGGATCGCCGCGGCAACAATCGCTGCGATTCGCTGCGCAACATCGTGCGCGATCCCCGCGTCGGGCTGCTGTTCCTGATTCCGGGCTCGGGCAGCACGCTCCGCGTCAACGGCCGCGCCCATGTCACGGCCGAGCCGGAGCTGCTCGCCTCCTTCAGGATGGAGGGCAAGGCACCGCGCACCGTGATCGTGATGAATGTCGACGAAATCTACTTCCAGTGCGCCCGCGCGATCGTGCGTTCCGACCTCTGGAATCCGGACAAGCGGGTTGATCCCAAGACCCTGCCGACGCCGGGCCAGATCCTCGCCGAGATGAGCGAGCACACGGTCGGCGGCGAGAAATACGATCGCGAATGGCCGGAGCGCGCGCGACAGACGATGTGGTGAGATTAGGCTTCGGCCCGGTCTTCCCGGTCGTCCCAGGTCACGTCACCATTGATCTCGAGGTAGCGCGAAACGGCGCCGCCGATGGTCGGGAAGAAGTTGGTCTCGCCAAGCTGAGCTAACAGGCCGAATTTCCTCAGCTTGTCCTTGACGGGATCCTTGAGCTCGGCAAAGCACAGCTCGATTTTCTGTGCGTGCAGTGCCTCGTCCAGCTCGGCGAGAATGTCGCCGGCGGTCACGTCCACGCTGGTGACCGGCTCGGCCGCAACCACCAGCCAGCGCACCGGCGTCGGTGATTTTGCCACGGCGTCGAGCGCGCGTTCCTTGAAGAACTCGGCATTGGCAAAGAACAGCGGCGCATCCCACCGGAACAACACCAGCCCGGGGACCTGACGCGCGCCCGGATATCGCGTGATGTCGTGATAACCCTTCACGCCGGAGGCGCGACCGAGCACTGCGGAATGCGGCCGCCAGCCATCCCACAGGAATTCGACGATGGCGAGCACGATGGCGAGGCCTATTCCCGGGATCACGCCCAATACGGCCACGCCGACAAAGCAGACCATCGATAGCCAGAACTCCCACTGCTGAATGCGGTAGATCCGCATGAGGTCGCTGATCTCGAACAGGCCGAGCGCAGCGGCGATGACGACGGCGGCCAACGCGGCGTTGGGCAGGTGCTGGAGCAGGTTCGGCGCCATCAGCAGCAGGAAGGCGATGGCAAGCGCGCCGATGACGCTGGTCAATTGGGTGCGCGCGCCGGCAGCTTCAGCGACGGGCGTGCGCGAGCTGCTGCTGCTGATCGGAAATCCCTGAAAAAATCCAGCCGCCAGATTGGCCGCGCCGAGCCCCACCATCTCCTGGTTGGGATCGACGCGATCGCCCAATCTTGCCGCGTAGGACCGCGAGAGCACGCTGGTGTCGGCGAACGACACCAGCGCGACGGCGCATCCGCCGATCAGCACCTGCACGATGTCGCCATAGCCGGTCCAGGGAATGGCGAAACCCGGCAGGCCCTGGGGAAGCTGGCCCAGAATCTTGACGCCATAGCGCTCCCCGAGACCGAGCACACCGGTGACGACCGTCGCCGCAACAACGGCAATCAGAATGCTCGGCAACCGCTTGTTGCGGGCAAGCAGCAGGATCGCCGCCAACGTCGCAAGGCCGATCGCGAGCGTGACCCAATTTGTCTTTCCGTCAAGGATCGCGCCGACGATCGCCCAGAGGCTGCGCAGCGGTCCATCACCGTCGATAGAGAAGCCGAACAGCTTCGGCAGCTGGCTGATCAGAACGGTCAAGGCGATTCCGTTCATGTAGCCGTAGCGGATCGGCTTGGAGAGAAGCTCGGTCAGGAATCCCAACCGCGCGATGCCGGCCACGATGCATATCGTTCCGGAGACGATCGCCATCATGGCGGCCAAGGTCACCGCGCGCATGGGTTCGCCGCCCGACAGCGGAGCGACGACGCCAAGGATGACGGCTGCGAGCGCCGAGTCCGGTCCCAGGACGAGGATGCGGCTCGGCCCGAACAATGCGTAGGCGAGGAGCGGGAGGATCGTGGCGTAAAGTCCGTAGATACCGGGCAGGCCCGACGCTTCCGCATAGGCGATGCCGACCGGCACCAGCATGGTCGCGAGCACAAGCCCGGCGAAAATGTCATGTGGAAGCCAAGCCCCTTGATACCGACGGAGCGTGTTGAGACCTGGCAGCCAGCCGGTCCAATGATTCATCGCCGGTCACTCCCAACCCCGTTGGAGTTCGCATGCGCTTAACGTGAACCGCTTTATCCTTTCGTCTGCTCCTCGAAGGCCTTCAGCGACACCGCCGCGATCTCACGTAGCGTCTCGCGGGTCGCGCCTGAAGAGGCCATCACGCACATGCCTGACGTCACCGCGGAGAGATAGCGCGCAAGCGTGGCTGGATCGACGTTCTCGCCGAGGTCATGTTCGGCCTTGGCGCGGACAAAGCGTTCACGCAACTGGTCCTCGGTGCGGGTGCGACGCGCCGCCAGTTCAAACGGAACGTTCTCCGAGCCGGTGCCGCAGGCGAGGCCACCCTGGACCAGCAGACAGCCGGGCGGGTTGGCGGGGTCGGTCTGGGCGTCCGCGTGCTCCATCAGAAATCGTTCGGCCACCTCGTGCGCGGTCTGGGCATTGAGCACCTTGTCCATCCAGGCGTCGCGCTTTTCGGTGTAGCGATCCAGCGCGGCCTTCAGCAGGCCTTCCTTGCTGCCAAAGGCAGCGTAGAGGCTGGGAGGATTGATGCTCATCGCCTCGGTGAGCTGCGCGATCGTCGTGCCCTCGTAACCGTGGCGCCAGAACACGTCCATGGCCCGGTCCAAAGCGGCGTCCGCGTCGAAGGCGCGGGGGCGTCCCATTCCCATTTCTCGTTGCTCCGTAAGCCGGGTGCCGTTTCTTTGACGGATTGTCCCTAGCTTATCCTCTTGTTGCACGTGATGTTTTTCCGCGACTTCCCATTTCCCCATGAATGAGATAATAAATTCATAGTGCTCGATACATAAGTATCTTGCGAACCGACGTCCAGCTCCACATCTGTAGCGAACACTACAGATATCTGGAGCGCGTGAATGCCCTCGTCAACCCAAAATCCCCGTTCCGGCCGCTTCCGACGCGTCGTCGGCGGTGTCGTGATCCTTGGCGCCCTCGCGGTGGCCGGTTCAATTGCGACCGGCCATTATTTCCATGCCGCCCAGGCGACCGCGACCGCTGCCGCCGCGGAACCGGCGGTGCCGGTCACCGTGGCTGTGATCCAGCCACGCCCGACCACCCTGTTCGACGACTTCTCGGGCCGGCTCGAGGCGGTCGACCGCGTCCAGCTCCGGCCCCGGGTGGCCGGTGCGATCCTGTCGACCAACTTCACCGAGGGCGCGCTGGTGAAGTCCGGCGACATCCTGTTCAAGATCGATCCTGCGCCCTATTCGGCGGAAGTCGACCGAGCCCAGGCCCAGCTCGAGGCCGCCAAGGCCCGCGTCGTCTTCACCACGAGTGAGGTCGAGCGCGGCGCGCAGCTGGTCGGCAACAACATCGTCACCAAGCGCGATTTCGACCAGCGCGACAACGCCAATCGCGAGGCGATCGCCAACGTCAAGGCCGCCGAAGCCGCGCTGCAGACCGCAAAGCTCAATCTCGACTACACCGAGGTGCGCGCGCCGGTCGACGGCCGGGTCGGCAGGATCGAGGTCACGGTCGGCAATCTCGTCGCGGCAGGCACATCTTCGCCGGTCCTGACCTCGCTGGTCTCGGTCAATCCGATCTATGCGAGCTTCGATGCCGATGAGGAAGTGG
The DNA here is from genome assembly GCF_010811875.1 of Bradyrhizobium uaiense. GTDB lineage: Bacteria > Pseudomonadota > Alphaproteobacteria > Rhizobiales > Xanthobacteraceae > Bradyrhizobium > Bradyrhizobium uaiense. Next base: position 11,471 of record NZ_VKHP01000267.1, read on the forward strand.
TGCTGCGCGCGCTGAACTCGATCGCGGATGCGTCCGGCAAGCGCGGCAATCTCGATCAGATCCCGGTCGACATGGTCACATCAGGCGGCCTCAGCGCCAAGGGGCATATCCAGCTCATCGACAACCAGGTCAATGGCCAGAGCGGTACCATCCGCGTCCGCGCCGTGTTCGGGAACGATGACGGCCGGTTGATCCCCGGCCAGTTCGCCCGTGTGCGCATGGGCCAGCCCAAGCAGCAGACCCTGGTGCTAATCGATGAGCGTGCCGTCGGCACCGACCAGGACAAGAAGTTCGTCATGCTCGTCGGCGACGACAGCCGTGCGGTCTATCGCTCGGTCACGCTTGGCGGCGCGGTCGATGGCTTGCGGATCGTCACCGC
>NZ_VKHP01000268.1 GCF_010811875.1 Bradyrhizobium uaiense
CTTCTTGTCGGCGGTGCGCCAGCCGTTGCGCTTCCAGCCATGGATCCAGCCGGTGATGCCCTGGCGGACGTACTGGCTGTCGGTGGTGAGGTCGACCACGCAGGGCTTCTTCAGGGCTTCCAGCGCCTCGACGCCGCGCTGAAGCCGCATGAGGTGCGCTGGCACTGGATCAAGGGCCATGCCGGCCACGCCGAGAACGAACGTGCCGATGAGCTGGCGCGCGAAGGCGTCGCGATGGCGAGGTTGAAGAGCTAGGCGCGCGAGCCGGTGCCCTATGGCAACACGGCGCTCGACCCATCCTACGATAATTGAGAGTTCGGCGGTCTGACCCTCTCCCCTTGTGGGAGAGGGTGGACGCGATGCGCAGCATCGCGGACGGGTGAGGGGTCTGTCTCCGCGGATGGAGACCCCTCATCCGGCGCGGATTGCATCCGCGCCACCTTCTCCCACCCCAAGTCGGGTTTACCCGACTTGGGTATCCCTGACTTGTCGAAGTCGGATAAATCCGACTTCGATGGGAGAAGGGAAGAAGCCGCAGTTAATCAGAGCTGCCCGAGCAGCGTGTCGCCGCCGGAAACCTCGACCTTGCCCGGAGCCGGCTCCTTGTTGAGCTTCTTCACCACGCCGTCCTCGACCAGCATCGAGTAGCGGTGGGAGCGGATGCCGAGGCCGTTGCCGGACGCGTCGAGCTCCATGCCGATCGCTTTGGTGAAGTCGGCATTGCCGTCGGCCAGGAAGACGGCCTCGTCGCGCTGGTCGGTGTCGCGCTTCCAGGCGTTCATCACGAAGGCGTCGTTGACCGACACGATCGCGATGGTGTCGATGCCCTTGTTCTTCAGGGCATAGGCGTTGAGGAAGATGCTCGGCAGATGCATCTTGTGGCAGGTGCCGGTGTAGGCGCCGGGCACCGCGAACAGGGCGACCTTCTTGCCCTTGAAAATGTCGTCGGTGGTTTTGACCTGCGGACCCTCGGCGGTCATCACGCGAAACTTGGTTTCCGGCAGCTTGTCGCCAACATTGATCGTCATCGTCGTTCTCCCTCGGTGAAGCGGAATTGTCTTAGACCCGGCGGTTGAGCGGCACAATACGACCTGCTGCGGGAACGGCAATGCCGTAGGTTAGAGCGTTTTCGAGCGAAGTGGGTACCGGTTCGCGTGAAGAAAGCGCGTCAAAACAAGAATCTGGAGCCCGTTCCGATGCAATCCGAACGGAAAAGGCTCCAGTCACCGTTCCGTCATCAGCCGGAAAACCCGCCGGCGTCGAGGAAGGCCCGCTCCTCGGCGGTCGTTTCCCGGCCCAGGAGATGGCTACGGTGCGGGAAGCGGCCGAACCGGCGGATGATGTCGGCGTGGTCCTCGGCGTATTTCAAATTGTCGGGATGGCAGTCATATTGCCCGAACAGCGTCACGCAGCGCTGCTGGTCGTCGAGGTTCTCTGAATGCTCGAACGGCAGATAGAGGAATTCGCGCAGCAGCGGGTCGGTCCGCGCATCGACGCCACGGTCGATGGCGCGCCTTGCCACGTCACGCGCCAGCGCATCGCTTGAAAAGGTCCTGGCGTCGCCTCGAAACAGGTTTCGCGGAAACTGATCGAGCACGATGGTCAGCGCCAGCGCGCCGTCGTCGCTCGCCTCCCAGGACGATAACTCGCCGGCAGCCGCCTTCTGCCAGGTGGCGAGGAAGCGGCTGCGGATCTCGGCATCGAAGGCGTCGTCGTGCTTGTACCAGCGGTCGCGGCCGGCTTCTCGCCAGAACGCGATGACGTCGGCAGGCAACGCGAAACGCTGGTCACTCACGCTCTAGGCCGCAGCCTTCTTCTCGTCGCGCAGCTCGCGGCGCAGGATCTTGCCGACATTGGTCTTCGGCAAATCGGTCCTGAACTCGATCTGCTTCGGCACCTTGTAGGCGGTGAGCTGGGTGGCGCTGAACTTGATGATGTCCTCCGCCGTGACGTTCGGGTCCTTCTTGACCACGAAGGCCTTCACCGCCTCGCCGGACTTCGCATCGGGCACGCCGATCACGGCGCATTCCAGCACGCCGGGATGGCTCGCGATCACTTCCTCGATCTCGTTCGGATAGACGTTGAAGCCGGAGACCAGGATCATGTCCTTCTTGCGGTCGACGATCTTGGTATAGCCCTTCTCGTCCATCACGCCGATGTCGCCGGTGCGGAAGTAGCCGTCCGCCGTCATCACGCGCGCGGTCTCGTCCGGCCTGTTCCAGTAGCCTGACATCACCTGCGGACCCTTGGCGCAGATCTCGCCGGCTTCGCCGAGCGGCAACTCGTTGCCGTCGTCGTCGCGAATCGAGAGCCAGGTCGACGGGACGGGAAGGCCGATCGTCCCGGAGAACTCCTCGATCGTGGCAGGATTGCACGTCAGGGTCGGCGACGTCTCCGACAGGCCATAGCCTTCCGACAGTGAGATGCCCGTGACCTTCAACCACTTCTCGGCGACAGACCTTTGCGTTGCCATGCCGCCGCCATTGGCGATCTTCAGCTTGGAGAAGTCGAGCTTGTCGAAGCCGGGCGTGTTCAGCAGGCCATTGTAGAGGGTGTTGACCGCCGGGAAGAAGCTGACCTGGTACTTCGACAGTTCCTTGACGAAGCCCGCCATGTCGCGCGGATTCGGAATCAGCAGATTGGTGCCGCCGGCCCGCATGCCGAGCAGATAGCACGCCGTGAGCGCGAAGACGTGATAGAGCGGCAGTGCACAGACGATGACCATCTGTTCGACGATCGGCGGCTTCGCCAGCGCCGGCTGAAGCCAGGCATCGTTCTGCAGCACGTTGGCCAGGATGTTGCGATGGAGCAGGGTCGCGCCCTTGGAGACGCCCGTGGTGCCGCCGGTATATTGCAGGAAGGCGACGTCATCGAGCGTCAACTTCGGCTTGTTGAGCCTGGCGGAGCGGCCGGCCGACAGCGCCTCGTTGAACGTAACAGCGCCTGATATCGACCAGGCCGGCACCATCTTCTTCACCCGGCGCACCACCAGATTGACGATCACGCCCTTGAGGCCGAGCAGATCGCCCATGCTGCCGACGATCACCTGCTTCACGGCGGTGTTCGGCAGCACCTTCTGCACGGTGGTGGCAAAGTTCTCCAGCACGATGATCGCCTCCGCGCCGGAATCCTTGAGCTGGTGCTCGAGCTCGCGCGGCGTGTAGAGCGGATTGACGTTGACCACGGCATAGCCGGCGCGCAGCACGGCGGCGGTCGCGACCGGATATTGCAGAACGTTCGGCATCATCAGCGCGACCCGCGCGCCCTTTTGCAGGCCCTTGCTCTGCAGATAGGCGCCGAGCGCCGTCGACATCTCGTCGAGCTCGCGATAGGTGATCGCCTTGTCCATGCAGATGAACGCCTTGCGATCGGCGAATTTCTTGAAGCTCTCTTCCAGCAATTCGACCAGCGACGAATACTGCGTGACGTCGATGTCGGCGGGCACGCCGGCCGGATAATGCTTGAGCCAGATGCGCTCCATAATGGTCTTTCCCTCTCTCAAATTTGGCTGATGTCCCGGATTGCTTCCGGGTTTCTCGACCCTGGGTCGTATTATTCTTGGTCGCGGTATTTCGGGCAGTATTGAGCGATGCCGCGGCCAATGGCAAGCCGCTGCGCGCTGTCGACGCATTGGGAGATCGGAGGGGGTGACGCGCCGCTAGCCGGCCGGCTTGGCGTCGGCTTTCGGCTTGGCGTCGGCTTTCGGCTTGTCGGCAGCTTTCGGCTTCGCAGCAGGCTTTGCCGCCGCCGGCTTGCCGGCAGGCTTTGCCGTGGCCGGCTTGTCAGAGGCCGGCTTCGCAGCTGCGGCATCCGGCTTGGCGTTGGCGTGGCGCACGGGCTTGGCCGCCGGCTTGCTGTCTGACTTGCTGTCGGACTTGGCGGCGCTCTTGGTGCCACCCTTCGCGTCGTCTGCCGTATCCGGCTTCTTGCCTGCGACCCGGCCGTGCTTGCCCTTGGCGCGCTTGACCGGCTGCGTCTTCTCGGTGTCGGCATCGACCGCGGCGATCAATGCAGCGCCGGTCTTGGTCGGGCCCGTATAAACCACGACCGGTTCGGACGCTGCCGCTGGCTGCGCCAGCATGTCGGCCGGCTTTGTCGGCATCGCGGCCTGCAGGCCCGAAGCGAAGAAGCTCACGCCGCTGTCGCCGTTGGTGCCGGAGCCCCCGGCGCTGGCGATGGTGTCTTCGCCGTCCTCGTCGCTGGCGGGCCGCTTGTGCTTGGCGCCGCACATCTCCTCGCGCAGGTTCGGCGGCGTGGAATCGATCGGCACCAGATTGTCGACGGTGCCGAGCGAGGGCCGCAGCCACGCCAGCCCGTTATTGGCAAAGGCGCGATCCAGGAGCTGCGCGGCGCGGATCGCGCGCATCCGGCCCGAGGAGGCGCCGAGCACCACGGCGATCAGCCGCTTGCCGTCGCGCGTCGCCGACGCCACGAGATTGTAGCCGGAGGCGCAGATGAAGCCGGTCTTGAAGCCGTCGGCGCCGGGATAGCGGCCGATCAGCTTGTTGAAGTTCTGGGTGATGCGGCGGCCGAAGCGGATCGACGGGATGTGGACGAAATACTCGTATTCCGGCAGGTCGCGGATGATGGCGCGGGCGAGGATCGCCATGTCGCGCGCCGAGGTGATCTGGCCGTCGGCGGGCAGGCCGTTCGGGTTGACGTAGCTCGTCTGCGTCATGCCGAGCTTTTGCGCGGTCTGGTTCATCATCCCGGCAAAGCCGTCGATCGAACCGCCGACGCCCTCGGCCAGCACCACGGCCATGTCGTTGGCGGACTTCACCAACATCATCTTCAGCGCATTGTCGACGGTGACCTGGGTGCCGGGCCGGAAGCCCATCTTCGACGGCGATTGCGATGACGCGGTCGGCGACACCGTGAGCAGCGTGTCGAGCGAGACGCGGCCGTCCTTGACTGCCTTCAGCGTCACATAGGCCGTCATCAGCTTGCTGAGCGAAGCCGGATACCACGGCATCGTCGCATTGTCGGCCTGCAGCACCTTTCCGGAATCGGCCTCGACCACCAGCAGCGCTTCGGCCCGCGCCATCTGGGGCGCTGCGACGACGAGCATCGCGACGGCCAGAATCGATTTCAGTGACGGGCGCAACAGCGAGCGAGGAAAATGCACGAATCCGGTTCCGGTCCTTTGAGACCCGCCTTCAAGAGAAGGAGGTCTTGCGATGTGACGTACGGGTTTCAAGCGTGTCCGGCGCCGCATTGCGGCGATGCAAACCCTATACCGGCTTGCCAGCAGAGAACAGAGGCCGGCCGATTATATCGTGGACGAAATCGGCTGAATTTCGGCAGCCGCCTCAATTGGAAAGGGGAGAATTATGGTGTCTCGATGCCGGCGTGCGCCTGCTCCTGGACCATGAACTGGGCACGCGCGAGATCGGCAAAACGCCCGCCTTTTGCCACCAGTTCATCGAAAGTTCCGCTTTCGATCACCCGTCCCTGGTCGAACAGCAGGATGCGGGTGGCGTGACGGATGGTCGAGAGGCGGTGCGCGATCACAAAGGTGGTGCGGCCCTTCATCACTTCGTCGAGAGCAGCATTCACCTTGGCCTCGGTGACCGCGTCGAGCGCGCTGGTCGCCTCGTCGAGGATCAGGATCGGCGGATCCTTGAGCAGCGCACGCGCGATCGACAGCCGCTGCCGTTCGCCGCCGGAGAGCATGCGGCCGCGCTCGCCGGCATGGGTCTCGAATTTCTTGTCGCTGCGCTCGATGAAATCCAGCGCCTGCGCGCGCGCCGCGGCGGTGCGCAGTTCCTCGTCGGTTGCATCGGGCTTGCCGACGCGCAGATTGTCGGCGAGCGAGCGGTTGAACAGCAGCGCCTCCTGGAACACCACGCCGATGTTCCGCCGCAGCGCCGTCAGCTTCATCGCGCGGATGTCCATGCCGTCGATCTTGATGATGCCGGATTGCGGGTCGAACGCGCGATGCAGCAGCGCGATCGCGGTGGACTTGCCCGCGCCGGTCGAGCCGACCAGCGCGATGGTCTGGCCGGGCAACGCGGTGAAGGAGAGATCCTCGATCGCCGGCCGCTTGCCGTCATAGGAGAACGAGACGTCGTTGAACTCGACGAGGCCCGACAGCCGGCCGGGATCGATCGCGCCGGGCCGGTCGCGCACCGCCGGCACCGCATCGAGCACGTCGAAGAATTCCTGCAGGCGCGGCGCTTCCATGAACACGTTGTTGATGAAGCTCACCACCTGTTCGAGCTTCTGGATCAGCATGGTGGCGAACGAGACGAACATCACGATCTCGCCGACCGTGGTGAGGCCCTCATTGTGGAGCGCGATGCCGACAGTGAAGATCGCGAGCACCGTGATCGTGGTCGAGGCGCGCGTGATCACGGTGACCAGCGCCCACCATGACAGCACCGGCATCTGCACCGCGAGCAGCTTGTCGGCGACATAGCGCAGGCCCTGCACCTCGGAATCGATCCGCACGAAGCTCTGCACCAGCGCGACGTTGCCGAGCGCGTCCGAGGCGCGCGCCGAGAGGTCGCTGTAATAGGCCTCGACCTCGCTCTGCATGCCGTAGGTCTTGCGCACCACCAGCGTGGTCAGCACCGTGAACACCACGCAAAGCGCGAACAGCAGGATCGCCAGCCGCCAGTTGATGTAGAGCGCCAGCGGCAGCAGCACGATCAGCGACATGATCGCGGCGAAGTGCTCGCGGAAGAAGCCGAGCCAGAGCCGCCACAGCGCATCGGTGCCGTTCAGCATCACCTTCATCAGCCGCCCGGAATGGGTGCCGGAGTGGAAGGTCAGCGGCAGCTGCAGGATGTGCTCGAAATAACCTGTCAGCACCGCCTGGCGCTGGCGGTGCGCCAGCCGGTCGGCCTGTAGCGCGACGATCGCGCTGCAGCCGATCGTGAACAGGCCGAACGCCGCCCAGGCCACCAGCAGCGGCCAAGCCGAGGAGGTCGCGAACACGCCGCTCACTGGCCGGCCCGACAGCACGTCGACGATCTTGCCGAACAGCACCGGCTCGGCGAATTGCGCGGCGGCCAGCAGCATGTTGGCGACGGCGAGGATCCAGCCGAGCCGCGCCTCCTTGCCGAGCAGTTCGAGGACGCGGGTGTAGAGGCGAAGCATGGACATGCCGGCGGGACTCGTAAGCGGTGGGCGCCCGATCAGGCGGGATACGATCTAATCAGGGTTCGCCAGCGAGGGCCAGCGGGGCGACGATGCATCACGCTACGTCATGGCCGGGCTTGTCCCGGCCATCCACGTCTTTCTTGCGAGCGGCGATGAAAACTTTCTTGCGAGCGGCGATGAAAACGTGGATGCCCGGGACGAGCCCGGGCATGACGACGAAGTGGGCTAGCCTCAATTCACCAGCCGGCCATCGATCGGCGGCAGGAACTCGTCGTCGAAGATGTCGGCGGCGTGCGGCCGCTTCTGGAATTTGAAATCCTCCGCGAGCTGCTCGACCGAGCGCTCGAAGCGGGCCGGGTTGATACCGCCGATGCCGTTGCGTTTCACCTCGGCGGTCAGGATGTTGTCGCGGATGATGGCGCCTAGCCGCTCGAGCTCCAGATCGCGCGAACCGCCATCCATCCGGCTCGCCACCTCGCTCGCCGCGCGGGCCGGGTCCTTGACGGCGAGGCTGGTGCCGCCGATCACCGCGCGCACGAACCCTTTGACCGCGTCCGGCTTCGCTGCCGCAAGGCGAGGGCTGACGATCACGGCAAAGCCATAGGCTTCGCAGCCATAGTCGGCGAAACGCAGCACCGCAAGATCATCGGCAGGCACGCCGCGATCGCGCAGATTGATCGCCGAAAGATAGGAGAAGCCGGTGACGGCATCGACCTGGCCGGCCGAGAGCATCGGCTCGCGCACCGCGGCGCTGATCGTGTTCTGCTTCACGCTCGACAGCTTGATGCCGTTCTGCTTGGCGACCGCGGGCCACAGCCGGATCGAGAGGTCGCCCTCGGCGACGCCGAGGTTCTTGCCCTGGATATCGGTCAGCACGTTGATGCCGCGGCTCTTGCGGGCAATGATCGCATAGGGCGCCTGGTTGAACAGCACGAACGCGGCCTTGACGGGGGCGGCACCAGGCTCGTCGCGGAAGCGGATCAGCGAGTTGATGTCGACGAGCGCGAAATCGCTCGAGCCGTCGGCGACGCGCGCGATGGCGTCCGCCGAGCTGGTGGCGACGTTGGTGCCGACGCTGAGGCCCTCGGCGCTGAACAGGCCGCCGGTCGACGCCATCACAAAGGGTGCCGCGGCCGCATCGAGCGGACGATCGAGCGTGAACTGGATGGTGAGCGGCTGCGGCGCATCGCCGGCGCGCAGCGGCGCAACGACCGGCCACACGCCGCCCGAGAGGCCGATCATGCCGGCCAATATCCAGCGGAGAACGGTGGTCCGACCTACCTGCATCATGACATCCGGGAGGCGAGACAAAGTGCCGCGCCGGCTGCGCCTGTTTCACATCATCGAATGCGCCAAGGAAAGCTGCAGTTCAAGCGTGAATTTCAAGCGTTATTTGCTGCATTTTGCCTCGACCAAGGTGAACGGCCGATGACTGCCGAAGGTTTGACCTGCTTTCACCTAACGGTTGTTCAGCTTGCGTTCGGTTTGGGAAACCTAATCTAGAGGCGGTGGTTAGCTAACCAGGGCCTAACGGGCCGGCTTCCACAAAGGATGACTGCAATGTTTGCGCGAAAAGGTGTTTTTTCGTCTATTGGCCGCGCAGCCACATTGGCAACGGTTGCCGCGGTGGCGTTGACGGCCGTCGAGCCGACGATGGCGTTCGCGGGCTCAGCCGCAGCGGGCAAGGCGTCCGCCGTGACCTCATCGCACGGTACGAGCGACGCGACCGACATCAGCGCGCGCCGTCGTTACTATCATGGTGGCGGTGGTGGCGCGGCTGCTGCGGCCGTGTTCGCCGGGATCGTCGGCACGGGTCTCGCGATTGCCGCAGCCCAGAACCGCCGCGACTACTACGACTCCTATGGCTACTACGACGGTGGTCCGGGCTACTACGGTGGTCCCGCCTATTATGGTGGTGGCCCGGTCTATTACGGCGGTGGGCCGTACTATGGTTATCACGGCTATTACGGGCGTCGCTCGCAGCTGCCCTACACGCCGTACTGACACACGTCGGCAGTTCTCAGAACTGTCACAAAACATCGAATCCACCGGCTGCAAGGCCGGTGGATTTTTCAATTGTGCCGTTAACACGCTGGCGAGGCGTTTCGATTAGGCTCGAAGGATGAGTGATTCGATCGAGCGGCTTTACGAGGCGGTGATCGCGGCCAAGGATCTTGATCCGGCGACGTCGCGCACGGCACGGCTGTTCCAGCGCGGGCCGGCCAAGATGGCCAAGAAGCTCGCCGAGGAAGCGGTCGAGGTCGTGATCGATGCCATCAGCGGCAAGCCGGACGCCGTGGTCCGCGAAAGTGCGGACCTGCTCTACAATCTGACGGTGCTCTGGGCCTCGGCCGGCGTGACGCCGGAGGATGTCTGGCGCGAGATGGAGCGGCGCGAGCGGCTGCTCGGGATCGCCGAGAAGCTGCCGAAGTCGCCGGTCAAGGTCTCCAAGAGCCTTTCCAAGACCGCGGCGGTCCCGGTGGTTCGGCGTCGAATTGTCGCGCTGGAGAACCGGCTGCGCAAACGGCAGCCGTAAACCCAACAAGAAAGGCTGGAACGCCCCATGCCCCGTCATCCCCGCGCAAAGGCTTCGCCTTTGTCGCTGGAGGAGCGCGCTCTTGCGCGCGTCTCGAAGGATGCACGGCCCGGCTGGTGGCCGATTCATCCTTCGAGACGCCGCTTCGCGGCTCCTCAGGATGACGGTCAGAGAGGTTGGCTCGCTGTGGCGATCCGATATCGTTGAAAATCGACCCTATTCGGCCCAATCCTGGCATGGACAAATCCCCTCCATGATGGTTCATCGCGCCCATGTTGAAACGGATTTACGACTGGTGCGTCGACGCGGCCGACAAGCCCTACGCACTGTGGATTCTCGCGGCCGTCGCCTTCGCTGAGAGCTCCTTCTTCCCGATCCCTCCCGACATCATGCTGTTGCCGATGTCGCTGGCGCGGCCGAAGCGGGCCTGGTGGTTCGCGGCCGTCTGCACCGTCGCGTCCGTCGCCGGCGGCGTGCTCGGCTATGCGATCGGCGCGCTGCTCTACGACTCGCTCGGGCAGTGGCTGATCCATCTCTACGGCCTCTCCGACAAGGTCGACGCGTTCCGCGCCTCCTATGCCGAGTGGGGTGCCGTGATCATCCTGGTGAAGGGACTGACGCCGATCCCCTACAAGCTCGTGACCATCACGTCGGGCTTTGCCGGCTACAACATCTGGCTGTTCATCCTGTGCTCGATCGTCGCACGCGGCGGCCGCTTCTTCTTCGTCGCGGTGCTGCTCAACCGCTATGGCGACGTCATCCGCGCCGAGCTCGAGAAGCGGCTCGGCCTGTGGGTCGCGATCGGTGCGGTCGTGCTGGTGCTGGGCTTTGTTGTCGCATTCAAGCTGATCTAATCCTCCGCGGCTTTGCCTGCGCCCGGCTTCGGGTTACGCTCGCTGCGATGGCTCACGGAATCGAGGATCTGCTCAATCCTGCCGGGCTCACCCTCGCCAGGCTCACGCTCGCGAAGGCGCGCGTTGCGCTGGCGGGGCTTGCGCTGTCGATGTCGATGGCGACCCTCGATCGCGGCTGGGGCCAGGCCGCGCCGCCCGCGCTCGGCGTGCAGTCGCCGGCACAGCAGCCTGTCGAGCCCCAGCAGCAGATCGAGTTGCCGCCTGCGCCGGTCGAGCGTGACAATCCCGGGCTGATCAACGAAATCGGAAAACTGTTCGAAAAGTCGAAGTCGGTGCTGCCGCCGCTGAAGAGCCCCGGCGAGACCCTCGACGACCTGTCGAACATGGTGCGCCCCTCGACGGTGGTGACCGGGCGCGCGGCTTGCGTGGTGGCCTCGAACGGTGCGCCGGATTGCAAGACCGGCGCCGACCGGCTGTGCCAGAGCAAGGGCTTCAAGGAAGGCAAGGGCATCGACACCGACGCCGCCGAGAAATGCTCGCCGCTGGTCTATTTGCCCGGCCACAAGCGCGGCCCGAACGACTGCAAGACGGAAAATTTCGTGACACGGGCGGTCTGCCAATAGCAGCGGCGAAACTTGCGTCTGGGATGCCAGATGCTCGCGGAAAACACGATGTCCGGATGAGGTTTTGTCATCCTTTTTGCAGCGCCAAAACGCAATACTTGACACTGGAAAGATTGCCTTGTTGGTATGACGGTCAGCAACCAATCGACCAACCCTTAAGGATCCGCCGCCAATGTCCATGCCTGCTCTGTTCAAGGGCCGCCTGTCTCTTCCCGTGATCGGGGCGCCGCTGTTCATCATCTCCGTGCCCGACCTCGTCATCGCCCAGTGCAAGGCCGGCGTGGTCGGCTCGTTTCCGTCGCTCAACGCGCGGCCGCCGGAGCTGCTCGACGAATGGCTGTACCGGATCAAGGAAGAGCTCGCCGCCTACGACAAGGCGCACCCGGAGCGGCCGTCGGCGCCGTTCGCGGTGAACCAGATCGTGCACAAGTCGAACAACCGGCTCGATCACGACATGGCGCTTTGCGAGAAGCACAAGGTGCCGATGATCATTTCCTCGCTCGGTGCGCGCGAGGAGCTCAACCAGGCCGTCCACGGCTGGGGCGGCATCGTGTTCCACGACGTGATCAATCAGAAGTTCGCGCACAAGGCGATCGAGAAGGGCGCCGACGGCCTGATCCTGGTCGCGGCCGGCGCCGGCGGTCATGCCGGTACGCTGTCGCCGTTCCCGTTCGTGTCGGAGACGCGGCAGTGGTTCGACGGGCCGATCGCGCTGTCGGGCACCATCG
>NZ_VKHP01000269.1 GCF_010811875.1 Bradyrhizobium uaiense
CCCGTCCTCCGAGTAGGCTGCGCCGCATCTCAGACGTGCAATCGGTGCGCTCTCTGCGCCGCCCCCGCCCCCCTGGATGACCGATGCGCCGCCTGCTCCTGATCCCCTGCCTGCTTGCCGCCATCCTGTGGTCGGCGCCCTGCCTCGCCCAGACGCGTTCGCAGCTCGGCCCGCTCTGCACGACCGACACCACACCCGCCGACCAGATGATCGACGCCTGCACCAAGATCATCGCGCTGAAGGTGTTCTCCGGCGAGAAGCTCGCGACCATCCATTTCTGGCGCGCGGTCGGCTGGAACAAGAAGGGCAACTACGCGCAGGTGATCGCTGACGCCACCGAAGCGCTGCGTCTGAAACCCAGCACCGCCGTCTACAATTTGCGCGGCTCGGCCTATTACGACAAAGGCGAGTACGACATCGCGATCGCCGACTTCAACGATGCGCTGCGCACGGGGCCGCAGAGCGGCATCATCTTTCACAACCGCGGCAACGCCTATCGCGGCAAGGGCGACTACGCCAAGGCGATCGCCGATTACGACGCCGCGATCAAGGCCGGTCCGAAGTCGGCCTTCTCCTACCAGAACCGCGGCGCGTCGAAGCAGGCGCTCGGCGATCTCGACGGCGCGCTCGCCGACATCAACGAGGCCGTCAGGATCGACCCGTCGCTGCCGCAGCCGCTGATCAGCCGCGCCGTGATCTGGCGCGCCAAGGGCGACATCGCGCGCGCGATCGCGGACACGACGGAAGCGATCCGGCTCGCGAAGGCGAAAGCACCCGCCAACATCATGACGCCGCCGGGCAGCGTGCTGATCTCGGCCTATACCCAGCGCGGCCTCGCCTATGAAGCGAAAGGCGATGCTGCGCACGCCAAGGAAGATTACGCCTCGGTGCTCGAGGGCGTCGCCTCCGACGCCGGCAGCAAGGCCAACCAGGCCACCGCGAGGGTGCGGCTCGCGCTGCTCAAGGAGGCCGACGCCACACCGCGCAAAACCGCGGCGGCGCCCGCTGCCGAGAGCAGCCCTGCTCCTGCACCACCGGCGCCCGCCGCAGCAACACCGGCCGCCCCCGCGGCACGCGTGCAGGCCGCAGCAACCGGCCGGCGCGTCGCGCTGGTGATCGGCAACGGCGCCTATGCGCATGTGAAGGCGCTGCCCAATCCGCCGAACGACGCCCGCGCCATCGCCAGGAGCCTGCGCGACATCGGATTCACCGTCTCGGAGGGTCTCGATCTCGATCGCGGCGCGATGCAGACGACCATTCACGATTTCCTGCGCGAGGCGGCGCGGTCGCAGATCGCGGTGGTCTATTACGCCGGCCATGGCGTGCAGATCGATGGCCGCAACTACCTCGTGCCTGTTGATATCGAGTTCAAGGCGGGCGGACGCATGACCGACGCGATGGTCGATATGGATACGATCATGGCCGGCCTCGACGACCAGATCCGCACCAACATCCTCATCCTCGATGCCTGCCGCAACAATCCGATGGCGCCGCAGGTGGCCTCCGCAGGCCCAAGCCGCGGCATCGAGGCCGGCTCCGGCCTTGCCGCGCCCACCTCGCTCGGATCAGGCTCGACGCTCGGCGCCGGCACGCTGATCGCATTCGCCACTGCACCTGGCCAGATCGCGCTCGACGGCGAAGGTACCAACAGCCCGTTCTCCGCGGCACTGTCGCGTCATGTCGGTACACCCGGGCTCGAAGTGCAGCAGATGCTGACGCGGGTCCGCGCCGAGGTCGTTGCCGCGACCAAGGGCAAGCAGGTGCCGTGGTCGAATTCCTCGCTGCTCGGCGAGGTCTACCTCGCGGAGCAGTGATGAGACATATGTCATTGCGAGGAGCGAAGCGACGAAGCAATCCATTCTGTCTACGCGGGCAGATGGATTGCTTCGCGGAGCCTGTCATCCGGCGGCGCTACGCGCCGACCGGGTGGCTCGCAATGACGAGGAAGACGTTCTTACTTGCCCCACACCTCGTTCGCGACCTCGACGGCGAGCCGCAGCTTGGCCCACTGCTCTTCCTCGGAGAGGATGTTGCCCTCCTCGGTCGAGGCAAAGCCGCATTGCGGCGACAGCGCGAGCTGCTCGAGCGGGGCGAACTTCGCCGCCTCCTCCAGCCTCCGCTTGATCGCATCCTTGCTCTCGAGCTCGCCGAACTTCGAGGTAATGACGCCGACCACCACGACCTTGTTGCCCTTGGGCAGGAAGCGCAGCGGCTCGAAGCCGCCTGCACGGTCGGAATCATATTCGAGGAAGTAGCCGTCGTAATTCGTGCCGGCCAGCATGGTCTCGGCGACCGGCTCGTAACCCCCCGAGGAAATCCAGGTCGAGCGGAAATTGCCGCGGCAGACATGGGTGGAGATCACCATGTCGGCCGGACGATCCGCGATCGCGTAATTGATGACGCGGGCATAGATCTCCTGCAGGCCATCGGGGTTGTCGCCGCGCTCACGCGCCTTCTGCAATTCCTCCTGCGAGCACAGATAGGCCCACACCGTGTCATCGAATTGCAGGTAACGGCAGCCGGCGTCGTAGAACGCCTTCACCGCCTTGCGGTAGGTCTTGCCGAGATCCTGGAAGAACTCCTCGAGGTCGGGATAGACCTCCTTCGAGATCAGCTTGCGGCCGCCGCGGAAGTGCAGCACGGCCGGCGACGGAATCGTCATCTTCGGCGTGACATGGGCCTGGTCGGCATATTTCTTCAGGAACCTGAAGTGATCGAGCATCGGGTGATGATCGGAGAAATCCAGCTTGCCGATCACCCTGATGGCGTCGTGCCGGGTCTGCACGCCCGCGAACTGAATGCCCATGTCGGGGTGGAACAGCTCGCAGCCAGTCAGATGGCTGAGGAAATCGAAGTGCCACCAGGAGCGGCGGAACTCGCCGTCGGTCGCAAGCTTCAGGCCGACCGAGGCCTGCTTGTGCACGACCTTCTCGATCTCCATGTCCTCGATCTTGCGCAGCTCGTCGGCCGAGATCTCGCCCTTCTCCAGTCTGGCGCGCGCCTCCTTGATCTTCGGCGGCCGCAACAGGCTGCCGACCTCGTCGGCGCGGAACGGAGGCTTGGTTCGCTGCATGGTCAACTCCCTGATGTCGTCAGTGCTTTTTGGCCCCGGAGACGCCGAGATGGCGCTCAAGGACGGAGGGATCGGATTTCAGCGCGCTGCTCGCGGCATCGTGCACGATCATGCCGCGTTCCAATATCACAACGCGGTCGGCGAGCCCCAGAATCTTTTGCGCGTTCTGCTCGACGATGATCGAGCAGATGCCCCCGGCCCGCGTAATGGTTCCGATCGCCCTTAACAGTTCTTCAACGATGATCGGCGCGAGGCCTTCGGTCGGCTCGTCGAGCAGCAGCACTTTCGGGTTCAGCGTCAGCGCGCGACCGATCGCCAGCATCTGCTGCTCGCCCCCGGACAGCTGGTTGCCGAAATTGCCGCGCCGCTCCTTCAGCCGCGGAAACATCTCGTACACCCGCTCGACCGTCCACGGCCCGGGCTGCGCCACCGCGGTCATGTTCTCTTCCACCGTCAGCGAGCGGAAGATGTTGCGCTCCTGCGGCACCCAACCGATCCCGGCGCGAGCTCGCTGATCCGGGCGCATCGCCGTGATGTCGCGGCCCGCGAGTGCGATGCTGCCGCCGAACCTTCTGATGATACCGACGATCGAGTTGATCAGCGTGGTCTTGCCGGTGCCGTTACGGCCGAGCAGCGCGAGCACCTGGCCCTCGGCAAGCGCCAGCGACATATCCGGCAGCACCACCGCCTCACCGTAGCCGGCACGCAGGCCCTTGATGGCGAGAAGATCAGGCATCGGCTGCCTCGCCGAGATAGACCGCCCTCACCTGCGGATCGCGCGCGACCTCGTCGGGCGCGCCCTCGGTGAGCAGGCCGCCATTGACCAGCACCGAGATGCGATCGGCAAACGAGAACACGAGGTCCATGTCGTGCTCGATCAAGAGCACGGTGACGTCGCGCGGCAATGCCGCGACCGCCGCCAGGATATCGTGGCGCTCGCTCTCGGGCACGCCGGCGGCGGGCTCGTCGAGCAGCAGCACGCGCGGCTTGGCGGCGATCGCCACCGCGATCTCGAGCAGCCGCTGCTTGCCGTAGGGCAATGTCGAGGTGAGTTCCGTCATCACGTCGAGCAGATGGAAACGCGACAGCAGCTCGGCGATCTCGGCATTGACGTCATCACGCGTTCCCATCCGCCGCCACCAGTCACCGCCGCGACCCATCCGTTCGGAGACCGCAAGCCCGATGGTTTCGAGCGGGGTCAAATCGGCATAGAGCTGGTTGATCTGGAAGGTGCGCGACAGCCCGCGCAGCACCCGTCTGTGCACGGAGAGGCCGGTGATGTCGTGACCTTCGAGCAGGATGCGCCCGCTGTTCGGCGTCAGCACGCCGGTGAGCTGATTGATGACGGTGGTCTTGCCCGCTCCGTTCGGTCCGATCAGCGCATGGCGGGCGCCCTGCATCACCTTCAAAGAGAGATCACGGGTGACGCGAAGGCCGCCGAAGGATTTTTCGAGATTGCGGGTTTCCAGCGCGATCGTCATGACGCGTCGCTCTCCGGTACGGCGACAGCAGCCTTGCGGCCGGCGAGCTGGCGGATGATCAGGTTCGGCACGAACAACACCCAACGATGGATGCGCGCGCGGCCGACCATCACGATCACGACCAGCACGAGGCCGATCCAGAACAGCCAGTATTGCGGGGTGATGCTTTGAAACAGCTCCTGCAGCATCTTGAACACGACCGCGCCGATCAGGCCGCCGTAGAGATAGCCGGTACCGCCGATCACAAGCACCAGCATCAGGTCGGCGGAGCGCTCGAATGAGAACACGTCGAGCGAGGCCAGTGCCGTGGTCTGGGTGAACAGCGCGCCGGCGATCCCGGCATAGAATGCAGCAAGCGTATAGATCGCGATCAGCCGGCGGTTGACCGGCACGCCGATTGCGGCCGCGCGCAGCGGGTTGTTTTTGATCGCGCGCAGCGACAGGCCGAACGGCGAATGCACGACGCGTCGCGCAAGCAGAAACAGAATGAACAGCACGACCAGCGAGTAGAACAACCCTGTCCTGCCGAACATGTCGAAGGCGAACAGCCCGAGGACCGGCTGCATCTCGATGCCTTGCAGGCCGTCGGTGCCGCCGGTGATATCAGAGAAACGTTCGGCGAGCGCTTCCAGCAGCAACGCGATGCCGAGCGTCACCATCAGCCGCGTCAGATCGACGCCGCGGATGACCAGGAAGCTGGTCAGGAAGCCGAGCACGGCCGCGACGAGACCGGCGGCGACCAGCGCGATGACGGGCTCGTTGATGATGCCATGCAGCGCCAGCAGCCCGGCCGAATAGGCGCCGACGCCGAAGAACGCCGCATGGCCGAGCGAGACGATACCGGCATAGCCGAGGATCAGGTCGAGCGACAGCGCGAACAGGCCGAGCCGCACGATGTCAGTCATGATCAGGTAGCGCGACGGGAACAGGAACGCACAGGCGAGCGCCAGCACCCAGAACGCGACTTCGCTGATCCGACAGCGCGCGCTGGCCATCGCATGAGTGGAGACGTCGGACAGCGCGGTCATAGCGGCCTCACCGTGCCGCGGTGCGGCCGAACAGGCCGTTGGGGCGCCAGAGCAGGATCACGATCATGACTGTGTAGATCACGAAAGGGCCGACCTTCGGTACGTAATATTTACCGGCGACGTCGGCGATGCCGAGCAGCAGCGAGGCGAGGAACGGGCCGGTGATCGAGGACGAGCCGCCGACGGTGACCACGATCAGGAAGTAGATCATGAACTTCAGTGGGAAATACGGATCGAGCCCGAGGATCTCGGCACTCAGCGCGCCGCCGAGACCGGCGAGGCCGCAACCGAAGGCAAAGGTGAAGGCGAACACCTGCGGCACGTTGATGCCGAGCCCGCTCGCCGCGCGCGGATCGTCCACGGCGGCGCGCAGGCGGCTGCCGAACCGCGTCTTCGCCAGGATCAGTTGCAGCCCCAGGGTGAGCAGGCCACAGATCACGACGATCATCAGCCGGTAACGCCCGATGCCGACGCCGAACAGATCGATCTGGCCCTCCAGCGCTGCGGGCAATTTGATGAACACCCGCGACGATCCCATGATGTAGTCGACCGCCGCCACCGACATGAACACCAGACCGATCGAGAACAGCACCTGATCGAGATGGCTGCGGCTGTAGAGATGGCGGTAGAGCGTGCGCTCCAGCGCGATACCGATCGCGGCACTGCCGATAAAGGCGAGCGGCAGCGCGGCGAAGAACGGCCAGCCGGAGTTGTTGACCAGCACGGCGCAGATGTAGCCGCCGGCCATCGCGAAGGCGCCATGCGCGAGATTGACGAAGTTCATCAGCCCGAGCGTCACCGCAAGCCCGCAGGCGAGCACGAACAGCAGCATGCCGTAGGCGACGCCGTCGAACAGGTTGGTGAGGATAGAGGCCATCGGATCAGCTCAGCCGAGAGGACGCAAAGGACACCACGTCAACTGGATCGTCATGGCCGGGCTGGTCCCGGCCATGACGTGGAGGGAGGCGGAGCTTTGCGCGTCACTTCTTGGTCTTGCCGGAATCCTTGACGGCCTCGAAGGTCGCGAACTCGACATTGTAGAGCTCGCCGTCGACCTTCTCGACCTTGCGGATGTAGATGTTCTGCACGATGTCACGGGTTTCCGGATCGATCGAGATCGGGCCGCGCGGGCTCTCCCACTTCATGCCCTTCATCGCCTCGATCAGCTTGTCACCATCGGTCGCGCCGCCCGTCTTCTTCAGCGCCTCGTAGATCAGATGGATGCCGTCATAGCCGCTGACCGCCATGAAGCCGGGGCGGTTGCCGAACGCCTTCTTGTAGGCGGCGACGAAATCCTTGTTCATCTCGGACGGATGCGCCGCCGAATAGAGATGTGCCGTCACCGCGCCGAGCGCGGCATCGCCCATGTTGTTGAGCAGATCGTCGTCCATCACGTCGCCGGGCCCGATCACCTTGATGCCGCTCTTGTCGAGCCCGCGCTCGGCATACTGCTTCATGAAGTTACCGCCCTGCCCCGCCGGCACGAACACGAACATCGCATCGGGCTTGGCATCCTTCATGCGCTGCAGGAACGGCGCGAAGTCGGGATTGGCGAGCGGGACCTTGACCTCTTCGACAATCTCGCCGCCGCCGGCGGTGAAGCGCTGCTTGAAGAAGGTCAGCGCATCGTTGCCCGGCGCGTAGTCGGAGGTCAGCGTCGCGACCTTCTTGATGCCGTTCTTGACCGCCCAGTCGCCGATGATGGTGGAGGACTGCGCCAGCGTGAAGCTGGTGCGCACAATGTAGGGCGAGCGTTCGGTGATGATCGAGGTGCCGGCCGCCATCACGACTTCCGGGATCTTGGCCTGCGTCGCCAGCGGCGCCGCCGCAAGCGCGGCCGGCGTCACGCCGAAGCCGGCGATGAAATTGACCTTGTCGTTGACGATCAGTTCCTGCGCGAGCCGCTTGGTGTTGTCGGGCACCGCGGCGTCGTCCTTCAGGATGATCTCGATCTTCCTGCCGGCGACGGTGTCGCCCTTCTGCTGCATATAGAGCTTGATGGCATTATCGATCTGCTTGCCGGTCGACGACTGGCCGCCGGTCATCGGCAGGATCAAGCCGATCTTGACGGCGTCTTCCGCCCGCGCCGGCATGCTGGTGCACAATCCCGGAAGCACGGCCGAAGCGGCGCCCCACTGTAACACTTTGCGACGATTAAACATCGACATCCCCCTCCCCCTTCCAATCTTCTGCGTCGAGCCGAGTCTCCCGGCCCTTGCCTAACCCTAACCCAAGCATGTCGCGGCCAAGCCGCAACGCGACAAGGCGTCTCCCCGTGCCCTCTGTCAATCGGACGATGGACGTGTGTCGCGCGCGACGCGATCAGGCCCAGCTGAAGAAACAGTATCAGGATACCAAGATCGCTCCGCGAAATTCAATGCCCACCGCGAGGGCCGGTCACGTGCACTCCAATGTCTTCGCGGGCTCAATTCATTTGTACGACCGTACAAAGAAAGCCGCAATGTCAACAAACAAGCACAATTGCAGCCGAACGGTCGCGCCCGCGATCATCATCCATAAAGACCAGAGCTGTATCCTGTTTCCCATGCCGATCTTCCCGCGCCCCATCCCTGTCCTGACTGCCCTCACGCTCGCGGCCTGTGCGCTCGGGGGATGCAGTTCCGTGAACCAGAAGCTCTCGGCCGGGATGGCCGACACCATTCCAGCCTGGGCCGGCGGCCTGCCCGCCGACGCGCCGCCGCGGGCGGGTACTCCCGAATACGACAAGTTCATGCAGGAGCGGGAACGCAAACGTTTGATGCCTGCGGCGGAGCGTGGTGATGACGCCAAGCCGGCGGCACCGGCGCAGAACGCTACCCATTGACTGCCTAGCCGGGCGAATCCTCGCTGAGGATTTCGCCGCGGTAGCCGAACTCCACCATGTGCACGGTGACGTAGTCATCGCCGATGAACGCCACGCCGTAGGCCTCCGGCAGATCGGCGACGGTCAGCACTTCAGCGAACACGGGATAGCTGGCGTGGTTCGTTCCTCGCAGCGAGGTCGTGGGGACGCCGGCAACCGAACCGCTCAGCACCATGTGGCAGTGACCGAAGAAGATGTGTCGGATCTTGCTCCGGTGCCTCGCGACGATCGACCGGAACGCGGCGTCATCGAGCAAGCCAATCCGATCCACCGGGGCGATATGCGTCGGGAATGGATTGTGGTGCATGAACAGGAAGAACGGGCCCTCATGCTCCGATAGCTGCCGCTCCAGCCAGGCCTGCCGCGTCCGGCAGAAGCTGCCGGCGGCCGTCTGCGGCTCGTAAGTGTCGAGGAGCAGGCAGCGGCCGAACGAGGTGTCGTGAACTCCCTGCGCGAACCCGTCCGCGTCGGCGCATTCGGGAAATGCGCTGAGAAACGTCTCGCGATGGTCATGGTTGCCGATGCAGAGCCGCACCGGAATCGGAAATCCGTTCAGGCGTTCGCGCAGCAGATGATAGTCCGCGAGGTCGCCGAGATCGGAAAGATCACCCGAGATCACCATCAGCTCGGCGTCGCGGTGATCGGCACGCACCTGATCGAGCGCGCGCTCGAAATTCAGCAGGGGATCGCGACCAAAGATCTCCCTCCCGGGCGTCGTCAGATGGATGTCGCTCATGTGGATGAGTTTCATGCAGCACCTCGATGCAAGGCGACACCATAGTCGCCGAAGCGCAACAGCCGGGTGAACCGCGGATCAGTCCACGAACACCACGGTCTTGCGCCCGTTGAGGATGACACGGTCGGCGAGATGGTAGCGGATCGCGCGCGCCAATACGCGACGCTCGATATCGCGGCCCTTGCGCACGAGATCGTCGGGCGTATCGCGGTGGCTGATGCGCTCGACGTCCTGGTCGATGATCGGTCCTTCATCGAGATCGCTGGTGACGTAATGCGCGGTGGCGCCGATCAGCTTGACGCCGCGCTCATGGGCCTGGTGATAGGGCTTGGCGCCCTTGAAGCCCGGCAGGAAGGAATGATGGATGTTGATGCAGCGGCCGGACAGCCGCGCCGACATCTCGTCCGACAGGATCTGCATGTAGCGGGCCAGCACGACGAGGTCGGTCTTTGTGTCCTGTGCCAGCTTCCACACCGCGTCTTCCTGCTGCCGCTTGGTCTCCTTGGTGACCGGCAGATGATGGAACGGGATGTCTCCGAAATCGAGCGAGCCGTAGGTCTCGCGCGGATGGTTGGAAACGATCGCGGTCGGGATCATCTCGAGCTCGCCGGTGCGCCAGCGATAGAGGATATCGACCAGGCAGTGATCCAACTTGGACACCAGCAGCATCACCCGGCGGCGGCTGGCGCGGTCGCGCATCTGCCAATCCATGCCAAAGCGCTCGGCGATCGCCGCAAACCCGGTCTGCAGCGCGGGCAGCCCGACCGCGAGGTCGGCCGCGGTGAACACCACGCGCATGAAGAACTTGCCGGTCTCGACGTCATTGAATTGCTGGGCGTCTAGAATGTTCTGGCCGTTATGCGCGAGGAAGGTCGAAACCGCCGAGACGATCCCCGGCCGGTCAGGACAGGACAGGGTCAGAACGAATTGATGGTCGGGCATGCCAATTGACCAAAGCTTGAGCAGAAGCGTGGAACAGTCATTTTCGGCCCTCGTCTACACCGCAGGCGGCCTTGCGCCAATCCCGCCGGAGGGTTCAAATCGAACAAATGACGGCAATATGAATTAAGGACCACCATGGCTGACCGGTTGAACGGCTACCGCATCCTGATCCTCGAAACGCGCGAGGAGGCGCAGTTTTCCCGCCTGCTCGCCGAGCAGGGCGCCGACGTGCTGCAATGCCCGATGTTCACGATCCATGATGCGCCGGATCCGGCACCAATCGAGGCCTGGATTCGCCGCGCCATCGAGCGGCCGCTCGACGACCTCGTGCTGATGACCGGCGAAGGCCTGCGCCGGCTGATGAAGGTGGTACGCCGAATCGGGGTCGAGGCGGAGTTTGTCACGAGCCTCGGCAAGGCACGCAAATTCGCCCGCGGTCCGAAGCCCAGCCGGGCGCTGCGCGAAATTGGCCTGGAGCCGCAAATGACGACCGAGAAGCCGACCTCAGAAGGCGTCGCCGAGATGCTCTCGAAGCTCGACCTGAGCGGCCATCGGCTGGGCTTGCAGCTCTATCCGGACAAGGATCACACCACCCTGATCGGCGCGATCAAGGCGCAGGGCGCCGAGGTCGATACGGTGCTGCCCTATGTCTATGACGCGCAGGCTGCCGACGCCAACATCGTCACCGCGATCGAGGAGATGGCGCGTGGCCGTATCGACGCCATCGCATTGACGAGCTCCGGCCAGGTTCGCCGCCTGCTCGAGGTAGCCGAGAAGCATCGATGCGCGGCGGAATTGCGCGAGGGCCTGAAGCAGACGCCGATCGCTTCCGTCGGGCCGGTGGTGTCGGACGAGTTGAAGGCCTATGGCCTGCCCACCGACATCTATCCCGCGAACGATGCGTTCTTCATGAAGCCACTGATCTCGGCGATGGCGACTGCGCTGTTGAAGGCTCCGCCGCGCGTGGCGGCGCGCTAACATCCACCACCGTCATTGCGAGCCAACGGGTCGCGCGAGCGCGCGCCCGATGACAGGCTCCGCCAAGCAATCCATATCGCGGCGTACGACGGAATGGATTGCTTCGTCGCTGCGCTCCTCGCAACGACGAATTGGAGCGATCCGACGCCCTACTCCGCGACCTGCTTGGTCTCGTTCAGATAGGCCCGGTACGCGAGGGCGATGCCACCCTCGAGCGAGGTGGTGGCACGCCAGCCGAGCTTCGCCAGCCGGCCGACGTCGAGCAGCTTGCGCGGCGTGCCGTCGGGGCGCGAGGGGTCGAAGCTGATCTCACCGCGATAACCGACCGTGGCCGCAACGACGCGGGCGAATTCGGCGATGGTGATATCCTCACCGCTACCGATGTTGACCAATTCGGACGAGGAATAGGTCTTCATCAGATGAATGCAGGCGTCGGCGAGATCGTCGACATAGAGGAATTCGCGGCGCGGCGTACCGGTGCCCCACACCACCACGTTGCCTGCCCCCGAGAGCTTGGCCTCGTGGAAGCGGCGGATCAACGCGGCGACGACGTGGCTGTACTCAGGGTGATAATTGTCGCCGGGACCATAAAGATTGGTCGGCATCACGCTGATGAAATCGGCGCCGTACTGGCTGCGATAGGCCTCGGCCATCTTGATGCCGGCGATCTTGGCGATGGCATAGGGCTCGTTGGTCGGCTCCAGCGGGCCGGTCAGCA
>NZ_VKHP01000270.1 GCF_010811875.1 Bradyrhizobium uaiense
CTCGCCGCCCGGATGGATCGCCGGGTGTCACTTTCGAACGGGCAGGTCGTCGAGCTCGAATAGTTTCGAGTGAAGCGGGTCATCGGTTGTGTGAAGAAAGCGCGCTAAGGGCAGGAATCTGAAGCCTTTTTCGTTCCGCTTTAATCGGAGCGGAAAGACTCTGGCCCTCAAGAAAAACTCTGGCCGTCAAGAAAGACTCTGGCCCTCAAGAAAGGCTTGGGTTCCTCAAAAAGACTTTGGCCTCAGAAAGAGTTGGGGCCCTTAGTAAGCCGGGTGGCGCCGTCTGCCGGATTGGCTCGGACGACGGTCGATCGGCGCCCCGGCATAATAGGGGTTGTTGATGCACATGGCCGCCAGGCCCGACGCCGAGGCGCGGCACTGCTCCAGCGACGTGTAGCCGCGGTCGGTATCCTCACCGCCCCATCGGTAGTTGGTTTTGCAGACCGGCGAGGTCGAATCGTACTTCTGGGCGTTGGCTGGTGCGCTGGCGACGATGCCGAGGGCCGCGACTGCCAGAATCAAGCTGCGCATCAGGATCTCCTGTCGATCAGGTGCCGGCGCGTTCGTGCCGGGCGCGCGTGAATAGGCACCCTTGCGTGAATGTGCATCAATTCACATTCCCGTAGCCGTTACCCGAAGCTTGGGCTGTCAGTGGATGAACAGATCGAAGAAGCTGTCACCGCGCTCCCGCGCGCGCGTATGCAGATACGAGCGCGGGTCGTTGTCGCCGGCATAATAGGGATTGGCGACGCAGGTCTGCCCGATGCCCGACGCGGTGGCCAGGCACGCCTCATAGGATGGATACGAGCAGGCGCTCAGACCGGGATAGCGGTCGCCCTGAATGCAGAACGGGTAGCGCACGCCGACGGCATGGGTGGGCGCGGTACCCAGCGTTGCGAATGCGACCACCGACGCGGCAGCAGCAAGAATCATCGTCCGCATGTGCATTCCTTTTGCTGCGTAGATTCGATTTCGACGACGATCCAAATCGGACAAGCCGGTTCCGGTCAACACGATCCTGCGCGCAGCTGCGCACGCAGATTGAATTGTGAAAATTGTGCGGCAACTATGTGGCAAAAGTTCCAAGAAGTGCTTGTAATACAGTATTAACTTAAAATTTGAGGGAAGTCGTTTGGGCCTGCCTGTTGCAGCGAAGTTACAGCAATTCCGTCGAGGGCTGCTATGACGGTGTCTCGCGGCCTTGGGGGCCTGTAGAAAAAGTTGGAACGGGAAAATGAAAAAGATTTTGCTTGTCACCGCCAGCATGATCGCGCTCAGCGCGACGGCTGCCTCCGCGGCTGACCTCGCGGCTCGCCCTTACACGAAGGCTCCGCCGCCGATCGTCGCCACTGTTTATGACTGGACCGGGTTCTACATCGGTATCAACGGTGGTTGGGCCCAGAGCCACGACAACCGTTCGGTCGATGGCCTCGGCAGCGTCGGCGGCTACGACGCCAACGGCGGCACCGTCGGTGGCCAGGTCGGCTACCGCTGGCAGACCGGTGGTTGGGTGTTCGGTCTCGAAGCTCAGGGCAACTGGGCTGACCTGACCGGCAGCACCAACAACCTGGTCGTCGCGGGCGGCGTCGTCCGTTCGAAGACGGATGCGTTCGGCCTGTTCACCGGCCAGATCGGCTACGCCTGGAACAACGTCCTGCTGTACGCCAAGGGCGGTGCTGCGGTCACCGATCGCAACTACCAGTTCCTGGCTCCCGGCGGCGCGCTGGCGTCCCAGACCGGCTACGACACCCGTTGGAGCCCGACGGTCGGCGTTGGCCTCGAATTCGCCTTCGCTCAGGGCTGGTCGCTCGGCGTCGAATACAACCACATCTTCGAAGACACCCACGGCGCGACCTTCGTGACCCCGGCCGGTGTTGGCGTGACCGGCTTTCACACCGGTGGCGACACCGACATGGTCCTCGGCCGTCTGAACTACAAGTTCGGTGGCCCGGTCATCGCGCGTTACTGATCGCTCGCTTCATTCAAGCAGCGTCGAAAACCCCGGGCCTCGGCCCGGGGTTTTTTGTTGGCTTGACGGATCGAACCATCGGCCGCAATGGCGGCGCGGCGTTTCATGGTTCGTCGGTGAGGCCGGGACACTCCGTCGCACGATCCTGGACCTCGCCCCGGGCCGTTTTCCTCAGCTCACGCCGAGTACCGCCATCGTACGGGTAGGGCTCAATGCACGGCATCCTCCGGTCGCCGCCCATGGACGTCCTGGTTGGGACAGCACGCGTCCGCCGCGGCATTAACCGGGAAGGCAGCCTCACGCGACCAGCAGGTAGACTAAGCTGGCGGTCACTATCGCCACCCAAACTAGCGATAACCGGAAATAGGGCAGATCGCGCTTCATGGGCGCGAATGCTAGGCCGCACGCCTGACGCCGACCTTACGCTGCCAGCTCCCGCCACGGTTAACCACGGGAATTCTTTCGGGGGCAGTTTTCAAACTGACCCACTACCCTCGCTTGACTCCAGGAACAAAAAAGGAACAATGTTCTGCATACGTTCCAGTTCAGGGAAAGCGGCCATGTTGAAGATTTTCGTGCAGGAAGCTGCAGCGCTGGCATCGATCACGCTGTTCGTCGGGATGATCGCGGTTTGGGCCCAGCTGATCACCCAATTCTGAAAATGCGCCCGCAGCGCCAGAGGCATAGCCTGGCCCTGGGGATAAGCGGGAGGACCGGCCGCCACGCCGCGTTGGGCGTGGACTTGGCGGGGGCGAGGCTCCACGATGGCGATGCGAGTCGAGCCTGATGCTTTCGGGGTCCGGCTTTGGTACTCGCGCCATCCCTGACTCAAAGAGATCCCCCGAGCAGCCATGCCGAACGCCGGATTCGTTCATCTTCACGTTCATTCCGCCTATTCGCTGCTGAAGGGCTCGATCAAGATCGCCAAGCTCGGCGAACTCGCGAAGGCCGACCGTCAGCCGGCGCTGGCGCTCACCGACACCGACAACATGTTCGGGGCGCTGGAATTCTCCGACAAGATGGCCGGCTACGGCATCCAGCCGATCGTCGGCTGCGAGCTGGCGGTGGACTTCGGCGACGTCGACCCCAACACGCGCAGCATCCTGGCGACGACGGGACCGGCGCGCATCGTGCTGCTGGCGGCGCGCGAACGCGGCTATCAGAACCTGATGCGGCTGAACTCGCGGGCGTTTCTGGAGACCCCGGTCAACCAGACCCCGCACATCAAGATCGACTGGCTGACCGACCACGCCGAAGACCTGATCGCGCTGACCGGCGGGCCGGACGGGCCGATCGCGCTGGCGCTGCGTGCCGAGCAGGCGGCGCTGGCGACCACCCGCTGCGAACGCCTGGCCGGCCTGTTCGGCGATCGCCTCTACATCGAATTGCAGCGCCATGGCATCGACAAGGAGCGCCGCACCGAGGGCGGCCTGATTGATTTCGCCTATGCGAAGGGCCTGCCGCTGGTTGCGACCAACGAGCCGTATTTCGCCAGCAGTGACGACTATGAATCGCACGATGCGCTGCTGTGCATCGCCGGCGGTCACCTGATCGCCGAGACCAACCGCGAGCAGCTGACCCCGGATCACCGCTTCAAGACCCGCGCCGAGATGGCGGTACTGTTCGCGGATATTCCGGAGGCGCTGGCCTCGACGGTGGAGATCGCCGAGCGCTGCTCGTTCCGGCCGAAGACCCGCAAGCCGATCCTGCCGTTCTTCACGGTCGGTGGTGCGGCGAGCGCTGACGCCGCTGCCGACGAAGCCGCCGAGCTGAAGCGCCAGGCGGAGGAGGGGCTCGCCAATCGCCTGCGGGTGCATGGTCTGTCGCCGGGGATGACCGAGGAGGACTACAGCAAGCGGCTGGCGTTCGAGCTCGACGTCATCACGCGTATGAAATATGCGGGCTACTTCCTGATCGTCTCGGACTTCATCAAATGGGCGAAGGCGCAGGGGATTCCGGTCGGACCGGGCCGCGGCTCGGGCGCGGGCTCGCTGGTCGCGTGGGTGCTCACCATCACCGACCTCGATCCGATGCGGTTTGCGCTGCTGTTCGAGCGCTTCCTCAATCCCGAACGCGTCTCGATGCCGGACTTCGACATCGACTTCTGCCAGGACCGCCGCGGCGAGGTGATCCAGTATGTGCAGGAACGCTACGGCCGCGACCAGGTGGCGCAGATCATCACCTTCGGTACGCTGCAGGCGCGCGGCGTGCTGCGCGACGTCGGGCGCGTGCTGCAGATGCCGTACGGGCAGGTCGACAAGCTGACCAAGCTGGTGCCGCAGAATCCCGCTGCACCCGTGACGCTGGCGCAGGCGATCGAAGGCGAGCCGAAGCTGCAGGCATTCCGCGACGAGGATCCGGTGGTGGCGCGCGCATTCGACATCGCGCAGCGCCTCGAAGGCCTGACGCGCCACGCCTCGACCCACGCCGCCGGCATCGTGATCGGCGACCGGCCGCTGAGCGAGCTGGTCCCGATGTACCGCGATCCGAAATCGGACATGCCGGTCACCCAGTTCAACATGAAATGGGTCGAGCCGGCGGGCCTCGTGAAGTTCGACTTCCTCGGCCTGAAGACGTTGACGGTGCTCGACGTCGCGGTGAAGCTGCTCAAGCAGCGCGACGTCCATGTCGATCTCGCGACGCTGCCGATCGACGACGCGCCGAGCTACCAGATGCTGGCGCGGGGCGATGTCGTCGGCGTGTTCCAGGTGGAAAGCCAGGGCATGCGGCGCGCGCTGATCGACATGCGGCCGGACCGCTTCGAGGACATCATCGCGCTGGTGGCGCTGTATCGCCCTGGCCCGATGGCGAACATCCCGACCTATTGCGCGCGCAAGCACGGCGACGAGGAATCGGAATATCTGCATCCGATCCTGGAGCCGATCCTGAAGGAGACCTTCGGCGTCATCATCTATCAGGAACAGGTGATGCAGATCGCGCAGCAGATGGCCGGCTACTCGCTCGGCCAGGCCGACCTGCTGCGCCGCGCGATGGGCAAGAAGATCCGCGCCGAGATGGACAAGCAGCGCGACGTCTTCGTCGCCGGCGCGATGAAGAACGGCGTGGGCAAGGGCCAGGCCGAGACGATCTTCGAGCTGCTCGCCAAGTTCGCCGACTACGGCTTCAACAAGAGCCACGCGGCGGCCTATGCGCTGGTGTCGTACCACACCGCCTACATGAAGGCGCATTACCCGGTCGAGTTCCTCGCAGCGTCGATGACGCTCGAACTCAACAACACCGACAAGCTGTCCGAATTCCGTTCCGAGGCGCAGCGGCTCGGCATCAAGGTCGAAGCGCCCAACATCAATCGCTCGGGCCCGACCTTCGAGGTCAGCGGCAACACGATCTATTACGCGCTCGCCGCGTTGAAGGGCGTCGGCATCCAGGCCGTCGAGCAGATCATCGAGGAGCGCAACAAGAAGGGCGCCTTCACCTCGCTCGCCGATTTCGCAGCAAGGGTGAGCCCGCGTGCGGTCAACAAGCGGATCATCGAGAGCCTTGCGGCGGCCGGCGCCTTCGACACCCTGGACCCGAACCGTGCCCGCGTCTTCGCCGGCACCGATTCAATCCTCGCCGCGTGCCAGCGCAGCCACGAGGCGGCAACTTCGGGCCAGAACGATATGTTCGGCAGCGCGCCGGACGCGCCCAGCATCATGCTGCCGCAGGTCGAGCCGTGGCTGCCGGCGGACCGGCTGCGTCGCGAATATGACGCGATCGGCTTCTTCCTGTCGGGCCATCCGCTCGACGATTACGCGACTGCGCTGAAGCGACTGCGCGTGCAGTCCTGGGCGGAATTCTCGCGCGCGGTGAAGACCGGCGCCACCGCGGGCAAGGTTGCGGCCACCGTGGTGTCGCGCATGGAGCGGCGCACCAAGACCGGCAACAAGATGGGCATCATGGGCCTGTCGGACCCGACCGGCCATTTCGAGGCGGTGCTGTTCTCCGAAGGCCTCGCGCAGTATCGCGACGTGCTGGAGCCCGGGGCTGCCGTGCTGCTGCAACTCGGTGCCGAGCTGCAGGGCGAGGACGTGCGGGCGCGGGTGCTGCACGCCGAGCCGCTGGATCACGCTGCGGCCAAGACGCAGAAGGGCCTGCGCATCTTTGTGCGCGACACCAAGCCGCTGGATTCGATCGCCCGCCGCCTCAACATGCCGGAGGCCGCGCCGGCCCCGGGCGGCGCCGCAAAGCTGCCGGCGGTGAAGCCTGCCGCTGCGCCGCCACCTGCGGCGGGAGCCGATGGCGACGTGTCGCTGGTGATCATGCTGGACCTCGAAACCGAGGTCGAGATGAAGCTGCCCGGCCGCTACAAGGTCTCGCCGCAGATCGCCGGCGCGATCAAGGCGGTCGCCGGCGTGGTCGACGTGCAGACGCTGTAGCCGACGATCCCGGCGACGCTGCGGAAAGCCAACTTCGGCTTAAGCACTATTGCAACCACACCGTGCTTCTTTCTATGGTCGCGCCTGAGGGGAATTTCGGGGGCGGAATGTTTGGACGTTATGCGGCCTTGCTGGCCGGTGTGTTGATGGTGGCGGGCTGCGTGAGCGATGGTGTCGGCACCGACTATGCGGCGACCTCGCAGAAGTTTGGCCCACCGAAGCCGGGACATTCCCGTGTCGTGGTGCTGCAGGAGAAGCGCAAGGGACTGAGCATGGCGATCTGTGCCTGCGACGTGAAGCTCGATGGTGAGCCGATCGGCAAGATCGCTATCGGAACCTATGCGTTCGCCGATCGTCCCGCCGGCCGGCATCAACTGGTTGCAAGTGAGGTCATGTTTCCCGGCGAGACCACGCACAACTTCGCAACCGAGCCGGGCCGCACCTATTTCTTTCTGGTGAAATCGAGCGAGCGGCATGATTCCGTCGCGGGAGTAACATTGGTGGGAGGTTTGGTCGGTGCCGTCGTAGCATCGGCCGCGACTGCGAACGCCGGCAATCCCGGGCCGGCCGATTTCGTTGCATTGGACGAGGCGACCGCGCGCACGACGTTGGCCGACCTGCAATTGGCGCAGTAGGGCTGCCCGGCCGGGATCGTGGCCGGGGCCATACCGGGCCAATTCGGGCCAATTCGGGCCAAAACGGGTCGGTTCCAAGTGCAAAGGGCTCATCCGGCTCCGGTAACCGGCCGTATTTCCTTGCTTCTGGCGCAAATCAGGCTATATAGCGCGCCATCTCACACGGAAACATGGCTCAAAAGGCCGTCCGGTGGCAGCCGGGCCATAAGGCTCGTCTGCTCACACGTTTCCGGAGGAACCAACCGGAGAATTATCACTATGTCGCTACCCGATTTTTCTATGCGTCAGTTGCTTGAAGCTGGCGTTCACTTTGGCCACCAGGCCCACCGCTGGAACCCGAAGATGCAGGATTACATCTTCGGCGCCCGCAACAACATTCACATCATCGACCTCGCGCAGACCGTGCCGATGCTGCATCGTGCCCTGCAGGCGGTCAGCGATACCGTCGCCAAGGGCGGCCGCATCCTGTTCGTCGGCACCAAGCGCTCGGCGCAGGACGGCGTTGCCGATGCTGCCAAGCGCTCGGCGCAGTACTTCGTCAACTCGCGCTGGCTCGGCGGCACGCTGACCAACTGGAAGACGATCTCGGCCTCGATCAAGCGCCTGCGTCATCTCGACGACGTTCTCTCGTCGGGCGAAGCCAACTCCTACACCAAGAAGGAGCGGCTGACGCTGCAGCGCGAGCGCGACAAGCTCGACCGTTCGCTCGGTGGCATCAAGGACATGGGCGGTCTTCCCGACATGATCTTCGTGATCGACACCAACAAGGAAGACATCGCGATCCAGGAAGCCCAGCGGCTCAACATCCCGGTCGCCGCGATCGTCGACACCAACTCGGACCCGAAGGGCATCACCTATGTGGTGCCGGGCAATGACGACGCCGGCCGCGCGATCTCGCTGTATTGCGACCTCGTGGCGCGCGCCGCCATCGACGGCATCTCGCGCGCCCAGGGCGATTCCGGCATCGACATCGGTGCGTCGGCTGCGCCCGTGCAGGAAGACCTTCCGGCGGCTGCGCCGTCCGGCTTCCAGGGACTGGCTGGCCCGCGCGGCACTGCCGACAACCTCAAGAAGCTCACCGGCGTGTCCGGTGCGATCGAGAAGAAGCTCAACGACCTCGGCGTTTTCCACTACTGGCAGCTCGCCGAGCTCGATCACGACACCGCGCACAAGATCGGCGAAGAAGTCGGTCTGCCGAGCCGTGCCGACGCCTGGGTCGCTCAGGCCAAGACGCTCGCCGAAGCGGAATAAAAGTTACGCGGCATGGCCGGGCCTCGCCCGGCCGCCGCTTCCATTCCACGAACAACGATTTCCCTGTCGCTGACAGCGGCGCCATCGGGCGCCGCGGTTCCTGTACAGGCAAGAAGGACATTGAACGATGGCGACGATCACAGCAGCGATGGTCAAGGAGCTCCGCGAGTCGACCGGCGCGGGCATGATGGATTGCAAGGCGGCGCTGACCGAGAACAACGGCGACATGCAGGAGGCCCAGGATTGGCTGCGCAAGAAGGGTATCACCAAGGCCGCCAAGAAGTCCGGCCGCGTCGCGGCCGAGGGCCTGATCGGCGCGCTGACCCAAGGTACCAAGGGCGTGCTGGTCGAGGTCAATTCCGAGACCGACTTCGTTGCGCGCAACGAGCAGTTCCAGGGTCTGGTCAAGATGATCGCCCAGGTCGCGCTGAAGCATGGAGCCGATGTCGAGGCCATCAAGGCGTCCAAGGTCGGTGACGCCACCATCGAGACCGCGATCTCCGACGCGATCGCGACCATCGGCGAGAACATGACGCTGCGCCGCGCTGCCTCGCTCGAGGTGAGCAAGGGCGTGGTGTCGAGCTACGTCCATAACGCCGTCATCGATGGCGCCGGCAAGATCGGTGTGATCGTGGCGCTGGAGTCTGCCGGCAAGACCGACGAACTCGCGGCCCTCGGCCGTCAGCTCGCCATGCACGTGGCGGCGGCGAAGCCGCTCGCGCTCGACCCGACCGGGCTCGATCCGGAGGCGGTCAAGCGCGAGAAGGACGTGCTGGCCGACAAGTACCGCCAGCAGGGCAAGCCGGAGAACGTCATCGAGAAGATCGTCGATTCCGGCCTGAAGACCTACTACAAGGAGGTCTGCCTCCTCGATCAGGCCTTTATCCACGACAGCGGCAAGTCGGTTGCCCAGGCGGTGAAGGAAGCTGAGGGTAAGGTCGGCGGGCCGATCAAAATCGCTGGCTTTGTGAACTATGCTCTCGGTGAGGGAATCGAGAAGCAGGAAAGCGACTTCGCCGCCGAAGTCGCGGCCGCCAGCGGCAAGAAGTAACCGCTGACATCGGGCGTCCGGCGTACCCGCCGGAAGCCTGCCTGCGCGGGATAAGAAAGCGATCGCATCATGGCTGAGCCGATCTATCGTCGCGTGGTGATCAAGCTATCCGGCGAATATCTGGCCGGCTCCCACGGCTTCGGTATCGATCAACCGACGGTCGATCGCGTCGCCGACGACCTGATCGCGGCCCGCAATCTTGGGATCGAGGTCGCCGTCGTGATCGGCGGCGGCAACATCGTCCGCGGCGTCGAGGTGTCCTCGCGCGGCGTGTCCCGGCCGACCGGCGATACCATGGGCATGCTTGCGACTATGATGAACTGCCTCGCGCTCGAGGCGGCGATCGAGCGCAAGGGGACCCCGGCGCGGACCTTGTCGGCATTCGTGATGCCGGAGATTTCCGAGCTGTTCACCCGTAGTGCGACGCACAAATATCTCGCCGAGGGACGCATCGTCCTGCTCGGTGGTGGAACCGGCAATCCGTACTTCACCACCGATACCACCGCCGTGCTGCGTGCGGCCGAGATCGGCGCGCAGGCGGTGCTGAAAGCCACCAATGTCGACGGCGTCTACAGCGCCGATCCGAAGAAGGACGCCAAAGCCAAGCGCTTCGACCGCCTGACCCATTCGCAGGCGATCGAGGGCGGCTACAAGGTCATGGACGCGACTGCTTTCGCACTTGCCCGCGAGACGTCGCTGCCTATCATCGTGTTCTCGATCGCGGAGCCCGGCTCGATCGGTGCGATTCTGCGCGGTACCGGACACGGTACGGTCGTCGCCGGCTGATTGCCGCGCCTCCGGGTCCAGACTTTGGAGCCGAGGGCGTCGATAGCCGGTTTCTAGTGAAGGGAGAAACGTCATGGCCGCAGCTGGTTTTGACATCAACGACGTGAAGCGCCGCATGCAGGGCGCCACACAATCGCTCAAGCACGAGCTCGGTGGCCTGCGCACCGGCCGCGCCGCGGCGTCCATGCTGGAGCCGGTCCAGGTCGAGGCTTACGGCTCGCATATGCCGCTCAACCAGGTCGCGACCATCAGCGTACCCGAGCCGCGCCTGCTCTCGGTGCAGGTCTGGGACAAGACGATGGTCAAGGCGGTGGAGAAGGCGATCGTCGACTCCAACCTCGGCCTGTCGCCGGCGACCGAAGGACAGGTGCTGCGGTTGCGGATCCCCGAGCTCAACGAGGAGCGCCGCAAGGAGCTCGTCAAGGTCGCGCACAAATACGCCGAAGCGGCCAAGGTCGCGGTCCGCCACGTCCGCCGCGACGGCCTCGACGTGATCAAGAAGCTCGAGAAGAATCACGAGATCTCCGAGGACGACCAGGAGCGCCTGTCGAACGAGGTGCAGAAGGCGACCGACGGCGTGATCGCCGAGGTCGATCAGCTGCTTGCCGCCAAGGAAAAGGAAATCCTGACGGTCTGAAGGCCTACGGGAACCAGCCGATGTCGAACGCCGCCGCCCCAGCAACCGACGGACCGGATCGCTCCGGCAGTCCATTGCATGTGGCTATTATCATGGACGGCAACGGGCGCTGGGCGGCTTCGCGCGGCCTGCCGCGCGTCGAAGGCCATCGCCGCGGCGTCGA
Organism: Bradyrhizobium uaiense; assembly: GCF_010811875.1. Classification (GTDB taxonomy): domain Bacteria; phylum Pseudomonadota; class Alphaproteobacteria; order Rhizobiales; family Xanthobacteraceae; genus Bradyrhizobium; species Bradyrhizobium uaiense. The sequence goes on from NZ_VKHP01000270.1 coordinate 10,869, forward strand.
GGCGCTGCGCCGCGTGGTGCGTGCGGCCCATGAACTCGGCATCCTCTATCTCACGATCTTTTCCTTCAGCTCGGAAAACTGGTCGCGGCCCGCGACCGAGATCGGCGATCTGTTCGGCCTGCTGCGTCGCTTCATCCGCAACGATCTGGCGACGCTGCATCGTGACGGGGTGCGGGTGCGGGTGATCGGCGAACGCGACGGGCTCGACCCTGACATCTGCGCGCTGCTCAGCGAGGCCGAGGAGCTGACGCGGAATAACGTCAAGCTCAACCTGGTGGTTGCCTTCAACTACGGCTCGCGGGCGGAGATCGCTGCCGCAGCCCGGCGCCTTGCGCGCGAGGTCGCCGACGGCAAGCGGGATGTCAACTCCATCGATGCCGACACGCTCGGGCAATATCTCGATGCGCCCGATATTCCCGATCCGGATCTGATCATCCGCACCAGCGGCGAGCAGCGGCTGTCGAACTTCCTGATGTGGCAGGCCGCCTACAGCGAGCTGGTGTTCGTGCCGATCCACTGGCCGGATTTCGACAAGGCGGCACTCGAAGGCGCGATTGCGGAATACGGCAAGCGCGAGCGCCGGTTCGGCGGGCTCGCCGCGAAAACCGGCTCGTGACCGAGGGCGAGGCCGCGTCGGCGGCAGCAAGCGAGCAGCCGCCGCCAGCCGGCGGGCAGGGGGCGCGCAACCTCGGGATGCGCGGGGCTGCGGCGCGGGTGCTGGCGCCGGGCGCAATCGCACTGGCCTATATCGGCTGCCTCGCCCGGGCCCCCCTGGGGACGGCGGGGTGGCCGCGCCCTTGCGCGGAGTGGGCGTCCGTCGACGCGCCCGGGCG
>NZ_VKHP01000026.1 GCF_010811875.1 Bradyrhizobium uaiense
TCGCTTCCTTGTGGTCGGCGGTCTCGAACGTCACCTGCTCCAGCGCCATCGAGGCCTCCAGCAGCATGTTCACGCGCTCCTTGACGATCTGGTTGATCGACAGCTTGGTCCAGCGAATGGCCCAGGTCGGACCGTTGGCGAGCTCGACCGCGATCGCGCGGGCCTTCGCCAACACCTCTGCACGCGGCGCGACATGATTGACCAGCCCGATGCGCTCCGCCTCATTCCCCTTCAGGAGCGTGCCGCGAATCAGGAACTCCTTGGCCTTGTTGATCCCGATCAGCAGCGGCCAGATCACGGTGCCGCCGTCGCCCGCAACCAGGCCGACGCGCGAGACGTGGGTGTCGCCGATCCGTGCGTCTTCGGCCATCACCGTGATGTCGCAGAGCAGCGCGTGGGTTGCGGCAAGGCCGATGGCGTCGCCGTTGATCGCCGCGATGATCGGCTTGTCGAGCTCGAGCTGGCGGGTGACGCCACGGCGGCTGATCATGGGATCGTGCACCTCGCCCTCTTCGAGCACGTCGCCGCCAGGTCGCTCGGACATCGCCTTGACGTCGCCGCCGACGCTGAAGAAATCCCCGGCGCCGGTGAGCACCACGGCGTTGACGGCGTGATCGTCGGCAAGATCGTCCCAGATCGTCCGCAGTTCACGAATCAGCTTCTGATTGATGGCATTGCGCGCCTGCGGGCGGTTCAGGGTCACGGTTGCGACCTTGTCGGCGACTTCGACTGTCAGGCATTCATACTTGGCGTAATTGGACACGTTTACCTCCGTTATTATTGCTGTTTCTGTATTGACTAGCTCGCTGGCCCGCCGCGCCTACCGGCGCATTCCGGGCTGCACGTCCGCCAGTGCGACATGCAGCGACATCGCTCCCGGATCCTGCTCCAGCATGCGCTGCACGGACTCCAGGTGCGATCGCAGCAACCGGCTCGCCGCCGCCACGTCTCTTTCGCTCAACGCCACCAGGAACTGCCGCCGCTTCTCGCCCAGCCGCGCCATCGCAACCCCGCTGGAAGCGACCTTGGCGTAGACGAAGCGCATGTGGATCTCGGTGACGGAATCCACGATCATTGCAATCACCTTGTTGCCCGTTGAGGCCGCCAGCAGCTTGTAGAACTCGCGCGAGCACTCGACCCGATCGAGCAGCCGGCCCTCCTTGGTGGCGAGTTCGGTGCGCGCGATGTTCGCTTCCAGCGCATCGAGATCGGCCCTTCGCGCATGCGCGCACGCCAGCTGCACCACGAGATCAAGCACGTGGACCCGCGCCTCCGACAGCTCCCGCACGGAAATCGTGCCGAGGCTCAGCATGTCGCGCATGACCTCGTTCATGCGGCGGGTGTCGCCCTGCTGGATGAAGGCGCCGCCCTTGACGCCCTTCTGCAGCCGCAGCACGCCGGCCATTTCGAGGCTGCGCAGCGCTTCGCGCAGCACGTTGCGGCTGACGCCGAGCTGCTGTGCCAATTCGCGCTCGGCTGGCAGCTTGTCGCCGGGCTTCAGCACGCCGAGCGCCAATTGCTCGCGAATCCGCTCGCAAATCTCCTCGAACGTCCGCCTTGTGTGGATCGGCTTGAATGTCGGCGCAGCCGCGGCCGCGGCACGGTGATCGACGGCTCGCTCCCGCCGGTTTGGCGAGGCGGTACGGGAGCGCTGCGGCGCGCGAGGGCTTGACTTGGTGTTCATGCGGTGGATTATTAAATGGATCACCCATTCAATGGAAGCCCCTTTTTGGGCTTCCGACAAAGAAAACGAAACGGGAGTCCGCATGAGTTTTTCCGAGGAGCAGGTCGCTTTCCGCGACAACGTGCGCAGAATGGTCGCCAGGCACGTGGCGCCGATAGCCGCCGAGATCGACGAGACCGACCGCTTCCCGCTCGAGCTGGTCAAGCTGTTCGGCGAGATGGGGCTGATGCAGCTCTGGGTGCCGGAGCGCTACGGCGGCCCGAACGGCAATCTGACCATGGCCTGCATCGCGCGCGAGGAGATCTCGAAGGTCTCGCCGGCCTGCGCATCGATCGCGGCACTCAACACGATGTTCATCATGCCGCTGCTGCATTTCGGCTCGGAGGAGCAGCGCAAGAAATACCTGCCGATCATCGCCCAGGGCGGCGTGGTCACGGCAATCGCGATCTCGGAACCGCAGGCCGGCTCCGACGTCGCCGCGCTGAATACCCGCGCCCGGAAGGATGGCGACAGCTATGTTCTCAACGGCCGCAAGCAATGGTGCAGCTACGGTGTCGCCGCCGACTACATCGTGGTGATGGCGCGGACAAGTGACGGCGCCGGCGCTGACGGCATCAGCGCCTTCATTGTCGAGCCGAAGACGATGCCGGGCATCACGTTCGGCCGCCACGAGCGCAAGATGGGATTTCGCGGCGCCCCCAACACGCCGATCTTCTTCGACAATGTCCGGGTCCCGGCGGAAAATCTGGTCGGCGAGGAAGGCAAGGGTTTTCGCGCGTCGATGCGCGCGCTCGACCTCAACCGTCCGACCATCGGCGCGCAGTCCGTCGGCCTTGCGCAGGGCGCACTGGACGCCTGCGTCGCCTACGCCAAGGAGCGCAAGCAGTTCAAGCAACCGATCGCCGAGTTCCAGGGCGTCCAGTTCATGCTCGCCGACATGGCGATGCAGATCGAGGCGGCCCGCGCGCTGGTCTACGAATGCGCCCGCGCGGGCGACGCAGGCGACTGGAAGCGCCTCAACGTGCTCGCCAGCATGGCGAAATGCGTCGGCAGCGACATGGCCATGAAGGTGACGACCGACGCCGTCCAGATCTTCGGCGGCTATGGCTACACCATGGACTATCCGGTCGAACGCATGATGCGCGACGCCAAGCTGACCCAGATTTTTGAGGGCACCAACCAGATCCAACGCGTGGTGATCGCCCGCGAGCTGCTGCGCTAGTGCCGACCGATTTCAAGAAACGATTACGGGGAGAAACGACCTTGAACCACATCATCAACCGGGCATTGATAGCCGGCGCGCTGTCGGCCCTGCTGGCGGAACCTTCCTACGCTCAAAAAGCCTATGATCCCGGCGCCAGCGACACCGAGATCAAGCTCGGCCAATCGACGCCCCTGAGCGGCCCCGCATCCGCGTTCGGCGCGGGCGCCGGACGGGCGGTGGTCGGCTACTTCGAGATGCTGAACGCCAAAGGCGGCATCAACGGCCGCAAGATCAACTTCACGCAGCTCGACAATGCCTACAGCGCGCCGAAAGCGGTCGAACAATCACGCAAGCTGATCGAGGATGTCGGCGTATTGGCAGAGGTCGGTACGATCGGCACCGCGCCCAACGTCGCCATCCAGAAGTACCTGAACGCCAAGCAGGTGCCGCAGCTGTTCATCACCGCCGGCGGACGCCGCTTCAATGATCCCAAGGCATTTCCCTGGACCATCCCGCTCTATCCCGACTTCGAAACCGAAGGCCGCGTCGTCGCCAAGTACATCCTGAGCGCAAAGCCCGACGCCAGGATCGGCGTGCTCTACCAGAACGACGACTATGGCAAGGACTACCTCAAGGGCCTCCGCGCCGGGCTCGGCCCGAAAGCCGAGCTGATCGTCGCCCAGACCTCCTACGAGCTCGCCGATCCAACGATCGACTCGCAGATCGTTCAGCTGAAGGCCGCCGGTGTCGACACCCTGATCGAGCAGTCGTCGTCGAAAGCAGCAGCGCAATCGATCCGCAAGGTTCACGAGCTCGGCTGGAAGCCGCTGCACGTGATCGGCGGCTCGACCGCATCGGTCGAAACCATCCTTAAGCCCGCAGGCCTCGAAGCATCCAAAGGACTTGTCACGACGCAATTCCTCAAGCAACCGGGCGACCCGGCCTGGGCCAATGATGAAGAGGTCAAGGACTACAAGGAGTTCTTGAAAGCGTACGCGCCTTCAGCCAATCCGGACGACTATTCCGTGCTCGTCGCATATATGAACGTGCATGCCGTGGAGCTGGCGCTGCGCAAATGCGGCGACGACCTGACCCGCCAGAACCTCATGAAGCAGGCGACCTCGCTGAATGGCGAACGATTGCCGATGATGCTGCCAGGCGTCGCGATCAGCACCGGGCCGGTAGACTACACACCCTTCAGGACTCTGCGGATTGCGACATTCGACGGAGAAAGCTGGTCCTTGACCGGCGCGCCTCTATCGGCCGACTAGAACGGATGAGACCGCGGGCGAGAGCCAGCGCGGCTCTCGCTGCGTCAGGACAATAGGCCGGCCCGCCCGACTCAACTCAAAAATCGAAAACAACCCCATGCAAAGTAGCGCCCGGGAGCACCCCGGTTCGGACCGTCGCCTGCCAGCGAAAGCAAAATCATAGCCTCGCTTCCGCTCGAACTCATGAAGTCCCAGACTCAGACCCCGAGCCACTCCAAGCCGGACGCCTGCGCGATCTCCTATGCGGGATGTCGCCCCTGAAGCAGTTCATTCCGAACCCGATGCTCGCTCTCCGGATCGGAAGCCTGTCCAACCCGCTGTTGGACATGTCCCTGAATTGCATCGATGACGTTTGACGAATGGGTCACGAAGCCAAAGCATTTCTTGACGTTGAACAGCGTTGCTTCAACACAGAAGCCCGGCGAGGTCGTTGCGCAGCAGTCTTCGACCAGGAGGCAACCGTAACCCAGGAAATTCGCGTCGGTGAGCGAATGCAGCACGCATTGATCGGTGTTGACGCCGGCAAACAGGATCGTCTTGGTTCCGAGGTTGCGCAGGATGCTGTCCAGCGGCGTGTCCCAGAAGCCGCTGATCCGGTATTTGTCGACGTGAATGTCCTCGGGCTCCTGCTTCAATTCATCGACGACCGCCGCGGCCCAGCTGTCCTTCTGCAACACACGCGCGCCACTGCCCGGCAAGGCCTCGCCAAGACCGATGCCGACCCCCTTCGGCTTGTACAGATGGAGCTGGTTGGGCGCCATGTTCTTGAGATCGGGCCGATTGCCCCAGTTCAGCCAGATCACGTGCACGCCGGCGTTCCGCAAGACAGGGAGAAGCTTCTGCAGCGGCTCGATCGGCGCCCGATCCGGCGTGTGATCGAGGCCGAGATGGTCGACCCATCCCCCCTTCGCGCAGAAGTCGTTCTGCATGTCGACGACGATCAGAGCGGTGCGGTGCAGGTCGACCGTCACCGTTTGAGGCTGCGCGTCGATCGTGACGGCCTTGGGTGGCGGTGCCGCCATCGCCATGTTGACGTTGTTGTCGTCGACCAGCCATTTGTAGCCGGGAGCAGACCCGAGGGGTTTGGCGGTGCCAGGTGCTGCGGATTCGGCGGCCTTTGCTAAAGTGGAACTCGTCATCGGACTTTCCTCCCTTGCATATGTTTTCTTGAAGTCGGTTGCGATCAGCCGCCGCGTTCGAACGGAATGGTCAGCGCTGAGGGCTGCCGGCTTTTTCCGACGAAGCCCGCGATGGCGACCAGCGCCAGCAGATATGGCAGCAGCAACAGAAGCGCGACCGGCACATCGAGCTGCAACGCCGGCACCAGGAATTGCAGCGCGGTCGCGAAGCCGAACAGCAGGCACGCCGCCAGCGTGTACCAGGGATTCCAGCCGCCGAAGATCACGGCCGTGATCGCGAGATAGCCAGCTCCCTTGGTCATGTTCTCGGTGAACGTATTGCTGTCCGCGACCGACATGAAGGCGCCGCCGAGGCCCGCCAGGATGCCGGCGTAGAGCACGCCGAGATAGCGCGTCCTGGCGACGCTGATGCCGGCCTTGTCCGCGGCGCGTGGATCCTCGCCGACCGCCCGCACCGCCAGCCCGAAGGACGTATATTTCAGGATCAGCCAGGTCACGACGACCATCAGGATGCTGACATAGGCAAGGCCGGTCTGGTTCGCCAACGCCGGCCCGATTACCGGGATATGCACGAGCCACGGCAGATTGAGCTGCGCGAATCCGGGGATCGGATCGCGCGACAGCGGCCCGAATATCTCACGGTAGAGAAACGTTGTTGATCCCAGCGCCAGGATGTTGAACCCGATCCCCACCACCAATTGATTGGCACGCAATGTCACGCTCAACACGGCCTGCGCGCCAGCAACCGCCGTCGCGACCAATACGCCGGCCGCGACGCCAATGAGCGGCGAGCCGGTCGCCCACGATGCCAGCGCCGCCGTGAAAGCCGACATCAGCATCATGCCGTCGAGGCTGAGGTTGAGCACGCCGGCGCGCTCGCTCAGCATCTCGCCCGTTGCGGCGAAAATGATCGGAACCGCGAGGCGAAGTCCGGAACCGATGAACACAGGCATGTGTTCGTCAATCATCGGGTCACCGTTCGGTTGGTGAGGAGCGCGGAGGCGGCAATGACGATGACGATCAGGCCCTGGCAGATCAGAACGACGGCGGACGGGACGTGCGCCGAGATTTCCATGTTGATCGATCCCGAGCGCAGGAATCCGAACAGCAACGCCCCGATCACGACGCCGACGGCCGAGCCGCGCGACAGCAGGCCGACCACCAGGCCGTCGAATCCGTAACCGGACGAGAAATCGCTCGTCAGATAGAACTGCTGGCCGAGGATCATGATCGCGCCGCCGAGACCGCCCAGGCCGCCGGACACCGTCATTGCGAGGATCACGTAGAAGCTCGTCCGCATGCCCGCACGGCGGGAGGCCGTCGCGTTCAGGCCGACGGCGCGCAGCCGCAGGCCGAGCGTAGAGTGCTTGAGCACCAGCCACACCACGACGACCGCGATCGCTGCAATCAGCAAACCGATATGGAGCGGAGAGCCATTGTCCGGGAATAGCAGCGGCAGTTTGGTCGAATCCGGAATCTCCGCCGATTCCGGCAGCGACGACACGTCGCTGATTGGCTTGCGCAGCAAATGGAAGGACTCGACCGACCAGTACACCAGCGGCAGCGCGATGAAGCTCAACAGCAATGTGCTGATGACCTCGTTGGTGCCGCGTGCCGCCTTGAGGAAGCCCGCCAGGCCGCCCCAGACGGCACCGGCGACGGTTCCCACGGCGAGCGGCACGATGAACGCCAGTCCCAACGGCAGGCCACCGGCGCCATGGAGAGCCGCCGCGGTCGCGAACATACCGCCCATCGCGATCTGCCCCTCGCCTCCCACATTGGTCAGGTTCGCACGGCTGGCGAAGATGAAGCCGAGACCGACCAGCGCGAGGCTGATGGCGCGATTGATCGAAGCACCGATGTTGAAATCGCTTCCCGCCATGCCGTCCCAGAAGGCTTCGATCGCCTCGACGACGGACGCACCGGTGGCAGCGATGATGAGCAGGCCGATCCCGAGCGCGATGACGGTCGACACTACGGGAACCAGAACCTGCAGCGGCACGAGCTTGCGCCGCGTGCCCTGCGCAAGCTTCGGATTTTTCATGACCATGGCTAACCTAGACATGCGCGTGCCCCGACATCATCGCCCCGATCGCCTCACGGCTGAACGACCCGGCAGCGAGCTCGCCAACCAGCTTTCCGCGGTAGATCACCGCGATCCGATCCGACACAGCCATCAGCTCCTCGAGCTCGCTGGAGATCAAAAGCACCCCGAGACCATCATCGCGGGCCGCACGGATGCGATTGTAGACAGCCTCGATCGCACCGACGTCGAGCCCGCGCGTCGGCTGCGCCGCGAGCAGGAACACCAGCGGATCGAGCGAGAGCTCGCGTGCGAGCACCGCCTTCTGCTGATTGCCGCCGGAGAGGCTCGCCATCGAAACATCAGGGCTGCTCGCGCGCACGTCGAAGTCGCGCATCATCGTCTCCGCCGCCTTGCGGCGCGCCGATTTGTCGAGCAGGCCAAAGCGGCTGAATTTTCCGATCGCGCCGAGATAGAGGTTCTCGGCCACCGACAATTCCTTGATGCATGCCACCGCATGGCGATCCTCGGGAACGATGCCGACACCGGCATCCGTGATCTCTTGCGGCGTGCAGCCCGTGACCTGTGTCCCGCCGACGACGATCGCGCCTGCGCTTGGCGCGGCGAGACCAGCCAGGATCAACCCGAGCTCGCTCTGACCGTTGCCCTCGACGCCCGCGATCCCGACGATCTCGCCGGTGCCGACCGTGAGGCTCAACCCGTCCAGCCTCGGCACCCCATGCGGGTCGCGATACACGAGGTCCGAGATCTGCAGCACCGCCTCACCCGGCGACGTCGGACCAACCGAGCTGGATTTCGCCGGCGTCTTGCCCTCGATATCGACCGCTGCGGCGAGCACCGAACCTGCCGACTGGACATCGCGGCCGACCATGGAGCGCACCAGCGACCGGATGTCGGCGCCCTCCATCGCGACGGTCTCGATGATCCGGCCCTGCCGCAGAACGGTCGTGCGATCGGCCACGCGGCTGATTTCGCCGAGCTTGTGCGTCACCAGGATCACGGATTTTCCGCGCAGCGCCACCTGGCGGCAGATCGCCAGCAGCGCGTCGATCTCGTCCGGCTGCAGCACGGCCGTCGGTTCGTCGAGCACGAGCAGTTGCGGATCGCCGAGCAGGCATTTGATGATCTCGACCCGCTGCCGCTCACCGACCGAGAGCTCGTCGATCCGCGCCTCGGGGTCGATCTCGAGCCCGTATTCCGCGGCGAGCTGCTCCATCCGCACGATGATATCTTGCGGCTTCAGCACCGCGCTGGCGCGGCCGAGCATCAGGTTCTCGGCCACGGTCATGTTGGGCACCAGGCTGAAATGCTGATGCACCATCACGACGCCGCGTTGCAGCGCTTCCGCCGGGCCACGCGGATCAAACGGCTCTCCGCCCAGCGTCATCGTGCCGGCATCCGGCCGGTGCACCCCGAACACCAGATTGCACAATGTCGACTTGCCGGCGCCGTTCTCGCCAAGCAGGCAGTGCACCTCGCCGCGCTCGATCAGCAGCGATATGTCGTCGAGCGCGGTAAAAGCCCCGAAGCGCTTGGTCAGACCAGACAGTTCGAGAAGAGCCACGATCAGCCCACCTTGACTTTGATCTTGTTCGACAGCAGGTCGTCCTTGAGCTCCTTGATCTTCGCCTGGATCTCGGGCGTTGCCCCGGCGCAGATCTCGATGTCGGCCGAGCGTGGCCCCATGGCGAGGCCGAACTGCTTGTATTCCGGGTGCCACGTTCCGGCGACGGCCTGGTCGATGGCGTATTCGACCATGAACCCGATGCCGCTGACCGTGTAGGCGATGTAGAGCGGGTTGTTGTCGGAGCAGTAATTGGTATAGCTCCCGATCATCCTGGTGCCCTTCTCGCGCGCCGCCTGCTCCATTCCGCGCACACCGAGATTGAGGATGTTGTAGTGGACGTCGGCCCCTTGCGCGATCGAGGCAAGCGTTGCTTCCTTCGCCTTGGCGACGTCGTCAAAGTCGCCGGTGTAGGTCACGAAGCATTTGGTATCCGGCTTGACGTGCTTGGCGCCGTTCGCGAATTCCGTTCCGGTGTTGACGATGGCGGGAATTTCAAGCCCACCGACGTAGCTCACCGCGCCGTTCTTCGACATCATCGCGGCGACCGCGCCGGCAATGAAGCCGATCTGGGCCTGCAGCACGTCGTATTGCGCGACGTTGTCGGTTGGTTGTCCGGTCGGGCCGACGATCGAGAACTTCACCTTCGGGAAACGCTTGGCGACCTTGAGCACCGAGGCCTGCGTCTGCCCCGCGGCGCCGATCACCATGTCGTTCTTGCTCGCGAGCGTGACGAGCGCCTGCTCCATGTCGGCGAACTTGACGTTCTCGATCGACGTGATCACGACATTCTTGCCGTGGCGTTGCTCAGCCGCCTTCATGCCGTTATAGGCCGACTCCATCCAGCCATGGTCGGCCCTCGATCCCGGAATGAGAATGCCGATGCGGAGCGGCTTCGCAGCGTCGTCGGCGAAGGCGAGCCGACCTGATGAACCGATAAAGGCCGCCGAGAGCAGGCCTGTTTGCAGAAATGCACGACGGGTACCGTTCATGTGTTTCCTCCTGTTCGTTCCCGCTGTTGCCGCATTCTTTTTATTGCGGCATTTTTGTTATCTACGGCGCGGCCATCGGCCGTGCTGTCGTCTTCAGAATCGAAGCAACCTCATCTCGCAGCAATCGTCGCCAACGCTCCCACGGCGTCGACGAAACACTTCATCGGAGCCTGCACGACGCCGGCGCCGATGATCCCCTTGCCCGGCTCCTTGTGCGCCGTTGCGGTGTTGATGACCGGCCGCATGCTCTCGTCGACGACCTTGCGGATGTCGATGCCGACCGGAGCCCCGATGAAGTCGAGCATCGGCAGAGTGAAGCCGGGATTGCGACCGACGGTGACGTGCGCCATCTCGCGCGAATAGCGCAGCGCGTCCTGCGGCGTGCCGCCGACGAACTGGACCATCGCGGGGGCCGCCGCCATCGCAAACGCGCCGAGCCCAGCGGTCTCGGTGATCGCGCTGTCGCCGATATCGGGATTGGCATCCGCCTCGCTGAAGCCGGGCAGGAACAGGCCGATGGGGATGTCGGCCGGGCCGACGAACCATTGCCCGTCCAGTCCGCTGACCCTGATGCCGACATTCACGCCGTTGCGCGCCATCGCCGTAACGATGCTGCTGAACGGCACGCCGTGCGCGGCGTCCATGGTCGCCTTGCACGCCGCCATCGACAGGCTCAGGAAGAACATGTCGTCCGCCCCGATCGTCCGCTGCGTCTCGTGAACGACATCGAGCGAGATCGAGGACTTAAGCAGCGCTTCCGTGACGGCGCGATACAGCAGCAGGGTCGCCGCCGTGTTGCGATTGTGGACGTCGTCGCCCATATGCAGCGACTGCGACATCAGCGGCTTCAACGGCAACCCGCCATCGATGCCGGCGACGGCGGCCTTCAGGCACGGCGCCAGCACATTCTCGATCAGCTTGAGGCCTTCGATCACTTCAGGGGCGAAGGCGCCGAAGCGCAGCGTCTTGGCGCCGCCGGATTCCATCATCGGCGCATAGGCGCGATTGCCCGTGGTCTTGTTCTGCACCACGAACAGCGGCATCGAGGGCGAAACGATCCCGGTCATCGGCCCGACCGCGCCGAATTCATGACACGGCGCGAAGCGGATGCCGCCTGACGCGGCGAGTTGCTCGGCCTCCCGTGGGGTCGCCGCCCAATTCTCGTAGAGGATGGCGCCGACGACCGCGCCCTTCATCGGGCCGCACATGTCACTCCAGGCGATCGGCGGACCGGCATGGAGCAGCGTCCGGCCCATGTCCGGCCAGATCTCGGATGCGTGCGCCGCGACGTCGACCCATACCGGCTGTGCGGTCAGGATGCGCTCGAGCACTTCCGCATTGGCGCGGTCGATCCGCGATCCCAGGCAATCGGCATCACCGGCATCGCCAACCAGTTGCGCGAGGCTCCAGGCGACCTCGGGACTTCCATCGCCAACCGGCCGCCACTGCAGCCGCACCAGCGGCGCACCGCTGCTTTCGACACCGCGGTCGAGGTCGGCGGCGCCGAGGCTGATGACGGATGTCTTGGCCTGGAGAGCGAAGGGCGCTGCGTTCATCATCGTTCTCCTCCTTGCATCGCACGACGCCCTGTGCCGCTGTCATCGGCCGCTATGCGGCTCGCGATGGCTTGGGCGGCAAGGGCCGCGCCGGTGCTGCTGCCGACAATCTCCGCGCCGGCGTCCGCCAGCATGGCTTTCTGGGTCCCGACCGGCTGCGGATCTGAATCCGTGCCGCAGATGAAGCAGATCACGGGAAGCTCCCGCCCCTGCGCCCGCGCGGCGGCCTTCGCCCGGCGAATGGCCGGAGCCAGAATCTCTGCGGGATTCGGGTGACTGCCGTGGCCCAGCACGACGTCCAGAACGATGCAGGCAACGGTCGGATCGTCCGCCTCCTTCAGCAGCCGCTCGATCCGCACGCCGTAGTCGATCATCGGATGCGGGCGCCCCACCGTGAATTCGTCACTGCCCAGATCGATCGCCATGTGTCCGTGGCTTTCCTCCACGTCCGCGAGACGGTCTGCAGCGGCGAGTGGCGCGTTCGACCGGGCACGAATGCCCGCGGCCCGCCAAATGGTTTGGGCTTCCGAGCAGAACGTGCCGCCGGAGTAGAGACCGCGCAGGTAGCGCTGCGACGGCGCCAGCGCCGCACAAATCCGCGTTGCCAACTGTTCGATGGCCTGATCGTCACTGCCGGGCTGGCGCGCGCCCGCAAGTGCAACGGCCCGCCGCGCCGTCTCCTCGAGCGACGAGGTACGGTGGACATTGCCGGCGGATGCCGCAGGCTCGGCGCCGAGAAAGCAGATCACGACCGGCTTGCCGATCTCGCTCGCACGCTCGATCACCAGCTTCTGCACGTCGCGCGCTGGAGGCTTGGAGACGATAGCGACGACCGTTGTCTGCGGGTCGGCCGCCAGCAACTCGAGGCCCTGCAGCATGGTGATGCCGCCGACCTCGCTGGAAACGTCGTGGCTGCCGGTGCCGATGGCCTGCGATATGCCCTGGCCATGACGGTGGACCTGGCACATCACCTCCTGCAGGCCCGTTCCCGACGCTCCCACGAGCCCGATGACGCCCCGCCGAACGACGTTGGCAAATCCGAGCGGCACGCCATTGATGATCGCCGTGCCGCAGTCCGGTCCCATCACCAGCAAGCCCTTCTGGGCCGCAACGCGCTTGATGGCCTGCTCCTGCTCGATCGGCACGTTGTCGCTGAACAGCAGCACGTTCAGGCCCTGGCGCAGCGCCTTCAAGGCTTCCGCCGCGGCATAGGGGCCCGGCACCGATATCAATGCGAGGTCGGCATGATCGGCAATCGCGACGCCGCCGGAGATCGATCGCGGCGGCGCTTCCGCCGCAGGTTCGCCCGCCCCACCCTTCGGCTCTTCGCCCACGATCAGGGAGTGAATCTCCCGCTCTGCGGCGGCGAGCTTTTCGGGCGCGTCGTCCGCCACGACGATCATGATGTCGCCCGGCTTGGCGCCCTCGAGCGCGGGGTTCATCAGCCCGGCCTGCTGCAGGAATTCCTTGTTGCTGCGCGTTCCCATCAGCAGCGTGACCCGCTGCACGCCGGTCCGCGCAACCGTGACCTGCGAGATCCGCATCAACGACACGGAATCCTTGTACAGGTTCGCCCTTATGCTGGATTGGATGGCCATTGCCTTGTCGTTCCCTTGAATCCCGCAGGCTGCTTGTTTGTCTTGTGCTTGAGCTTCAACCAGCGGCCAGCTCGATCGCCTGATCGGATGAGGCGCCGAGGCGTCTCATCTGCTTCAACTCGGAGAGCGCCTGCGCCATTGCGGCCATGAGGTGAGGACCGCCATCTTGCTCGACACTCGAATCCAGATTGGCGGGGGCTACTCGCCCGCCGATGCGCCAATCCCGGTAGCTATTGAACGACGTGCGTGCCGGTCTCGCCGCGCAACGCCGCCATGGCGCAATCGAGGTGACTGATGATCGCGCGCTTTCCACCGCCCTCGAGAAACCGGATGGCCGCATCGACCTTGGGGCCCATGCTTCCCGGAGGAAAATGGCCTTCGCGATGGTAGGCCTTGATCTCCTCGAGGTTGACCTGATCGAGTTCCCTCTTGTTCGGCTTGCCGAAGTTCACGGCGACGCGCGGCACTGCCGTCAGGATCAGCAACTCTTCGATGCCCAGCACATTCGCGATATGAGCTGATGTCAGGTCCTTGTCGATCACTGCCGGCACGCCGGTGCGAACGCCCTTTGCGTCACGAACCACGGGAACGCCGCCGCCGCCTCCCGCGATGACGATCGTCCCCCGCTTGACCAATGCATCGACCAGCGAGATGTCGCAGACATGCTTGGGCTTCGGCGACGGCACGACATGACGCCAGCCACGCCCGGAATCCTCGCGCATTGCCCAATTGAGCTCGTCGCTGATCTTCCTGGCCTCGTCCTCGGAAAAGAACGGCCCGACGAACTTCGTCGGATTCTTGAACGCGGGATCGTCCTTGTCGACCTCGACCTGGGTCAGCAGGCTTGCCACATGCCGCTGGTTGCCCTGTTCGCGCAGCGCATTCTCGATCGCCTGCATCAGGAGATAGCCGATGCCGCCCTGGCTGTGAGCGACGCAGATGTCCATGTCCATCGGCGGAATCCGGTTCATCGTCAGCATCTGGCGCATCATGATCTTGCCGACGACGGGGCCGTTGCCGTGCGTGATGACCAGCTCATTGTCGAGTTGCGCAAGCGGCAGCAGCGCCTCCGCGGTGATCTGCGCAACGGACTTCTGCTCCTGGGAAGTGCCCCTGATGTCTTCGGGGTGAACCGCATTGCCGCCGATCGCAACCACCAGGCGACGCGGCACGTCATTGAGCGTACGCATTTCCTTATCTCCCGGCATTCTGAACGATGGCGACCGCAAGCTCGCAGGCCTGCGCGTTCGACGGCGCAACGAGGATTCCGGCCTGCTCCAGTTTCCTGACCTGCGCGGAGCGTCCTTGCGGATCCTGCTCCGTGCCAACGACGGACGCGATCAATGCCGGTGCATCTCGCCCACGATCCGCGACGATCCTGGTCAGATGCTCGGCGGGATCGGCATGCGCGCCATAGCCGAGCACAAGATCAAGCAGGACCACCGAAAGGTCGCGGTTCTTGAGTGCAGCACGCAACGCTTCGTCGCGCACTGACGGGTCGATCATCGGGTGCGGCCGGCCACGGGTATATTCGTCGTCGCCGAGGTCGATCAGCCGATCGCGTCCGTCGTTCGGCTCGACGCCGAGCTTGAGCACGCCGGGGATGGCCGCATTCGACGCCACCTTGCGGCCTGCGGCAGCGAGGATCACCTGCGCTTCGGCGCACAACGTGCCGCCGGCGAACAAGCCCTCGATCCCGCCACGACCGTTCCGCGGAATCCTTGACGCAACTGCGTTGGCGTCGAAGCCCGCTCCGATCTTCTGGTGTCCCAGTGCGAGCTCCGCGGCGCCTTTCAGCGTCGGCGAGAAGCGGGCGTTCGGCGGCAGCTCGACCTCCGAGGCGCCGATGAAGCAGACGGTGAACGACTTCTTGCTTTTGCCGATCCGCTGAAGGACGGATTTGGCGACATCAGGATGCGGCGGTTTCGAGATCAGCACCACGTGGTCGGTTTCCGGATCGGAATCGAACGCATCGATCGCCATCAGCGTGGTGATGCCGCCGATGTCCTTCTTCAGATCGCGCCCGCCAACGCCGATGGCATGGGAGATTCCCGCGCCGGCTTCCGAGATCAGGCACGAGACCTCCTGCGTTCCGGTACCCGACGCGCCGACGATGCCGATCCGACCACGCATCAGCTTGTTGGCGAACGCCAGCGGCGCGCCGCCGATCACGGCGGTTCCGCAATCCGGTCCCATCATCAGGAGGCCGGCCGCCCGCGCCTGCTGCTTGAGCGACAATTCGTCCTCGAGCGACACGTTGTCGCTGAACATCAGGACATGCAGGCCGCGATTGAGCGCCTTGCGGGCCTCCGCGGCGGCGAACTCGCCGGGCACGGAAATCAGCGCGAGATTGATCTCCGGCCTGTTCTTCACAGCGGCGGCAATCGAGTGCGGTCGCCAGGCCGACTGTGCCTCGCCCTGGCTCTTCGGCTTGTCGAGCGACTTGATCGCATTGTCGAGGGCTTCGCGGGCAGCGGTCTCGGACTCGGCCTTGACCGCGATCACGAGGTCATTGCCCTTCACGGCAGTGCCCTCCTCGAGCAGCCCCGCATTGCGCATGATCGCAGCGTTCGACGGAGTCCCCATCATCAACGCCGCCTCGATCACGCCGGGCGATCCGGCCACCTCGCGCGACAGCCGCATCAGCGCGACCGAATCGAGATAGAATCCCTTGCGGACCTCATTCAGGACAACGACGTTCATGACACCCCCAAATCCTTGGCGATGGCCACGATCGCCTGCTGGAAGCACGCCAGCGGCGCCTTGACCACGCCGGCACCGACCTGGCCGATGCCGGGCTCGCGATGCGCGATGCCGGTGTTGATGACGGGCACCACGCCGGAATCGACGACCAGGCGGATATCAATGCCGGTCGGCACGCCGGCGAAGTCCATGGCGGCGATGGTCCATTCCGGATTCTGCGCAGCCGTGATCTCGCCCATCGAGCGGGTGAAATTGCCGGCTTCGGACGGCGCGCCGGCCCCCACGAAGCCCGCAACTGCCGGCGCTGCCGCCATCGCGAATCCACCGAGGCCAATCGTCTCGACGATGGCGGAATCGCCCATGTCCGGATTGGCGTCCTTCTCGGAATAGCCGGCAAAATACAACCCTTCCGGCATTTCGACCGGCGCGGTGAACCATTGCTCGCCGAGCCCGCTGACCCGGATTCCGAAATCGGTGCCGTTGCGGCACATGGCGGTGACGATGGTCGAGCCGCGAATGCCGTTCGCGGGATCTGTGATCGCCTTGCCCATCGCCATCGCGATGTTGAGGAAGAACTGATCGTTCTGCCCGATGAATGCGAGACATTCGGCGAGAACGGCGTTGTCGGTCGAGGTTCGCGCCATCCAGGGCGCGATCTCACGAAGGAAAACACTCGAGCAGGCGAGATTGCGCTGATGCAGCTCGTCGCCCATCGACAGGCCGCGCGCGACGATCGATTTCAGGTCGATGCCGCCGGCGGCACGGATCGCCTTGCCCAGAGTCGGCCCGAACACGTCGCGCAACCAGGCGAGCCGCTTCAGCACGCTCGCGTCGTTGCCGCCGAAGCGCATCACCTTGCCGAGCCCCTCGTTGATCGCGCAATAGGCGCGATTTCCGAAGCGTGCGTTCTCGACCACGAACAACGGCATTGACATCGTCGTCATGCCGGTCATCGGGCCGACCGCCCCGAAGTGGTGGTTCGGGTGAAATTCGATCTCGCCACCGGCGGCGAGCTTGGTCGCAGTCGGCAGATCCTGCGCCCATCCCTCGAACACGATGGCGCCCGCGACCGCACCGCGCATCGGCCCGCACATCCTGTTCCAGGAGATCGGCGGTCCGGCGTGCAGGATCATCCGTTCGCGCAGGCCCGGGATCAATTCGCGGGCGGGAACGATGTCGATCAGCCGGGGCTCTCCTTCGAGGATCCGCTCGAGCGCCTGCTGGTTTGCGTCTTCGATCAGTTTCATCGGCGTGCCCTCACACGCCGAGCTTCGCGAGCAGCGCCGCCATCTGCGGATCTCCGCCCGCCGATGGCTTCCAGTCGACGTGAACGACGTCGATACCGCAATCGCGGAGGTCCTTCACGAACCCCTCAAGCCCGACATTCACGACTTCGACCTTGCGCGCCAGCAACTGCTGATACTGCGGCCCATCCTGATCCGTCATCGTTTCCGCCCTAACAAGTTCGTTTTCGTTATGTCGAGATAATAAGAAAATACTTACTTCGTCAAGACCGGATTCTCGTGAAATGCAAAACTCTGTGCCCGGTCGCGGAGCGGATCGGTCGAGAGCGATCCCGCCTTAAAAAAAGTGCTCCGAACTTGGTTCGGAGCAGTTTGGGAGAACTTGAAATTCGATCGTCATCGCTCGCGAAGGGCGTGGCGCAGGACGATCAGACTGCCTGCAAATGCATCCCGGCCGGACGTGTGGCCGATCGCGGCGAGCGCGGTGAAGGCGCGGCGAACTCCGGCGACCTCCCCGCTCATCGTCGCATGGATCGCGGCGTGCAGTGCTGCCGCGCCGTAGCCAAGTGCCGCCGCGCGCAGATGAATTCGGCTGATGTCGTTGGTGCCGTCGAGCAGCGTGCGGCAACGGTCCCACAACGCATCGCGACGTTCGGTGCGCCCCAGCGTAGCCAGCGCAATCAGCGCACCGCCGATCAGATCGTCGCCGGACGGCGTAAGCCCCGGCCCGAGACCGATCAAGCTGCCAAGCCCGGAGTCTTGAACCGCATGGTCATCCCCTCCTGCCAGGACGCATTCCAGCGCAGCGAGACCGGGCATGGCAGCCCGAACCAGCGCAGAGGCATCGCTCGGAACAGGTCCGGCCCCGACAACGGCCAGGCCTTCGGAAGTCAGATCATCACCCCACATCTCGTCGACGGCATCAAGGCCGCGTCGGAGGCTGCTGATCGACCAATGCGGCGCAGCGCGCGGCGCCCAGACGGACCGCGCGGCCAGATTTGCGAGCGGCGTCCCTGCGATCCACAGAACGCTGTCCGCGACCCGCACGGGATCGCCGACCACAAGGCCCGGCCATCGGAAGTCGCCGAGCACCTGCAACGGCCCCGATCCGATGCCGGTCTGTCCAATGCAGATCCAGATCCCGTCGATGACGGTGTAGAACGAACGCTCGAACACGGCGACGACCTGGCCCGCGGCGCGGTCGCGAAGCGCCCTGTCGGCAAGGAGGCCTACTTCCACACAGTCACAGACCGTCGTTGCGGGCATGCGACGCCGCTCGCCGGGCGCGCCCGCGCAAACCTGCGTCCTCCCCTCAGCTTCGCGGTCTCCGACAAGCATCTGCCCTCACCTCCTTCAGCGCGCCTGAGCCGCGAACCGCTGCGGTGCACCGGCCTGGGCCTCGCCGCCCAGATAAGCCGCCTCCAGCAGCGGGTCCTCGGCGATGATATCGGCGGCGCCGCTCTTCAGGATCGCACCGGTCTCCAGGAGATAGGCCCGGTCCGCGAGAGCGAGCGCATGGCCCGCCATCTGATCGACCACGATGA
Source organism: Bradyrhizobium uaiense (assembly GCF_010811875.1). Taxonomy (GTDB): domain Bacteria; phylum Pseudomonadota; class Alphaproteobacteria; order Rhizobiales; family Xanthobacteraceae; genus Bradyrhizobium; species Bradyrhizobium uaiense. The sequence goes on from NZ_VKHP01000026.1 coordinate 18,544, forward strand.
TGGTCATGCCCTCGATCCGCAGCCGCTCGAAGGACGCAAACAGTTCGTCGACGACGAGCGGCGCCAACCCGAGCGACGGCTCGTCCAGCATGAATACCTTCGGCCCGGTCAAAAGCCCGCGCGCCACCGCGAGCATCTGCTGCTCGCCTCCGGACAGCAGGCCGGCGCGCTGATCGATGCGCTCCTTCAGCCGCGGGAAGCGCACAAACATCGCCTCGATCTCGGTATCGAGGTCGATACCCTTGCGCGCATAGGCGCCGAGCTGGAGGTTCTGCTTCACCGTCAGTTCCGGAAACACCTGCCGACCTTCCGGCACCAGCACGACACCCGAACAGGCGCGGATATGTGCGGGCATCTTGTCGATGCGCGTCTCGGCGAGCCGGACTTCGCCCGTGGATCGCGGCGGTTCGAGACCGGCGATCGACCGCATCAGGGTGGTCTTGCCGGCGCCGTTCGCGCCGAGCACGGCAACCGCCTCGCCGGGAGCGACAACGAGATCGATACCGTTCAGGGCGCGCGACAGGCCATAGAACGAATCGAGCGCCTTGACCTCGAGTGCGGTGCCCTGCCGTGCCGGCCGCGGTGCGCGGCTCTTCTCACCCGGCGCGGCGTCGCCAAGATAGGCCTTGCGGACCAGCGGATCGTTGCGGATCGCCGCTGCATCGCCGATCGCGATGCGCTTGCCGCCGTCGAGCACGACGATGAGATCGCTGAGCGACATGATCATCGGCATGTCGTGCTCGACGATGATGACGGCAATCCCGAGGTCGGCGATCCGGCGCAACAGCGCGGTCAGGCGCTGCTTGTCGCCCTTCGAGAGGCCCGCCGCCGGCTCGTCGAGCAACAGGATGCGGGGCCGCAGCGCGAGCGCGCGCGCGATCTCGACCAGCCGCTTCTCGCCATGGGACAGCGAATCCGCAAGCCGATCGACATCGCCGTCGACGCCGGCAAAGCGCAGCAGGAACCGGGCAAAACCCTCGGTCCCCGCATTGCGCAGCGCGGAGACAAGGCCGCCGAGACGGCCGGCCCGCTCGGCCAGCAGGATGTTTTCGAGGATCGTGAGCGAGCCGAACAATTGCGTGGTCTGGAACGTGCGCGCCACGCCGACCCGAGCCAGCAGATGCGAAGTCATGCCGGTGACATCGCGATTGCCAAGCTTCACCGACCCCGCCTGCGGCCGGTAGAAGCCGCAGAGCAGATTGAGCGCGCTGGTCTTGCCGGCGCCGTTGGGACCGATGATGCTGGTGACGGCGCCGGGCGCCGCCTGGAACGATACGCCCTGGACGGCGCGCACGCCGCCGAACGAAATCGAGAGATCCGTCACGTCGAGCCCGGCCGCATTGTGCGTCTCGAGCAGCGCCGCATCGACATTCGCCGCCGCGGGCTCGGCCACCGGCTTGCGCGCCGGCAGGAACTTTGCGGCGAGCTGCTCCGCGAGGCCAACGATGCCGGAAGGCGCGGCGCGCAGCACGACGAACAGCAACGCGCCGAAGGCCAGCAGGCGATACTCGGCGAGGTCCGACAGCACTTCCGGCAGCAGCACCACCAGCGCGGCGCCGATCACCGGGCCGAGCGCAGAGCCGGCACCGCCGACCATCACCGCGAACAAGAGCAGCACCGATTGCAGGAACGGAAACGAGCTCGGGCTGATATAGCCCTGCAGCGGCGCGAACAGCGCGCCGGCGAGCGCCATCGCGGCCGCCGAGATCACGAAGGCGACGGCGCGGACATGCACCAGATCGATGCCGAGCGAGCGCGTCGCGACCTCGGTATCGCGCGCGGCACGCATGGCATACCCCCACCCGCTGCGCTTCAGCCGCTCGAACAGGATGAGGCCGGCAAACACCAGCACGATGCCCGCGATCGCCAGCGAACGCTCGGACAGCGCATAGCCGAACACGCTCGGCGGCGCGCTCAGCATCAGGCCGTTGCCGCCGCCGGTGAGATCACGCCACTCGATGGTGACGTGCTCGACGATGAAGCCGAAGGCAATCGTCACCATGGCCAGATACGGCCCGCGCACGCGCAGTGCCGGCATCGCGAGCAGGCCGCCGACGATGCTGACCAGCACGATGGCCCCCGCCGTCGCGGCAAGGTAGGGCCAGCCGGCCTTCTCCATCAGCAGCACGGTGGTGTACGCGCCGATCGCCATGAAGCCGATATGCCCGAGCGAGATCTGGCCCGCGAGGCCGAGCAGGACGTTGAGGCCGATGCAGCCGATCGCCGTCAGCGCGATCGTCGCGATCAGGAACACCGAATAGCTGTCTGCGACCGCGGCGTAGCCGGCGGCAATCGCGAACGCCGCGACCGCGACGAGAAGGGAAGCGCGAGAGGTCATACCTTCTTAACTCCGGCTCGGCCGAGCAGCCCGTGCGGCATGACGACGAGGATGACGATGACGGATGCGAACGTGATGATCTGGGTGTAAACCGAGCCGAGATAGTTGGTCGCGAACACCTCGATCAGGCCAAGACACAGCCCGGCCAGCATGACGCCCCAGGCGCTGCCGAGACCGCCGATGATGGCGGCGGCGAACGCCTTGATGCCGAACAGCGTGCCCATCTCGGACGAGACGTTGAACAGCGGCGCGATCAGCAGCGCCGCGACGCCCGCCAGCATGGCCGACACCGCGTAGCTCGCGGCAATGGCGCCGCTGACATTGATACCCATCAGCCGTGCGGCATTGGGATTCTGCACCACCGCAAGCATCGCGACGCCATGCCGCGTGCGGCGGGTGATCAGATGCAGCGCCAGCGCAAGCAGGAGGCCGACCACGGGAATCAGGAGCTGCAGGGGATAGACCCCTGCCCCCTCGACGATCTGGATCGGCTTGGCCGCGAGCATCGACGGGAAGCTGCGTGGCTCCTTGCCGAACACGAACAGCATCAGGTTGTCGACCATGATGCCGACCGCAACGGTCGCCATCAGCCAGCTGTCCGACCCGCGCAGCACGAACGGACGAACCGCGAAGCGTTCGATCAGAACGCCGTAGACAGCGCAGACCAGCAACACCGCGGGGATGCCGATCGCGCCCGGCCAGCCCCACACGACGAGGAAGAAGTATCCGGCAACGGCCCCCAGGGTCATCGAGCTGCCCTGTGAGAAGTTGACCGTGCCGGACACGGCATAAGTGACGTGAAAGCCCAGCGCGAGCAGACCATACATGCTCCCCAGCGCCATTCCGGTTATTATCGCCGAAAGAAACGACATCGATGATCACCCCGATCTGCTTGCTGGACCACCGTTGCCGTCAGTTCTTGAACGGCAGAATGTGGTTGTCTTCGAAGTGGGCCCAGATGTAGTCCTGGGCCGTCAGCGCATCGTGCTTGTTCTGGGCGAACGGCTTTTCATAGGTCTTGATCAGGCCTTCCAGCCGGTCGATTCCGTAGAAGCCGTCGCGAATGGCGGTCGGATCGGTGCTGCCGGCCTTCTGGATCGCGCCGGCGATCACCATGACGCTGTCATAGGCGTTGGCGAAGCCGACCGCGGGGGTTACGTCTGCGGGCCCCTTGATATCGGGATACTTCGCCTGCAGCTCGGCGAGCACGCGCCTGCCGACCGGCGAGAGGTTGCCGAAAAAGCTGTAGGTCTGGACGAAGACCACGCTCTCGGCGCTCGGCCCGGCGAGCTCGGTGAAGCGGCCACCGGCCGGCCCCCAATGCGACACGATCGGCGGCGACCAGCCCATCCGGTCGAGCGATTTCACGACCTGCGAAGATGGACCGACATTGCCGACCAGGAACAGCGAATCGGCGCCGGCCTGCTTGAGCCGGGACAATTGCGCGACGACGTCGACATCGTTCGCCTCGAACTTCTCGACACCCGCCGGCTCGATACCGGCCGCTTTCAGCGCGGCGCGCAGGCCGTGCTCGTTCGATTCGCCCCAGGGATTGTTGACCAGGATGAGACCCGGCTTCTTGGCTGCGAAGGTCTTGCCGGCGAACGCGACGATCGCCTTGTCGACCTCGTCGTCCATTGCCGAGACGCGGAACACGTAGTTGGACGCGGCGCCGTTCTGCGTGATGTTGGTTCCGGCGGCCCACGGCACCACGAACGGCATCTTGACATTATTGACGAACGGCACGATCGCAAGCTGGACCGGCGTATCGAGACCACCAAGCAACACTGCGACCTTCTCGCGCTGGATCAGCTCGCGCGCGGCGGTCAGCCCCTTCGCGGGATTGCTTTCATCGTCACGGCGCACCAGCTCGAGCGGACGGCCGAGCACGCCCCCTTTCGCGTTGATGTCCTCGATCGCGATCGTGGCGCCGCGCGTCAGCGCTTCGCCGGCGCGCGCCGATTGCCCGGACAGCGCCGTGACCAAGCCGATCTTGATCGGTTCGGCGGCCAGCGCGCGCTCCGCAAACGGCAGAGAGCCGATGAGAATTGCGAGCGCGCCCTGCAAGACAACGCGGCGGCGCAACCCGGTAATGGGGGTACAAGCATAGTTCATTTCTGCAATTCCTCCCGCTCCGACGGCTCCCCAGCCGTCTCTGGTCCGCTTGCCGCTGTCTCCGTGGCCTTGACGGAAGTAAAAACTTTCTTCACAAATTGACGAATGTCAAGCGGCCGATCGCGCGCCGCGTGGAGATTGCGATGCAGCGGGAGATTGGGGCGGAACCGGAACGAGCCAATCCACGTGGCGTTCTCGGCGATGCAACATGCGCGCAAGCGCCGAATCCGGCCCGCGGTCTCCGCTCTCACGACCGCTATCGCTACGGCGCGATCACGCGCCGTCCCGACGTAAGAACCTGGAGATCTTGATTGACCGCCATCGACACCCTCTTTCAAAACGCGCGGCTGGCCGATGGCCAACTTGTCGACATCGCCGTCGGCGGCGGCAAGATCGTGGCGATCGCGTCGTCCCCGCAAAGTTACGGCACAGTCGGCGCAACCCGCGACCTTGGCCGACGTCTGGTGCTCCCGGGCATGGTCGAAGGTCATATCCATCTGGACAAATGCTTCATCGGCGACGACTGGAAGCCGCACCGGCCCTGCACCGCCGGCTTCAGCGTGCGCGAGCGCGTCAAGTTCGAGAAGGAAGCCCTCGCCGGCGCCAGGCCGATCGCAGTTCGCGCGGCGGCCCTGATCGACCTTTGCGTCTCGCAAGGCACGTCTCACATGCGCAGCCATGTCGATGTCGACGCCGAGGTCGGCCTGCGGCATTTCGAACCGATCGCCGCCGCGCGGGAGGCGCACCGGGAGAAGGTTTCAATCCAGATCGTGGCGTTTCCGCAGAGCGGCATCCTGACATCGCCCGGAACCGCCAGCTTGCTTGAGGAAGCCGTTCGCGCCGGCGCCGATCTGGTCGGCGGACTTGACCCCGCAGGCCATGACGGTGACGTCGCCGGCCATCTTGACGCCATCTTTGGCATCGCCGAGCGGCATGGTGTCGGCATCGACATTCACCTGCACGACGGTGGCCTGCAGGGCATCGCGGAGATCGAGGAAATCGCGCGACGGACCAAAGCGTCGGGCCTTGGCGGCAAGGTCACGATCAGTCATGCCTACGCGCTCGGCGAAGTGGCTGTTGACGTGGTTCGACGTACCGCGCAGCAGCTTGCCGAGGCCGGCGTTGCCATTCTCACCAACGCCCCGGGCGCGCGCCTGTTTCCGCCGGTGTTGCTGCTCCGCGATGCCGGTGTCACCGTGTTCTCCGGCAATGACAACATCCGCGATTCCTGGTGGCCCTACGGCGACGGTGACCTGCTCGAACGTGCAATGATGGTCGGATACCGCTCCGGGTTCAACACGGACGATCAACTGGTCGCGGCCTTTGACATGGTGACGACCAACGCGGCGCGTGCGCTCGGCCTCAGGGATTACGGCCTCACCGTCGGAGGTGCGGCGGATTTCGTCGTGCTGGATGCCCGGCATGTCCAGGAAGCTGTGGTTGCCCGCCCCAAGCCCCGCGATGTCTACAAGGCCGGCCGGCTCGTCGCACAGGGCGGCGTGATGATTGGGGCCAGCGCCCAGAAGCAGTGAACATGGAGGAATCGCCCTTGACGAACAGTCGCAATGCCGATCTCAATCCCAGCTGCTTGCGCCGGGAACCGGTCCGCTGCGCCATGTGGCCTGATGCGGATATGCCTTGCGTGAATGCCCGAGCCCACGCAAGGTTGACGCCGTGACAGAGACGACAGCACAGACCAGCTCCACCCGCAGCGCCGCACGCGGAAAGCGGCCTCGCGACTCCGCGCTCACCAAGGAGGCGATCCTGCGCGCGGCGACCTTCGAGTTCTGCCACAATGGCCTCGGCGGCGCACGCGTGGAGGCCATCGCGCAGCGCGCCAAGGCCAACATGCGCCTGCTATACGCCTATTTCGGCGACAAGAACGGGCTCTATATCGCGGTCCTCGAGGACGTCTACACCGAAATTCGCGCGGCCGAACAGCAGCTGAAGCTGGACGATCTCGAGCCGATCGCCGCGATGAGCGAGCTGATTGATTTCACCTTCACGTTTTTCGGGCAGCACCAGAACTACATCGCCCTGATCAACACCGAGAACCTTCAACGCGGGCGCAACATGCGCAAGTCGCGCAAAATCGCCGATCTCACCTTGCCGCTGGTTGCAAGCATCGAAAGCATTCTGCGGCGCGGCGTGGCAGCGGGCCTGTTTCGCACTGATGTCGATCCGATCCAGCTGTATGTCTCGATCACTGCGATGAGCTATTTTCACGTCTCCAATCGCTACACGCTGTCTGCGATGTTCGACAAGGACCTCGGCGCATCGGACTGGCTTTCGCTACGCCGCGAGCATGCGCAGGACATGATCCTGACCTGGCTGACGGCGACCGTCGGGGAAGGCAAGCACAAGCCTGCGGGATCGAAGACGACCGCGCGCCTCGGCAAGCCATCCCGCTAGCGGGCGCGCCGCACGAAACGGTTTCGTGCGGCTCATGCGCTGGCAATGCCCCTCAGCGGGTCGCAACGACGCCGTCGCTGCGAGGATCGCTGGCCCCTTCCATCAGGCCGTCCGGATGCCAGACGATCGCGCCGGCGTGTCCCATGAATTCCTCGAACGGGCCGGCCACCTGAATGTCGTGGCCGAGTGCGCGTAGCCGATCGATGATCGCGGGATCGAAACGGGATTCGATCTTCAGGTTGTTATTTTCCTCGCCCCAGGTGCGACCGAGCAGCCAGCGGGGCGCCGTGATCGCGGACTGCAGCTCCTGGCCGTGCATTGCGTAACGGCTGAAGATGGTGGCCTGGGTCTGCGGCTGCCCCTCTCCGCCCATGGTGCCATAGGAGATCAGCCGCCCGTCGCTGAGCTCGGCCATCGCCGGTTGGATCGTGTGGAACGGCAGGCGTCCCGGATCCAACCTGTTGGTATCGGTCTCGCCGAGGCTGAAGCTGGTCCCGCGATTTTGCCAGGTGACTCCGCTCTCGGGGAGGATGACGCCCGAGCCGAACTCCCAGTAGACGCTTTGAATGAAGCTGACGCTGAGCCCGCTGCGATCGGTCGCAGCGAGCCACACCGTGTCGCCCTGCTTGGACGGATCTGGCCACGGCGCGGCTCGGCAGTTTGATACTCTCTCGTGAAGCGCGGCCAGCGACTCCTCAGACAGGAACTCGGCGGCCGGACGCTTCATGTAGTCCGGATCGGTGACGTAGCCGTTACGAATGCGGAACGCAGCTTTCGTGCACTCGACGAGCCTGTGCAGATGATCGACACCATCGGCCGCATCAGCCATGCGCCGGGCATAGAGCGCAAGGATCAAGAGCGAGGCCAGCCCCTGCGTCGGCGGCGGCATGTTGAAGATCTTGTGTCCGGACACCTCGACCGAGAGCGGCGTCACCAGCGATGCCTGATGCCGCTCCAGATCAGCCAGCCGTAGCGGGCTCCCGACCCGCTCGAGGTCGGCCGCCATCGAGCGCGCCAGTTCGCCGCGATAGAAGTCAGCCAGGCCGGCCCTGGCCAGTCGCCGCAACGTCTCGGCGACACGCGGCTGCCGGAACCGCGCGCCGACCGCGAGCGGGCTGCCTTGCGGCAGATAGACCTCGGCATAGCCGGGCACGTTCTCGAGTTCATGCCGCTTCTTGCCGATGTTCTCATGCAACGTGCCGGTGACGGCGACGCCTTCCTCGGCATGCCCGATTGCAGGCTCGAGCAGCCGCGCCAGCGGCAACCGACCGCCATGACGATCGCGGCTGAGTTCATAGGCCTTCTGCCAACCGTCGACGGTGCCGGCGACGGTGAGCGCCGCCAGCGGGCCGCGGCCTGGAATGCTGCTGCAGCCACGTTCGCGATACCAGGCGCGGTCGGCGGCCATCGCTGAGCGCCCGCAAGCCTGAATCCCGACCGGCATCGAACCGGCGCGGCCGACGAGCCAGAAGCTGTCGCCACCGAGGCCGTTCATATGGGGATAGACCACGGCGATCGTCGCTGCCGCGGCGATCATGGCCTCAATGGCATTGCCACCTTCCGACAACACGCCGAGTCCAGCCTGCGCCGCGAGGTGGTGCGGCGCGGTCACCATGCCGCCATAGCTTCGTTTTGTCTGCAACATCAGCTCTTCTCCAAGCCCGGTATGTAATAATATTTTTACTTACCGTGTCAAGGAGCCAGCGATCCCTCTTGGGGATTTGGGCGCCGGGCCTCGATATCGTCGCCAAGGCCGGCCGAAGTCCGGCATCACGAATGTTGCATGAATCTCAGGCAGAAGCGACCTCGTGGCCAGCCATCACTTCCAGCGCTCTCAGAATTGCCGAATGGTCCCAGGCTTTGCCACCGAGGGCGGTACAGGAATTGAACAGCTGCTGGGCTGCGGCGGTGCCAGGCAGCGACAGCCCGAGTGCCCGCGCGCCCTCCAGCGCCAGGTTGAGGTCCTTCTGATGCAGCTCGATGCGAAAGCCCGGATCGAAATTGCGCTTCAGCATGCGATCGCCGTGCACTTCGAGGATCCGGGACGACGCAAAGCCGCCCATCAACGCCTGCCGCACCAGCGCCGGATTGGCGCCCGCCTTCGAGGCGAACAGCAAGGCCTCGCTCACCGCCTCGATGGTCAGCGCCACGATGATCTGGTTCGCAACCTTGGTGGTCTGGCCGTCGCCGTTGCCGCCGACATGCGTGACATTCTTGCCCATCGTTTCAAACAGCGGCTTCATCGCGTTGAACGCCCGCTCCCGCCCGCCGACCATGATGGTCAGGCTGGCCGCCTTTGCGCCAACCTCGCCGCCGGAAACCGGCGCATCGAGATAGTCGGCCCCGAGCGCGTCGATCTTCCGTGCAAACTCCTTCGTTGCCAGCGGCGAGATCGAGCTCATATCCGCCACGATCATGCCTTTGGAGACCCCCTCCGCGACGCCGTTCTTACCGAACAGCACGGCTTCCACATGCGGCGTATCCGGCACCATGATGATGACCGCGTCCGCTTCCTGCGCGACCTGCCGGCCGGACTCGCAAGCGATGGCACCGGCTGCAATCAGCTCCGGCGGAAGTGGCGCAACGTCGTGCAGGAACAGGCGATAGCCGGCAGCCAGGAGATGGCCGGCCATCGGACGTCCCATGGTGCCGAGCCCGATGAATCCGATGTCTTTCATGTGACGATGCTCCTGTCAGCTTGATCAAGTCTCGAAAGTCTGCGCGGCGTGCCATGCGAGGCTCTCGAGCGTAGTCGTCCGCGGCTTGTATTCGCATCCGATCCAGCCGCGATATCCGATGCTGTCGAGATGCTTGAACAGATAGGGATAGTTGATCTCGCCGGTCCCAGGCTCATAACGGCCCGGATTGTCGGCGAGCTGGATATGCGCGATCCGGCCGAGATGCTTTTGCAGGGTCCGCGCCAGGTCGCCTTCCATGATCTGCATGTGATAGATGTCGTACTGGATGAACAGATTGGGTGAGCCCACGTCGGAAATCAGCTGCACCGCCTGTTCCGTCCCGCTCAGGAAGAAGCCGGGAATGTCGAGCGTGTTGATCGGTTCGATCAGGAGCTTGATGCCATGCTGGGCCAGCGCGCCGGCGGCAAAGCGCAGATTGGGCACCAGTACCTCGCGCAATTCCGCCGCATCCGCGCCGGCGGGCGCGATGCCGACGAGGCAGTTCAGCTGCCGGCAATCCAGCGCCTTCGCATAGTCGATCGCGCGCACCACCCCGTCGCGGAATTCATCGACCCGATTGCGCAGGATCGCAATGCCCCGCTCGCCGGCGGCCCAATTGCCGGCGGGAAGGTTGTGCAGCACCTGGGTCAGCCCGCAGCGCGCCAACTCCTCCCGCAACTCGCTCTTCTCGAAGTCATAGGGAAACAGATACTCGACCGCGTTGAAGCCGGCGGCCTTGGCAGCCGCGAACCGATCGAGGAACGGCAGCTCGTTGAAAAGCATGGTGAGGTTGGCGGCAAATTGAGGCACGGTCGTATCTCCGCTTCGGGCAGCGCTGGGTGATGTCGTCAGGCCGGCAGCAGCGTGCCGGATCGTTGCGCACTCGGGACATCATCAAGCGGAAGATCGAGCACCTCCTCGAATTCGACGATGTTGTCGATCTCCGTTCCCATCGCGATGTTGGTGACCCGTTCGAGAATGAACTCCACCACTACGGGCACCCGATGCTTGGCCATCAGCTCGCGCGCGGTCGCGAACGCGGCTTGTGCGTCGTTCGGATCCGTCACACGGATCGCCTTGCATCCGAGCCCCTCTGCGACGGTCACGTGGTCGACGCCATAACCACCGATCTCGGGTGCGTTGATGTTCTCGAACGAGAGCTGGACGTGATAATCCATATCGAAGCCGCGCTGCGCTTGCCGGATCAGCCCGAGATATGAGTTGTTCACGACGACGTGGATGTAGGGCAGATTGAACTGCGCCCCGACCGCAAGCTCCTCGATCAGGAACTGGAAGTCGTAGTCACCCGACAGCGCGACGATCTCGCGGTCGGGATCGGCGGCGCGCACGCCGAGCGCAGCCGGCAGGGTCCAGCCGAGCGGACCGGCCTGCCCGGCGTTGATCCAGTTGCGCGGGCGATAGACGTTGAGGAACTGAGCACCCGCGATCTGCGACAATCCGATCACGGTCACGTAGCAGGTGTCGCGGTTGAACGCCTTGTTCATTTCCTCGTAGACGCGCTGCGGCTTGATCGGGATGTTGTCGAAGTGGCTCTTGCGCAGCATCGAACGCTTGCGGTCGCGACAGGCGGCAGGCCACGCCTGCCGATCACGCAGCTTCCCCGATTTCCGCCACTCCTTTGCCACGCTTACGAACAGCTCCAGCGCGGCCTTCGCATCCGACACGATACCGAGGTCCGGATTGAAAACCCGCCCGATCTGCGTCGGCTCGATGTCGACATGGACGAATTTGCGGCCCTTGGTGTAGGTCTCGATCGAACCGGTATGCCGGTTGGCCCAGCGGTTGCCGATGCCCAGCACGAAATCGGATTCGAGCATCGTGGCGTTGGCGTAACGGTGGCTGGTCTGCAAGCCGACCATGCCGGCCATCAGCGCGTGATCATCGGGAATGGCGCCCCACGCCATCAGCGTCGGGACGACCGGAACGTTGACCACTTCGGCGAAGGCGACCAGGAGCTCGGATGCATCGGCGTTGATCACGCCGCCGCCGGCCACGATCAGCGGCCGTTCGGCGGCATTGAGCATCTCGAGCGCCTTCTCGACCTGCTTGCGGGTCGCCGTCGGCTTGTAGACCGGCAGCGGCGAATAGGTCTCGTCGTCGAACTCGATCTCGGCCAGTTGCACGTCGAGCGGAAGATCGATCAGCACCGGTCCCGGCCGCCCCGACCGCATGATGTGAAAAGCCTGGCTGAACACGCGCGGCACCAGCGCCGGCTCGCGCACGGTGACCGCCCATTTCGTTACCGGTTTGGCGATCGCCTCGATGTCGACCGCCTGGAAATCTTCCTTGTAGAGCCGCGCCCGCGGCGCCTGACCGGTGATGCAGAGGATCGGAATCGAATCCGCAATTGCCGAGTAGAGGCCGGTGATCATATCGGTTCCAGCGGGGCCCGATGTGCCGATGCAAACGCCGATATTGCCGGCTTTCGCCCTGGTATAGCCTTCCGCCATGTGCGAGGCACCTTCGACGTGCCGCGCCAGAACATGCCGGATCGAGCCGTTGCGTTTCAGTGCGGAGTAAAGCGGATTGATCGCGGCGCCGGGAACGCCAAAAGCGCAAGTGATCCCCTCGCGTTCCAGTATGCGCACTGCCGCATCTATCGCTCGCATCTTCATCTGATGATCCCGCTTGGCTATGAGTTGGCCTGACTGGGATCATCAGGCCCGCGATCATCGATCTCAACGCAATCGATCAGATTTTCCGCGCTGTGGCAGCGCTGGCGATTTCTTGCGTGTCTCCAAGTGATTAGTGCCCACGAAAGCGTGGAAACCGGCAACGACGAGAACAGCAGCAGGCGTTGCGCCTGCTACGGTTGCGTGCGGCTGCTGCCGCGAAGCTCTGCCGAAAGCTCGGCTGCGATCTGGTGCACGATGGCGCCGATCTCCGGCAAGCGACCATCCGTCAGACGATCCGCCATCCCCGATACCGACACCGCGGCGAACGGCTCGCTGCAATCGTTGAAGACGACCGCCGCCACGCAGCGCAGGCCGAGCCGCGCCTCTTCATCGTCCACCGCATAGCCTTGGCGTCGCACGGTCTCCAATTCCCTGAACAACTCGCCCGGCCGAATGATCGACTTCTCCGTCAGGCGCGGCATGCCGCGACGGCGGATAATCGCATTGATGTCGTCATCGGAATACGCGGCCAGCACCGCCTTCCCCACGCCCGAGGCGATCAACGCGACGCGTCCGCCGACCTTGGTCAGCGAACGCATGATCTCCCGGCTTTCGATGCGGGATACGACGATGATGGAATCGTCATCGACCACCGCCAGATTGGCCGTTTCCCTGGTCTGGTCGCGCAGCTTGCGCAGATACGGCAACGCCCGCGCGGAAAAATTGCGCCGGCGCATGAAGGTCGAACCGACCACGAAGCTTTGCGCGCCGATGTGCCATTTGGACTCCTCGCGGTCGAACTGCACGAACCTGCGGTTCTCCAGCGTCGTCAGCAACCGATGAGCCGTCGACGGCGGCAGGCCGATGCGGATCGCAAGATCTGTCAGCCGATAGCCTTCGTCATCCTCGGCAAGCGCTTCCAGGATTTGCAGCGCGCGATCGACAGATTGAACGCCGCCGTCTCGCGAGTCCTGATCCGGCTGGGCGCGAGAATCGGGATCGGACGGCTTGCGGCGGATCGGCTCTCTTTTCATCACGACCTGACCTAACCGGTTGTGGTTCGGAACGAAATCGCTCGCCGGAGGCGAGCGTCAGGTTGGCATATGGCATGCCAAAAGCCTCTAGAGTCAAGGCGGCGCTGCTCGTGAATGGGTCAGCATTTTTGCCACTTCTCTTGCAAAATGTTTCGATTCTTTCATTTGACTTCTGGGATAATGTATACCACGATTGGCTTTTAACAACCCAACCGGGAGGACATGCCATGTATGTCGGGGACATCCTTCGCACCAACAGTGCGCACGTCGTGACGATCGGCTCGAGCGAAACCGTGAGCATTGCAGCGAACCTGATGTACGCGAGCAATGTCGGCGCACTCGTGGTCAGGAACGTCTCGCGCAGCGTCGACGCCGCCGTGGTCGGAATGTTTAGCGAGCGCGATGTCGTCGCTGTCATCGCCGAGCGCGGCACCGGTGGTCTTGCTGCGAAGGTCGGGCAGTTCATTTCGCCGCGGCCGCTGGTGTCCTGCAATTCGCAGGACACGCTCACCGATGTCGAGCGTCTGATGGTTCGTCACGACATCCGGCACATCCCCGTCATCGACAACGGCCGGCTCGTCGGCGTCGTGAGCATGCGGGACATCGGCTTTGCGTTGGAGGACGCCGCCTGCGCGGCCTGACGGATTTTCCCAAAGCCATTGCCGCGCAGTCCAGTGCAAGCCGCTGCGGCTCGCACTGTGCCCCCAACTCTGCTCGAGAGGATTTCATGAAAATCTGCATCTACGGCGCCGGTGCTATCGGCGGCTATCTCGGTGTCGAATTGATGCGAGCAGGCGCCGACGTCAGCCTGGTCGCGCGGGGCGCGCACCTCGCCGCGATGCGGCAGAACGGCCTGAAGCTCCTGATCGGCGACGAGGAGCGCGTGGTACGTCCCCGCTGCACCGATAACCCCGCCGAACTCGGCGAGCAGGATTTCGTCATCATCTGCCTCAAGGCGCATTCGATCACCGGCGTCATCGAGCCGATGCGGCCGCTGCTGGGTGAGCGGACCCGCACCGTCCCCGCCGTCAACGGCATTCCCTACTGGTATTTCTACAAGCATGGCGGGCGGCACGAAGGATCGGCGCTCGAGAGCATCGATCCCGGCGGGCGGCAGTGGAGCGAGCTCGATCCTGCGCGCGCCATCGGCTGCGTGGTCTATCCCGCCACCGAAATCGAGGCGCCCGGCGTCATCCGCCACGTCTACGGTAACAGCTTCCCGCTCGGCGAGCCCTCCGGCGAGATCACGCCTGATGTCGAGCGCCTTTCCGCCCTGTTCGCAGCGGCGGGCATGAAGGCGCCGGTCCACGAACGCATCCGCGACGAGATCTGGCTCAAGCTGTGGGGCAATGTCTGCTTCAACCCGATCAGCGCCCTCACCCACGCGACCCTCGACGTGATCTGCAGCAATCCCGGCACGCGCGCGCTGTCGAGGGCGATCATGCTGGAGGCCCAGGCGATCGCGGAAAGCTTTGGCGTCAAGTTTCGGGTCGACGTCGAACGCCGCATCGAGGGCGCACGCAAGGTCGGCGCGCACAAGACCTCGATGCTGCAGGATCTCGAACGTGGACGCCCCGTCGAGATCGATCCGCTGATCACCGTGGTGCAGGAGATGGGTCGGATGGCCGGAATTGCGACGCCCGCCCTCGACGCGGTGCTGGCGCTGGTCGCGCAGCGCACCAGACTGGCAGGCCTCTATGACGGGTCGGCCGGTGCCGCCGAAGCACAATCGCTTGCGGTGGCGTGATCCCGATGGCCAATGTGACGCGCTGGGTCCGCTTCCGCCACCGTGCCGAAATCGGCTTCGGGCAACTCACCCCATCCGGCATCTCCGTGTACGCAGGAGAGATGTTCGGCGACGCACGACCGACCGGAGAAACGCTGGCGCTCGACGCTGTCGAATTGCTCACCCCTACCCAACCGAGCAAGATCATCGCGCTCTGGAATAATTTTCACGCACTTGCGGCCAAGCTGAAATCGCCTGAGCCGGCCGAACCGTTGTACCTCTTGAAAGCGCCGACCAGCGTGACCGCGCCCGGCGCCGTCATCAAGCGCCCCCAAGGCTACGACGGCAAGACGACCTACGAAGGCGAGCTCGGCATCGTCATCGGCAAGAGCTGCACCGCCGTCGCGCCCGAACAGGCCGACGCCTTCATCTTCGGTTATACCTGCACCAACGACGTCACCGCCGCGGACATTCTCAATCGCGATCCGACCTTCCCGCAATGGGCGCGGGCCAAGGGTTTTGACGGATATGGCCCCTTCGGTCCCGTCATCGCCTCGGGCCTCGATCCCGCAAGCCTCGTGGTGCGCACCATCCTCAACGGCGAGGAGCGCCAGAACTACCCGATTGCCGACATGATCTTCAGTGCACAGGTGCTGGTCAGCAAGATTTCACACGACATGACGCTGTTGCCGGGCGACCTCATCTGCTGCGGGACATCCATCGGCGTCGGGGTGATGAAACAGCCCGTCAATACGGTCACCGTCGCGATCGATGGAATCGGCGAGCTGACCAACGAATTTCGTCAGTAGACGGAGTTCGCGCATAGTTCGGCCAATGATCGGAATCGTCAGCATGGCGGAGACATGGCCCGCGCCGGCCGCCCGCAAATAGTCTTGCGAATTCAACGACTCAACCGACATTCCCGATCGGATTGAGCATCAACGCGTACCCCTGAGTTAGCCGAAACGCACGCGATTGCCCGTTCTGCCCCCGGCGCACAGGGAATAGTGCGTGTATCGCGCACCGCAACGCGGCCCATTGAGCATTTCCAGACGTCGTGTAGATTGCTCGCGATTGGTGCCGGCAAGGATGACACAAACCATATTCCGTTATTTGGCTTGGACTTTGATCCTCGGCCTCTTCATCGTCACCGATACATCGCTGGCATTCCGTCCCCACACGTTGATATCGCCGAACATCGATCGTTTTGCGGCGCTGTTCGTTGTCGGTGCCGTGTTTTCGCTCGCATATCCAAAGCACGTTCTGCCGATCCTGCTTACACTTCTAGCCGTGGTCGTCGGCTTCGAACTGCTTCAAAGGCTGCTCGCCGGCAGGCATGGATACGTGAAGGACATGTTCGTCAAAGGCATCGGCGCTAGTGCAGGCGTTTTTGCCGCAGTTGCCTTGCGGCGTGCGTTTTCGGCGATGTCCGGGCGTACCGATCAAGGTAACTCGTGACGACCTGCGCCGCCTTGCCTCGCGCTCGCGGCAGCGATCACCATTTCAACGCCGCCGTGCGCACCGGGGCGTCCCACAATGCGGCCGTCTCGGCATCGAGCAGGCTCACGGTGAGCGAGCAGCCGGCCATATCGAGCGAGGTGACGTAGCTGCCGACCAGCGAGCGGGCGATGCGGAGGCCGCGCTGCTCGAGCATACGGCGCGCGGCATTGTACATCAGATAGAGCTCGATCGTCGGCGTGCCGCCGAAGCCGTTGACCAGCAACAGGGCCTCGGAGCCGACGGGCGCAGCGAGATCCTCCGCGATGGCGGTCGTCATTTCCGATGCGATGGCGTCGGCGGCTTCGAGCTTGACGCGGCGGCGGCCTGGTTCGCCGTGGATGCCGACGCCCATCTCCATTTCGTCCTCGCCGAGTGCGAAGGTCGGCGTGCCCGCGGCAGGCACCGTGCAGCTGGTCAGCGCCACGCCCATCGAACGCGTCCGCGCGTTGACGAGTTCGCCGAGTGCGACGCAGGTTTTGAGATCGGCGCCCTTCTCGGCGGCCGCACCGACGATCTTCTCGACGATCAAGGTGCCGGCAACGCCGCGGCGCCCGATGCTGTAGGTGGATTTCTCGACCGCGACGTCGTCATCGGTCACGATGGTGGCGGTGCGGCCTTCGGTGATCTCCGCCGCCATCTCGAAGTTCATGCGGTCGCCGGCATAGTTCTTGACGATGAACAGCACGCCGGCATCGCCCGCGACCGCCTGCGCGGCCTCGACGATCTGGTCCGGCGTCGGCGAGGTGAAGACCTGTCCGGGACAAGCGGCGTCCAGCATGCCGTAGCCGACGAATCCGGCATGCAGCGGCTCGTGCCCGCTGCCGCCGCCCGAGACCAGCGCGACCTTGTTGCGGTTCAGCTCGCGGCGGTGAACGAATTTGCGCTCGGCGCCCAGCGCGACCAGATCGGCATGCGCGGCCGCGAAGCCGTCGAGGCTCTCGCTGAGCACGTTGTCGACCGCATTGATGAACTTCTTCATGGTGTCCTCCCCGCTTCGTCTGTTCGGCGTTTTCGCCTATTTTTCCCGCATGATACCAATCAGGCGCCGTGTGAACTCCTGGAGTAGCGTGTCGAGCTCGGCATTGCGCTTGGCGCTGCCGAGATCCGGCAGATGCAGCGTCAGCGTCCGCTCATGCGATCCCTCGCTCAACCGGCCGACGCGACGCGGATGCGCCCGGGCATAGGCGCGAAGGAAGGCGCTCTTCGCCTGCGGCGGGAAGTGGCAGACATCGAAGATCGTGTTGAGATGCTGCACCGGGATCGGTACCGGATAGGCCGGGTTGCTGATCTGGCTGACGAAGCTGCGGTTCTTGCCCATGGCGTGGGCCAGTCGCAGCCGCATGCCGGACGGGCGGCTCTCCAGCACTTCCTTGAAGATGCGCTTGTAGACCGCAACCGCGCCGGCTTCGGGCGCTTCATCGGCCGCCGTGTCAGCCAACACCGCCTCCGCTGCTCAGCCGGTCGATGGTCTGCTTGATCTGCGCCAGCGCCGAGGCATTCACCGACAATTCGCGCAGCCCGGAGTTCAGCAGTGCCGGAAGACAGCGCGGATCGCCGGCCATGTCGCCGCATAGGCTGACGCTGATGCCGGCGCGGCGGCCGTGCTCCGCGGTCCGCGCGATCAGTTCGAGCACTGCGGGATGCAGGGGGTCCATCAGGGGGGCGAGAGCTCCATTGGAACGATCGCAGGCCAGGACATATTGCGCGAGATCGTTCGAGCCGATCGAGAAGAAGGAGGCCTTGAAGCTCGCAATCGCGAGGGCCGCCGCCGGGACTTCGACCATGATTCCAAGCTCCGGAAGCATTGCGGCAATGCCGTCCGCCTGCAAGCGCTGCACGACGTCGGCGAACAGCTTACGCCCGGCCTCGAGCTCGTCGGCCGACGTCACCATCGGGAACATGACCTTGAGATTGCCGCGCACCGCGGCGCGGGCCAGCGCGCGAAGCTGGACGGTAAAAATCTCCGGCCGGGCCAGGCAAAGCCGCAGACCGCGCACGCCGAGGAACGGATTGGCCTCGCCATCCAGCGTGAAGCCGGGCACCGGCTTGTCACCGCCGGCATCGAAGGTGCGGATCGTGACCGGCCGCTGGCCGGCCCAGCGCAACACCGAATCGTAGGCCTGGAACTGGGTCTCCTCGTCCGGCAGGTCGCTCCGCCCGCTGAGCAGGAATTCCGTTCGCATCAGGCCGATGCCGTCGGCATATTGCGCATCCGCATGATCGAGGTCGTCGACGCGCTGGATATTGATCAGGAGCTTGATGTGCTCGCCGCGCCACGAGGCCGTCGGCCGCCGCAGGATCGCCCGCGCGGATGCCCTGCTCTTGCGATGGCTTTCGCGCCGCTTCTCGAAGATGCGCACCTGCTCGGCGCTCGGATCGAGCTCCAGCGTCGCGCCTTCGCCGTCGAGCAGCGCCGTGGCGCCGGCATCCGGAATGGCGCCGAGCTGCACGACCATCGGGATGCCGCGCGCACGCGCCAGCATCGCGACATGGCTGGTCGGACTGCCGTGCAGCAGCGCCAGCCCGCCGCCGCCGGACCAGTCGATCTCCAGGAAACGCGACGGCGGCAGATCGTCGGCACAGACGACACCGCCAGTTGGGATCTTCAGCGGCTCGCCCGCGTCGCCGCGCAGGATGTGGATCACGCGGTCGCGCAGATCCGCAAGATCCGACGAGCGGGCCTGCAGATACTCATCCTCCGCCGAATTGTACGCCGCGATCTGCTCGTCGAGCGTCGCGCGCCACGCGACGTCGGCCGGACGCCCCTCGCCGATCGACGCGAAGATCGCCTCGATCAGATCCTCATCCTCCAGCAATGCGACCTGGAATTCGAGGATCTGCGCGGCTTCACCGCCGGCGCTGGCGGCAAGATCGGCGATCTGCCCGCTTGCGAGATCGATCGCCTTGCGGAGCGCGAGCGCCTCCTCGACCAGCGTGCCGGCCACCCGATCGCCACCCGCGCCCGCATCGACGCGGACCAGCGGACCATGGGCAAAGCCGATCGAGGCGGTCCTGCCGCGGTAAGCCAGTCCTGCAGCGCCGCCCTGCATGCTAGCCTGCTCCATCCGGAAAATCGCTGGCGACCAGATCGACCAGCGCGGCAACGGCCGCCTCGGCATCGCTGCCCGACGCCTTGATCTCGATCGTGCTGCCGTGCGCGGCGCGCATCGCCATGATCTTGGCCACGCTCTTGGCATTGATCCACTCGGGCGCGCCCGCGACCCGCACCGAGATCTGGGCCTGGAATTTCTTGGCGAGCTTGGTCAGCTTGACCGCCGGACGCGCGTGCATGCCTACCGCGTGCACCAGTCGTACGCTGCCGGTGAATATCTGTCCGTCCGCTTTATCAAGCATGCTCATCATCCATCATCACTTCGCCGACATCTCAGTCGGCAGAGAGTTCCTCGGCTACGGCCTTGACCTGCGCCAGCGTGCTGCCGCCGGCCGCCTCGGTTGCAGCCATCACGGCCCCCTCGACGATCGGTGCGTTGCAGACGACAACGAGATCGCGCCGCGCAGGCTCCAGCATCTCGACCGCCATTTCACTGTTGGTCTCGGCGCCGCCGAGATCGACCAGCACCGCGACCCCCTTGGGAGACCAGGCGGCATTGATGGCGTCGATGATCAGCGGCACGCTGGTGCCCAATCCTCCGTCGGGATTACCGCCGCAGAAGGCCACCTTGACCTCGGTGCCGACCATCTGCCGCACCATGTCGGCGGTTCCCTTGGCGATGTCGCTGGAATGCGAGACGATCACGATCCCTACGGTCTCGGTCATGCGCGTGCCTCCAAGCCCGCGCACACCGCATGCACCAGCACGCAGCTCGACCGCGCGCCGGGATCGACATGTCCAACGCTGCGCGCGCCGAGGAACGATGCGCGCCCCTTGGTGGCCTGCATCGGTGCCGTCCGTTCGACCGCTTCGGTCGCCGTGCTGCGCACCCGCGCGATCAGATCCGGCTGGCCGGCCGCCGTCTTCAACGTCTCCAGCACGGGAACAAGCACATCCAGCATCGTCTTCTCGCCAACCTGCGAGCGGCCGCGCGCGCTCACCGCGTTCACGGCACTGCTGAAGACGTCCGCGAGATCGTCGGGCAGGTCCTTGTCGTGCGAGAGCGCCTCGCCCGCGGCGAGAAAGAAGCTGCCATAAAGCGGCCCGGAGGCACCGCCGACAGTCATCACCAGGGTCTTGCCGATCATCTTGAACGCTTCGTCGAGCGGCTGTGCCGAGATCGCATCGAGCTTGCCGAGCACGGCTTCGCAACCGCGCTTCATGTTGGTCCCGTGGTCACCGTCGCCGATCGCCTGGTCGAGGCTCGTCAGCTCCGGCGCGCTGGCGATGACCTGCTCTGCGGCCGCCTTGACCAACGATTTGAATGTCTCTGATGGCACCGACATCTCTTCGATCCTCTCGCCCCTCTAATGAACCGCCGCGCCAATGCGCTGCCCCGCACGGTCGAAACACAACGGACGCACCAGATGCAAGTCGACCTCCTGGCCGGCCTGCAACGGCTGATGCGGATCGGCCAGCGTCACCAGCGTCTCGCCCTTATAGTCCAGATGAATATGATTCTGCTCGCCGAGGTGCTCGACCCGGTGCACACGACCGACCATCTGCCCGCCATTGCGCGCGGCGAGCTGAAGGTGCTCGGTGCGAATGCCGACCGTCTCGGTTCCCGACGGCATTGCTACATCCGAGAGCAGGTGTGCCGGCAGGAAATTGATCTGCGGCGTCCCGAGCCGCGAGGCGACGTAGCTGCTGGACGGGCTTTCGTAGATCTCCCGCGGCGTGCCGAGCTGAAGCAACTGGCCGTCCTTGATCACGCCGATGCGCGAGGCCATCGTCATCGCCTCGACCTGATCGTGGGTGACATAGAGGATCGTCGCGCCGAGTTCGATCTGGATCCGCTTGAGTTCGAGCCGCAGCTCCGCACGGAGCTTTGCGTCGAGCGAGGACAGCGGCTCGTCCATCAGATAGATCGAGGGATCACGGACCAGGGCACGGCCGATCGCCACGCGCTGCATCTCACCGCCGGACAGCCGGGTGGCGCGGTTGTTCAGCTTGCTCGCGATATGCAGCAGCTCGGCGGTCTGCTCGACGCGCTTGCGGATAATCGGCTCCGCCACCCGCCGCGCCGGCGAGCGCAGCGGAAATGCCAGATTGTCGTACACCGTCAGATGCGGATACAGCGAGTACTGCTGGAACACGAAAGCGATATCGCGCGATCCGGGCGCATCGTGCGTCACATCGCGCCCGTCGATCATGACAGAGCCCGCATCAGGGGTCTCCAGTCCGGTGATCAGCCGCAGTGTCGTGGTCTTGCCGGCGCCGCTCGGTCCGAGCAGCACCAGGAACTCGCCGTCGCTTACCGTCAGCGAGAGGTCGCGGACCGCGTCCACCGCGCCAAAGCGCTTGGTGACGTTACGCAGGGTGACGTCAGCCATGGCGCGGGCCCTCCCCATTAGCGGTCCGGATCGCAAGCCCGCTGCCGACGTCGAACAGCGCCAACCGCTCGGCGTTGAATTCGAGACCGATGTTTTCACCGATCCGCACCGATGCGCTTGAAGACAACCGCGCCGCGACCCGTCCATAGGCGGTGTCGACGGTGACGATCTGGGTGGTGCCGAGATATTCCGCGCCGAACACCTCGCCGCGAACGGCGCCGGCGTCGGCGAAGCGGATATGCTCCGGACGGACGCCGAGCGCCAGCGGCGCGTTGCCACGATCCTCACGGATCTCCGGCACCGCAAGCCTGGTGTCGTGGAAGCTGACCGTGCGATCGCCGGATCGCAGGCCACCCTCGAACCGCAGGAAGTTCATCGGCGGCGAGCCGATGAAGTCGGCGACGAACATGCTTGCGGGCCGGTCGTAGACCTCCTGCGGCGTGCCGATCTGCTCGACGCGCCCCTTGTTCATCACGGCGATCTGGTCGGCCATCGACATCGCCTCGAGCTGGTCATGCGTGACATAGACCGTGGTCGCCTTGATGCGATCGTGCAGGTCGCGCAATTCGCCGCACATCAGATGGCGGAATTCGGCGTCGAGCGCGCCCAGCGGCTCGTCCATCAGGAACGCCTTCGGCCGCCGCACCATGGCGCGCCCGAGCGCGACGCGCTGCCGGTCGCCGCCCGAGAGCTTCGAGGTCTTGCGCGACAGCAGATGCTCGATCCGCAACATCCGCGCGGTCTCCTGCACCCGCTCGCGGATCTCACGCCGGCCCATGCCCTGGCACTTCAGGGGGAAGCCGATGTTCTCCCCGACATTCATATGCGGATAGAGTGCGAACAGCTGGAAGACGAAAGCGATATCGCGCGCGGCAGCGCGGTGGAACGTGACGTCCTCGCCATCGAGCAGGATCTTGCCTTCGGTCGGCAGCTCGAGGCCGGCGATCATGCGCAAGGTGGTGGTCTTGCCGCAGCCGGAGGGCCCGAGCATTGCAAAGAACGTCCCGTCGTCGATCGTGAAGGTCGAACCTTCCACCGCGGTGAACTGATCGAACGACTTGCGCAGGTTTTCAATACGGATCTGTGCCATGGCCCTATTCCGGAAAATGGCTGACGATGACGAAGCCGACCGTACCGGCAAGGATCGTCACGAAGGAGTAGCTGTAGAGATCGATCGACCAGGGCTGCACCAGCATGACGATGCCGCCTCCGATCAGGGTCATCGCAATGGCCTCCCACGGCCCGCGACGGAACCAGCGCGCTACACTACCTTTGGCAACCACAGACCCGCTCATTTGCGCACCGCTCCGAAGGTGATGCCGCGCAGCAGGTGCTTGCGCAACAGCACGGTGAACATGACGATCGGGACCACGAACAGCGTGGTCGCGGCGGCAACCGCCGGCCAATCCTGCCCGCCTTCGCCGATGATGAAGGGGATGAAGGGCGGCATGGTCTGGGCCTCGCCGCTGGTCAGCAGCACCGCGAAGGCGTACTCGTTCCAGGAGAAGATCAGGCAGAAGATCGCGGTCGCCGCGATTCCCGTGACGGCCTGCGGCAACACCACCTTGCGCAGCGCCTGCAGCCGCGTATAGCCGTCGACCAGGGCGGCCTCCTCATACTCGCGCGGGATCTCGTCGATGAAGCCCTTGAGCAGCCAGACCGCGAGCGAGACGTTCACCGCGGTATAGAGCAGGATCATGCCGAGCCGCGTGTCGGTCAGGTTGAGCTGACGGTACATCAAATAGATCGGGATCGCCACCGCAACCGGCGGCATCATGCGGGTGGAGAGGATGAAGAACAGCAGATCGTCCGCCAGGGGTATGCGGAAGCGCGAGAATGCGTAGGCCGCGAGCGTGCCGAGGAAGACCGCGAGGAAGGTCGAGCCGAAGCCGATGATCAGCGAGTTGACGAAGCGCGGCACGACCTTGGACGGCCCGGCGATGACCATGTCGCGCTGCCGTACCAGCTTGTCGTACCAGGTTTGCGGCGGCGGCAGCTTGGCGATGAAGTCCGGCGTCTGGCGCGTGCGCACCGTGAACAGGTTCACGTAGCCTTCGAGGGTCGGCTCGAAGATCACCTTGGGCGGATAGGCGATAGCATCGCTCTGCGACTTGAAGGCGGTGGCGACGATCCACAGCAGCGGCAGGATCGTGATCACGGCATAGAGGATGACGAGACCGCTGGCGAACGCCTTGGCGCGCGGCGAGGCTTCGACGATGGAATGCGCGGTGGATTTGGTGGCGGCAGTGGTCATCGTTGCTTCACCTTGTTGAGCGTCTTGACGTAAATGTTGGCGGCACCGAACACGGTCACGAACAGGATGATGGCGAGCGCCGAGGAATAGCCGGTGCGCCACTTCTCGAACGCGGCGCGCTTCAGCGAGATCGAGACGAGCTCGGTGGTCGAGCCTGGCCCGCCCGAGGTCAGCAGGTTGACCATGTCGAACATCTTGAAATTCTCGATGGCGCGGAACAGCACCGCGAGCATCAGGAACGGCACCGTCATCGGCAGCGTGATCGACCAGAACTGCCGCCATGCCGAGGCACGATCGACTTCCGCGGCCTCATAGATGTAATCCGGGATCGAGCGCAGCCCGGCGAGGCAGATCAGCATGACGTAAGGCGCCCACATCCAGGTATCGACCAGCACGATGGTCCATGGCGCAAGCGACACCTGCCCGGTCATGCTGAACGAGCTCGGCGGCACGCCGGTGAACAGGCTGATCAGATGATTGAACGGACCGATCTGCGGCTGCAGCAGCAGCGTCCAGAAATTGCCGACCACTGCCGGCGACAGCATCATCGGCAGCAGGATGATCGTGGTCCAGAAGCTGTGGCCGCGAAACTGACGGTTGATCAACAGCGCCAGGCCGAAGCCCACCACCACCTGCAACGCCACCGACGAGATCACGAACTGCGCCGTGGTCTGCAGGCGGAGCCAGACGTCCTCGTCGTTGAGGATGTCGCTGAAATTGTCGAGGCCAACGAACCGCAGCGGCAGATAGGACATGCTGAGGTTGAGATTGGTGAAGGACAGCCGGATCATCCAGATCAGCGGAAAGATGTTGATCGCAAGCAGCAGCGCGATCGTCGGCGCGACGAACAGCCAGGCAATGGTCCGGTCCGACAGACCGTGGACGCGCCGGGCGGCGCGGGATTTGGCAGGCTTGCTCACGCCTGGGATCGTAGCATGATCGGGTTGCAGGATCGTCGTCATCGTGTCCATCGGCTGGGCTGGTTCGGCCTCCCCGAGGCAGCCCTCGGGGAAGCCAGTTCAGGTGGAGTACGGGCGCCGTCTATTGCGAGGCGACTTCCTTGCCCTGCTCCTTGAACACCTTGGTCCAATCCTTGACCAGGAGATCGAGCGCCTGCTGTGCCGTGCCCTTGTCGGCAACGACGTAGTCATGCACCCGCTTCTGCATGTCGAGCAGCAGCTGCGCGTAGGACGGCTCGGCCCAGAAGTCCTTGACGATACCCATCGACTCCAGGAATTGCGGCGCGAACGCCGCGCTCTTGGGGAAGTCGGGCGCGTCGACCAC
Source organism: Bradyrhizobium uaiense (assembly GCF_010811875.1). GTDB lineage: Bacteria > Pseudomonadota > Alphaproteobacteria > Rhizobiales > Xanthobacteraceae > Bradyrhizobium > Bradyrhizobium uaiense. The sequence goes on from NZ_VKHP01000026.1 coordinate 43,966, forward strand.
GGCCTTGAGGGCGGAGTAGCCGCCGATCTGCCACCATTTCTGCTGCACGGCCGGCTGCGCGAACCACTTGATGTAGGCGAGCGCGTCGTCCTTGTGGTCGGAGGTCGCCACCACCGAGATGCCCTGGCCGCCAAGCTGGGTGAAATGCCCCTTCGGACCGGCCGGATTGACGAAGAATCCGATCTTGTCGCCGCCGACATTCGGATCCTTGTAGAGGCCGGGGAAGAAGGCGAACCAGTTCATCTGCATCGCGACCTGGCCGGACTTGAAGGCATCAAGTCCTTCCTGCATGTAGGCGTTGGTCATGCCCGGCGCGGTGCAACACTTGTAGAGCTCCTTGTAGAACTCGAGCCCCTTGGCCGCGTCGGCCGAGTTGACGATGCCCTGCATCTGGTACGGCTTCTTCGGATTGTCGTAGGCGAAGCCGTAATTGTAGAGCACGTTGGTCACGCCCATCGTGATCCCCTCCGAGCCGCGCTCGGTGAAGATGTAGGCGCCATAGACCTTCTTGCCGTCGATCTCGCGGCCCTGGAAGAACTCGCCGATCTGCTTCAGTTCGTCATAGGTCTTCGGCGGCGCCAGGTCGCGGCCGTACTTGGCCTTGAACGCGGATTGGATCTCGGGCCGCGCGAACCAGTCCTTGCGGTAGGTCCAGCCCACGGCATCGGCCATGGCCGGCAGCGCCCAGTAGTTCGGCGTGTTCTTCGGCCACTGCGAGTAGCCGACGACGGTCGCCGAGACGAAATCGTCCATCGAGATCTTCTCCTTATCGAAGAAGTCGTTGAGCTTGACGTACCACTTGTTCTCGGCGGCACCGCCGATCCACTGGCTGTCGCCGATGATCAGGTCGCAGAGCTTGCCGTGGGAATTCAGTTCGTTGAGGAAGCGATCGGCGTAGCTCGTCCAGGGGACGAACTCGTATTTCATCTCGATGCCGGATTGCTTGGTGAAGTCCTTGCCCAGCTCGACCAGCGCGTTGGCAGGATCCCAAGCCGCCCAGCAAAGTGTCAGCTGCTTGCCTTGCGCTGCGGCTTGCCCGCCGCCGAGCCCCCCGAGGGCTGCGGCCGCAACAACCACGGACGCCGCCGTACTGCGTAACCATCCCAATCTTCGCATATCCATTTCCTCCATATCGTTGAAGCACCTAACCCGCTCGACGCATCCCTGCCGGATTGACGCCGAGGATTTCGAAAACGAGTTGATGAGCGATGATGGAGGGCGAAACGAAGCGCTTCCGGACATTGCAGTCCGGATGGCTGGGCTCCTCCCACACATCTGCTCGATGCGCGATGTTTATCGTTTTTGTAATACTAAACGTATTACTAAATTCGGGAGGCCGTCAAGGCGGTTTCTCACGTGCCCCAAAGAAAGGCTCGCCAAGCTCGCTGGCACGAACGTATCCACCGCAGTGCAGCGATGGGGACTCTCGGACTTCCAGCGGGCGACGATCGCCGCGCGGATCATCGCAGCGCGCAAGGAGGCCGAATTTTGCTGTATTGCAGCAGAATCTCATCGCAGCCGCACGATGACATGAAAGGCTGCGACGACTGGCCTCCGATTACGACGAATCGGATCGCAGCTCTCGCACAGTCTTGACGGCTGCGCCTGGCAACGCGACCCGGCGCTACGCCGACCACGAAAAACACCAAGCGTGGCCCGGCGTCCGTGTTTAATAAATCATTTTACTGAACGTTCATTTCCCCTCGAACACGGGGGTCGGCGGCTCGATATCCTTGTCGAACGCATCGGCGGTGTTGGCAAAGCCGCGTTGCGCATGCGCCGCAGCGCTCCGCGCGATCGGCAGCATTGCCGTCGAGCGCCTGGCAACCCCTGGCATCGCGACGTGAAACAAGATGCACGATGCCGTCAATGCCGCTTCATAGCGGCAGAACCCACGCGTGCCCGAAGCGAGCGTCTACGGACAATTCGAAGCCGCATCGATCCTAACCGTCACGCGATGCTATGAGAAGGCGTCACGCTACATTTCTGCGAACTTAGACACGTCGATCTGTCGCGCGACAAAGATTGCGTTGGCCACCCGATGGAGGCGCCGCCATCAATCAGGTATCCATCTGATGGAAGCCGGATCGGCGGGCCGCGTGGTCGTGTACGTGATCAAATCGTATCCCCGCTCGACGACGAGATCGGCCGCCTCGATGAAACCATCGTCATTCCCGTCGTTCGAGCTATGCATGGTAACATCGCTCATGCGGACATCCTGGTTCGTCAGCGATAGCCTGACGACGCCCTGATGGTCTCGAATTGGCTTGCAAATCGGAATGAGCCTCGCCTCAAAGTTTGTCGGGTGATAGGGCTTGAGGCGCAGGTTCTTGTAGAAGGCTCGGTCTCCCTCGATCGACAGCACGCTTTTGCAAGCTGCTGAATTGACCATGAGGCCACAGACCGATGCATCCGACCCGACGTAGATCGGATAGGTCTCTCCGCGTTCAAGCCTGGCACCGGAGAACGTTATCAGCCTCGACGTGTATTCGACCGGCGCGCTCTGTATCTGATCCTTGAGGGGGACGCGTTCGTAAGCCGTGAACGCAAACGTGCGTTTGCACGTTGCAGTCTCCGCACTCCTTATCTTAGTCAAGAAATTGCCAAGGTGCGCCGCTATCTCTCCCGACAGGAACTCGGCCGGATGGCTGCCGTCCGCGTATAGTTCCTTCGCATCCACATTCCTGGATTTGGCGACGGCCGCAATGATGTCCCTCACATCAAGGTAATACCAATCCTGCTTCTGGCAGACCGAGATGCAGGCAGAGATGATCGTTCTTGATGCATTGACGTCGCTCACCGGTATGCAGACGAAAACCGGTTCGCAATTGGCGCGTTTGGCAGAATGCCCAATCCACTCAACCCATCTCACGACATCGTAATAGTCGATCGCATTGGCCGAAAGGAGCGAAAAATCGATGACGCACGTATCGACAATGCAGAATTCCGAGCCTTGAAAGAAGTCGCCCTGGGCGAAGTAAGGACCGAGCAAGGACGGCGACGCACCGATCCGCCCTGCTGATTTCACATCAATTGTGTCGTCAGCATCCAGAAACTTTTGAAAGAATCCCGCCTTCAAGATGCTGTTTGACTGTCCCAGGATCGAAATGTTCAGCGACATCGGATTGACCGCCCTCAGATGGAACCGCTCAATGACATCGAACACACCCGATGGAGAACCCCGCCACACCGCGTCAACGACATCGATTGTCTATGCTGCAGTGACGTTAACAATTGTCGCGGCGCTCTGTCTACCATCCGAGGGCCGAGCGCAAAATGCGCGATCCGTATGCGACAAGACCGATACGCAATTCGCCGTAACAGCGACTGTGCCTGACAATGCGGATGCTCTGCGCAAATATGAAAGAAATGTGTCCAGCCTAACCAGTGACGTTTCAACGGTCATGCTGGGTGACTCGCTGGTTGAGGCGTGGCCGAAAGAACTATCCGGCGCGCTCGGCGCTGGACCCGTAGCCAATCTCGGCGTCGGACGCGACAGGATTCAGAACACACTCTGGTTCATCGAGCATGAACGCGAGCGACTGCGGCAAATCAAGCCAAAAAGGATTATCGTTCTGGTCGGAACCAACAACATCTATCTCGATAAGCCCTGCGGAGTGATGCAATCATATCGCAAGCTGTTTGGCGAGATCAGATCGCTTTGGCCGAGCGGCAAGATCTATAGCATCCACATTCTCCCGCGAGGCGAGCAGATGAAGGGCGCGGCTGAGAACATTGGATATGTCAACTCCGAACTCAGCAGGACAAGCAGGGAACTCGGAATCAGAACGATCGACGCCTCTGGCGTCGCGTGCGGAATGACGACGCCGTGCGCCAACTACAAGAGCGATCTGCTGCACCTCACACCACCCGGATACGAAGCGCTCACCAAGATCACCAGAGACGGCATTGGCTCGCCCTAGCTATTCAGCTCGACTGCGACGCAACGGGTGGACGGCGGCCGCTCGTTGCAGGAAATCGCCTGTCGCAGATCGCGCGTCAATAGACCGAACGCGTGAGGTCACCACTCACAAGCCTGCGATTCCAAATTGCCATCTCTTAATGTGCTGACAAGCGCGTGAACCAGCGGGCTAGAGGTCTTTCTCGGCAAGCCTGCGAAACGCGTCGGGCACCGAACGAATAGCCTCGAGCGCCGCCGAGCCGTATCCGATCGCCTCCCAGCCGAAGCGATCGCGGATCTTGTCGATCGCACAGTCGGCCGCCCAGCGGGCCATCCCGGTCGGACTGCCGGGGCGTAGCGCTTCATCCGCTAGTCCGAGCGGAAGCTCCAGCGCAAGATCCCAGTGCTCCTCGAGATGCGACACCGAGATCGCCAGCAGCGAGATGATCTTCTCGCCCGGGTGGTCAGCTAACGTGACGCGCACCAAATTCTCGGCGAGCCGGGCGAGGGTCACCGTCGTGCACACCGGCGCATCGAGCGTGATCGAGCGCGTCACCGACTTCAGGTCGGCGAAACGAACGCGCACCGTCACGGTTCGTCCGGGCCGGGCTTTCGCCCGAAGCCGCGTGGCGACACGATCCGCGAGATGAAGCAGCGTCGGGCGAATGATCTGCACGACCGCGGGCTTTCGGCCAAGCGCCGACTGCGCTCCTGCCGATCGCGCGCGCCGATGCGGCTTGAGTTGTCGCGGATCGCGGTTCCAGGCCAGCGCTGCAAGTTTCTCTCCGGCCGCCGGACCGAGCAACCGCGTCAGCGAACGTTCCGACAATTCGGCGAGCTGCCCGATGGTCGCGACACCGATCGCGTCCAGCCGCGTCCTCGTGACCGGCCCTACTCCCCACATCAACTCAACCGGCAATGCGTGAAGGAAGCTGAGCTCGGCGGCGGGATCAACGACGACGAGCCCGTCAGGCTTTGCGACCTGCGAGGCGATCTTTGCCAGATGCTTGGTGCGCGCGACGCCCACCGAGATCGGAAGCCCAAGCTCGGTGCGCACCCGCCGCCGGATCGTCGCCGCTATTTCGGCGGGCGTTCCGAACAGATGAGTGCAGCCGGCAACGTCCGCGAACGCCTCGTCGATAGAAATGCGCTCGACGAGCGGCGTGAAGTCACCGATCACCTTGATGGCCGCGTCACCCAGCCGTTGATAATCGCTGAAGTGGCCGCCGACGAAAATGAGTTGCGGACAAAGTTGGCGCGCGTCCCGTCCCGACATGCCGCCATGCACCCCGAAGGCCTTGGCCTCATAGGAGGCGGCAAGCACAACGCCGCCACCGACGGCGATCGGCTTGCCTCGCAGCGACGGTTCAAGCAGCTGCTCGACCGACGCGTAAAATGCATCCAGGTCCGCGTGAAGGATGGTGGCTGCATCTGCCATCTCGCCCCATTCGCTCCTGACTTGACCGACGCCGCTCGCATTGGGCGGGGCCGCGAACGTTAGAACAAAATAGGAACATTCTCAACCTCGCTTTTTTGTCGTCGCGGCGGGCGGCGCTATGGAGCCGCGGGCCGTCGACGGCTCGGGAAAGGATCCGCGCGAGGCGCGTCGGCAGATCGCTCCACATCCACGATGGCACGCGCTGCCAAGGATAGACGCGGCGACACGCGGCTCTCACCCGGCCGGGCCGCCCCGCTGATGTGCCGCCGACTTTGACGAACAGGGTTTTTCGGATAGACATTTCGAATGACCGACCACTCTCATCAGGTGGACTTCCAAGCCGCGGCCTACCTTTACAAATGGCCTTCTCTCAACAATTCCCGGCGAGAGGATCGCGCGCCTTACATGGTCGTCAACGGTACGCTCGACCATTGCATTCGGAATTTCATGAGCAAGCCTGAGAAGACGCGACATCTCTACGAAATCCGGACCAGGTCGCAGCCTCCCCTCGTCCCCGACGTGTTGTCGCCGGAGCATGTGATCGAGCTTTCCAGGCTGCGCGAGTTTCTCTGAAGCGTCGTTTCAGCAGACATGATCCCGGCGCGTGCCGGTCGCGGGCAGGCTTATCCATCCGTCGTACGCCTGGAGCCGGATTGTTTGCCCGGTTAGGGCTCGCTACAATCGCTCCGCTCTCTGGCTAACGGGTGTCCATTGCGGCATCATACCCCCGCGTCGATCTCCGGTGAGACTTGCGAATCACCTGCACGACCGTTGATGGGGTATCGAGAGGCGCCGCATGCGATTCAATCTGGCGATCTTGAGTGTGCTGGCCGCAAGACCCGAGCAGCGGATTCCACTTGAGGAGGTCAGCCGCGAAGTCAAGCGCATGATCGCGGCAGGCGATGCGGCCACGAAGTTGAAGCGATCGTCCGAACTTGGCGACGCCGACGTGTTCCAGTCCGGATGGGCCTCGATCAATGAAGCCGGACTGCAGATCACGGATTCCGGACTCGCGCTCCTGCGCTCGCTTGAAGCTTCCCGCGCCGAACAGGAACGCATCGAACTGGAGCGCAACGCGCAGGAGCTCGACGAAAAGCAAGCAGAGCGTCTGGAGATCGTTGCCGCCGACACGCACGATGCGGTCAGCGATGCTGTTGTCGACCGGTCCGACGACATTGATCGGCAAATCCCCCGCGTGATGGATCACGACCTCGCCGATCGCACGACCTCGACCGCAAGCCCAGCCGCAGCCCCCGAACTGCTTGTGCATGCCCCGATCGTTCTAGAGCCGACATTTGGCTCCATTCACGAAACGGACCAAAGCGGTTCGTGGCTCTCGCGACTTGTAAAGCTCCTCCGCAGCAGCATGCCGGGATTTGCGCGAGGGCGGCGTCGGCGTTCAGCGGGCGACGTGCCGGATCGGAAAGCGGTCAATGGCGTGGGACTGCCGGGGTTGGCGGTTGCATGTCTCAGCCTGATCTCGGTCGTTGCTTGCGTTGCAGCAGCGATTGCCCTCGGTCAGAACTCTTCGCTGAAATCCGACATCGTCATGCTACGCCGGGAACTCGTCCCGTTGAGGGAGCGTCTGGCACGGCTCGAACAGGACGCCGCGAAACGCGAGGCTGCGCAACAGGAAGAAGCGGCGAGCAAGGCCGAGGCGGAAAGGAAGGCGGCGAACAGCGAACAGCCCGCACTCAGCCTCTCGCGAGAAGAGACTCAATTGATCAGGGAGTACATCAAGGCCGCGCCTTCGGCCGGCGCAGGCGGCCCGTCGATCAACGTCGGTGATCCCGTCACCGGCGGAATGATTCCACTGCCGTCACCGCTGACCGAAAAAGTTCCGAGGCTCGCCGGTGCACGGTTTGCCATCCGCAACGGCGCGATCATCATCAGCACACGAAGCAGCCGCCGCGTCGATGCCGTGCTGGTACCGAACTAGAGCTTGATGGAATTAGGTTGAGCTTGTGCGGCGTCGAAAGTTCACCTCTACCGGGCGGGGAGAGGTGATCCGAAGCCTTGGCGGGCCGATTCAAGCAAAATTCATCCCGCTTTAGAGCTGCCGCCGTCGAGGGCGCTGCCAAAATATCGAAAACAACCCCATGCAAAGGAGCCGGCGGCGGCCGGCGTTCGACCGAGCAACTTGACACGTCGGGCAACTCAGGGATATTCTTCTAATATTCCGAAATTATACAAACGTCCGGTCGCCCGAGACTATCGCGTATGACATTTGCGGGCTTCTGCAACTGACGCTTCCAGTGGCAGAAGGGATACGGAACGCGCCTTATTCGCGGCCGCAGCCTACGGCTGATTGTTCGGCGGCCGCTCGATGAATTTCCGGCTGCCGTTGAGAAGCTCGAGGTTGTTGGCGATGACCGGATTGCCGGGATCGAGCGAATAGGCCTTCTCGAACTTCCGCCGCGCGCCGTTCAGATTGCCACGCAGCATGAGGGAATAGCCCTGATCGTTGAGGATCTGGACGGTCTCGCCGCCAAGCCGGATCGCCTGCGCATAGGCCTGATCGGCAAGATCGAAGCGGCGAATCTTGTCGTAGCTTGCCGCGAGCCCGACCCAGGCTGTGACGTCCTTCGGCGCCTTCTCGACCGCGTCCTTGAAATAGCGCTGCGAGATGCCGTAGTTGCCGCGGTTGTACTGCTCGAGCCCCATCCGCACCGGCTCATCGGAGGGATAATATTTGACGTCGGTCGGCTCCTGCACGGGATCGCCGCCCGGCGGATCCACGGGGGCTACGATCGCCGCCTCCCGCGTCGTGTAGTCACAGGCGCCGAGGCCGGTCGCCAAGCAGCAACAGATCAGCGCCGGCGCGAGACGATGCAATCCTCGCCCCGTTCCCCAAGTCCAGCGCATCTCTTGCCCCATTCGAAACATCATCGCGAAACTACCTACGAAAAACAGACAGCACGACCGAAACGTAAGTCAGCGCCAGAGACCAACGTCGTATTTCCTCTTCCGAGTCCCTGCCCCGGCATCCGGCCGCGCTGCAAGGATATTACCTGGCGCCGCCTACCCCGACGGCCACCGATCCACCGGTCCCCGCGCCCAATCCGGTTGTATTGACGTTCTGAATTGTGGTGACGGGCGGCGGCTGGCCCATCGCCTTGGTCGGATCGCCCACGTCGGGGAGCTGATCGAGCGGCCGCTGCTGGGTGCCGTAGCGTTTCACAGCGTCGGTCGCGCGCCGCGCGTCGTACGCGATCCTGCGATCGCCGACATAGGACGGCCATGGGTGAATCGTGTGGGTGACGGCGTTGACCTCCTTGGCATTGCCGGCACTCATCGTGATGGTGTCGGAACGCTGCACATAGCGGTCCATCTCGTCGTGCCCGTAGACGCCGTAGCAGCCGCCGAGCAGGAAGGGAGCGAGCAAAGCGAGGTATCTGACGGTCATCTCTCGCCTCCTCTAGTTCAGGGTCTTGACGACCGGCTGGTCGACAACGGCCGCCGGCGCCGGAGCGGGCACGACCGCATTGGGCGCGATGATGTGGCCATAGGGTCCCTTCACCTCGCCGCCGGAATTGACGTAGTCGTCGTAACGCTTGCGAACTTCCATCTGACCGTTGAGGAAGAAATCGACGTCGTTGGCCGGCAGCCGGGAATCGAGCGGCGACGCCAGTTGCTGGCCGGGTGCCGCCGGCGCGACCAGGCGCGGCGTCACGATGATGACGAGGTCGGTTTCCTGCTGCTGGTAGGACTTGCTGCTGAATAGTGTGCCGAGCACCGGCACCGAGCCGATCCAGGGCAACTGCGATACGTCCTGGACATTCCGGGTCTGCAACAGGCCGGCAACCGCAAAGCTCTGGCCGTCACGCAGCTCGACGGTGGTTCTCGCGCTCCTACTAGTCAGCGCTGGGACTTGAGTCCCGGCGATCGTCACAGCATTCGAGAAGTCGAGTTCGCTTACCGAAGGTTCAATCCTCAAATTGATAGTGCCTCGCGAAAGGACCGTGGGAACGAAGGCTAATTCCACGCCGAACGGCTGGTATTGGGTCGTAACCTGGGCGAAACCATTTACGCTTCCCGGCTGCACTGTGGGAACTGGAATCTGGCCACCGGCCAGGAAGCGCGCGGCGTCGCCCGACAGCGTGACCAGGTTCGGCTCCGCCAGCGAGCGAACCAATCCCTTCGTTTCCAATGCCGAGATCAACAGGTCCACTGAGCCGCCGTTGCTGGTTCGGACGATGCTGGTCAACAAACTTCCGAACGGAACGGGCGCTACGCCGCCGGCGGCACCAAGGAGCGTTCCCGCTGTTCCAAGTACCGGAAGGCTCCCCGTCGGAGGAGAACCAACCTGCCCCCCGCCATTGCCGAGGGCAGCATTGTTGATACCACCGATCGGCCTTCGGCCTACCGCTGTGGCCCCGCCTACCCCCGTATTTCCAACATTAGTCCCATTGGCATTCGCTGCATAAAGGTTCACGCCCAACTGGCGTCCGGCGTCGCGATTGACCTCGAGGAAGCGCACCTCGAGCATCACCTGCTGCGGCGCCGCAACGCTCATCGCATTGACGACGATGGCACCCTCGGGAACGCTGCCCTTGGCAATCGTCAGCGCCCGCTCGGCGGCGACGGCATCGGCGGCCGTTCCGCTCAGCACCACCTGGCCTTCGGAGGCGGACACGCGAATACCCCGGTTGCCAGTGCCGGCATGGATGTTCTGCTGCAGGTTGCCGATATCGAATGTCACCTCGACATCGAGGATGCCGATCTGCTTCATCGAGCTGTCGAACAGGATGACGTTGGTGGTGCCGGTCTTCTTGCCCTGGATGTAGAGCAGGTGGTCGCTCAGCGACTTCACGTCGGCGATATCGGGCGAACCCGCAACGATCGATGAGAACGCGGTATCGACCCTGAAGGTGCGCGACTTATTGAGGGTCACCCTGACACGCTGGACGTCGCTCATCTCGCTGACGAAGACGCCGCTGGACGACGGAGCCCGCCGCTCCGCGGCAGTAGCAGGATCGGTGAAATGAAACAGGGCAACCGCAGCGCCAAATGCCATCGCGCTCAAGGCGACCAGCCCAAGTCCCGCATCAACCGAAACGCGACTTCCCATCATGCCAATCCCCTTCGCCGCGTCTCCACGACGATCCCCGTAAATCTACGGCCCCGACGTCCCGATCACTCCAGTTCGTGCACCACGCCGTAGAGCTTACAGTCTGTCCGACTACAAATAGTTACTCGCGAATTCCCATTCCCCGGCGCGCTGAGCTGAACCAGAACGTAGTTCACTCCGGACACGTCGCGCCTGACCGCTAATGACGGCTCCAAGATCATCCCCCGCCCCCCACCTTGATTGCAAGGAAAGAGCCCCGCCGCGCCGCCCCCGCCCCCGAGAAACCGACACGACATCCCATCCCCGCACCACCTCCTCACTGAGCACGGACCATGTCGCCCCGCCGCCCGGCACGACGCAGCCCCAGCCGCGCCCCGGCACCACCCGCGCCTGGAGCTCAACGCGTGG
>NZ_VKHP01000271.1 GCF_010811875.1 Bradyrhizobium uaiense
CCGCTTGCGGGGGAGGTCGGAACGCATCGTCAGATGCGTTCCGGGTGGGGGCTCTCTCCGCGATATGACTCGTGGAGAGAGCCCCCACCCCAGCCCTCCCCCGCAAGCGGAAGAGGGAGCGCAAATCTTTGCTCGGCGAGAGTTTCTCCCTAGAGCGCGATGATCGCTTCGCCGGCGAGCTTGATCTCGCCGTTCTCGTCCTTCGTCGTCAGCGCAAGCTTTGCGCGCTTCTCGCCGCCCTGCTCGATCAGCTCGGTCACCGTGCCCTCGCAGGTCAGCGCCGCGCCGAGCTGGGTGATCGCGGCAAAACGGGTCGAGAACGAGCGGATGCGCGACGGCGCCACCGCGTCCGTCAGCGCCTGGCCGAGATAGCCCATGACCAGCATGCCGTGCGCGAACGCGTCGGGGAAACCGGCCGCCTTCGCGAAGTCGATGTCGACATGGATCGGATTGTGATCGCCGGAGGCGCCGCAATACAGCGCCAGGCGATGCCGGGGGATCGGCGGAAACTCCTTGTGGACGATGCGGTCGCCGACTGCGGGTGCGCTGCTCATGATGGCCTCGCATTGCGCACCACGATGGTGCGCGAGACGTCGGCGACGTGGACGCCGTTCTGGTTGGTGACGGGCGTATCGACGACGATCAGCGTCATCGCGCCGCCCTTCTTGTCGGTCACGCCGGTGACGCGCGGGTGGAACGTCAGGGTGTCGCCGACCACGACGGGGGCGTGATAGTCGAAGCGCTGCTCGCCATGCAGCACGCGGGCGAGATCGATGCCGAGCGCGGTCAGGAACTCGAACGGCACAGTCGCGTCCATCATCTCGAGGCAGAACAAATAGGTCGGCGGCACCGGTGCCGCTGACCCGTCGCGGTAGACCGGATTGGTCTCGCCGAGCGTGTCGAGGAAGAAGCGCAGGCGCCCCGGCTCGACGCGCGCGGTCACGGGCGTAAAGCTACGCCCGACGGCGGATTGATCGACCATGGCTGCCTCAGGCGCGTTCGTAGAGCGTCACCACGCACGCGCCGCCGAGGCCGAGATTGTGCTGCAGCCCGAGCCGCGCGCCCTCCACTTGCGTCGCCGCCGCGGTGCCGCGCAACTGCCGGGTCAGCTCGTAGCACTGTGCAAGGCCGGTGGCACCGAGCGGATGGCCCTTCGACAGCAAGCCGCCGGAGGGATTGGTGACGATCCTCCCGCCATAGGTATTGTCGCCGTCGTCGATGAATTTCGCGGCCTCGCCCTGGCCGCACAGGCCGAGCCCCTCATAGGTGATCAGCTCGTTGTGGGCGAAGCAGTCGTGCAGCTCGACGACGTCGAGATCCCCGGGCCCGATGCCGGCGGCTTCATAGACCTTGTTGGCGGCATCGCGCGCCATGTCGTAACCGACCACCTGCATCATGTCTGATGCACCGAAGGTCGACGGCGTGTCGGTCGTCATCGCCTGAGCCGCGATGCGGACGCTCTTGTTCAGGCCATGCTGGTCGGCGAACTTCTCCGAAACCAGGATCGCGGCAGCACCGCCGCAGGTCGGCGGGCACGCCATCAGCCGCGTCATCACGCCGGGCCAGATCACCTGGTCGTTCATCACGTCGTCGGCGGTGACTTCCTTGCGGAACAGCGCCAGCGGATTGTTCTTGGCGTGGCGGCTCGCCTTGGCGCGAACCTTTGCGAACGCGGAGAGCGGCGTGCCGTATTTCTTCATGTGGCTCAAGCCCGCGCCGCCGAAATAGCGCAGCGCCAACGGCACGCCGGGCGCGTCGACCAGCTTGTCGGCCGCGGCATCGAAATCGTCGAACGCGCTCGGACGGTCGGTGAACACGGCGCCGAGCGCGCCGGGCTTCATCTGCTCGAAGCCGAGCGCCATCACGCAATCGGCGGCGCCGGACTCGATCGCCTGCCGCGCCAGGAACAGCGCGGTCGAGCCGGTCGAGCAGTTGTTGTTGACGTTGACGATCGGGATGCCGGTCATGCCGACGGGATAGAGCGCGCGCTGGCCGCAGGTGGAGTCGCCATAGACGTAGCCGACATAAGCCTGTTGCACCTTGCCGTAATCAAGCCCGGCGTCGGCGAGCGCGAGCTTGGCGGCCTCGGCGCCCATCACATGGTACGGCGCGTTGGCGCCCGGCTTGACGAACGGGATCATGCCGACCCCGGCAACATAGGTGCGTGACGTCATCGCGTGTCCTCCCGGAAATTACTCACTGGACTATTTATTACCCATGGGTAATATACGGGCGACCTTCCGGAGTCAATGCGACAACAGCCACGCGATGGACGCCCGCATCCCCTCTTCCAACAATGAGTCACCCTGGCTGCCCTTCGAGAGCCGGCGCCGCGCCCGCGACGAGAAGCGCGAGGCGGTGCTGCGCACGGCCGTAGCCCTGTTCCTCGAACAGGGCTATCACGGCGCCACGCTGAACGAGGTCGCCAAGCGGCTCAACATCACCAAGCCGGCGCTCTACAATTACTTCCGAGGCAAGGACGAGATCCTCTACGAATGCTGGTCGATCGGCAATGAGCTGGTCGACGACTGCATCGCCGAGACCTCGGCCGGCGGCGGCTCGGGGCTCGACAAGCTGCGCAAGCTGATCGTCCGCTATGCCGAGCTGATGACCGCGGACTACGGCAAGAGCCTGGTTCGCTTCGACATCCGCGACCTCAGCGAGGACAACCGCAAGATCGTGCGGACCGCCAAGCGGCGGATCGACCGCGCCTTCCGCGACTATATTGCCGCTGGTGTCAAAGACGGTTCGGTGAAACCCTGCGACCCGAAGCTCGCGGCGTTTGCGATTGCTGGCTCGCTGAACTGGATCGGACACTGGTTCCAGCCCGGCGGCGAGTTGACCGGACGCGCCGTCGCCGAGGAATTCGCGATCCGCCTCACCGAAGGCATCGCCAAAACAACAACGGCAACTGACATCAACGCGCAAGACGACAACGCGCAAAGCAGCCGTTCCGGCTGCACAGAAGGCGGACAAACCGCCTCGCAAGGGAAACGCATCAAGGGAGGAGACGAGTGAACATCACACACGGACTGCGGCGGGCGCTGCAGGTCAATCCAAACGGGCTCGCAGTCGTCTGCGGTGAGCGGCGGCGCAATTGGCGCGAGGTCGGCGAGCGTGTCGCCCGCCTCGCCTCCGCCATCCGCGCGCTTGGCGCAGACGACGGCGACCGCGTCGCGATCCTGTCGCTGAACTCCGACCGTTACCTCGAACTCTACCTCGCAGTCGGCTGGGCCGGCGCCGTGATCGTGCCGCTCAACATCCGCTGGTCTCCGATCGAGAACGAGGATGCGCTGCGCGACTGCCGCGCAACGATCCTGTTCGTCGACAAGGCGTTTGCGGCAGTCGGCGCAACGCTGGCAAGCGCGATCCCAGGCCTGAAACTGGTCTATGCCGACGAGGGTGAGACGCCCGAAGGTATGGAGAATTACGAGACGCTGATCGCGCGCAGCGAACCCATTCGGGATGCGATGCGCACCCGCGACGATCTCGCCGGCATCTTCTACACCGGCGGCACCACCGGCCGCTCCAAGGGCGTGATGCTGAGCCACGGCAATCTGATGGCCAACGCGCTGAACGCGCTCGGCGAAGGGCTGTGGCCGAGCAGCACGATCTACCTGCACGCGGCGCCGATGTTCCACCTCGCCAACGGCGCGGCGATGTATTCGGTGCTGCTGTCGGGCGGCTCCAATGTCGTGGTCCAGGGCTTCACGCCGGTCGGCGTTGCGGCCGCGGTGCAGAAGGAGCGCATCACCGACGTGCTGCTGGTACCGACCATGATCCAGATGTTCGTCGATCATCCGACGCTCGGCAATTACGACCTGTCGTCGTTGAAACGGATCGCCTACGGCGCCTCCGTGATCAGCGATGCCGTGCTGATGCGCGCCATGAAGGCGCTGCCGCACGTCGAGTTCACGCAAGCCTACGGCATGACCGAGCTGTCGCCGATCGCGACGCTCTTGCATTGGAAGGAGCATATCGGCGACGGCCGCGCCAAGGGCCGGCATCGCGGCGCCGGCCGTGCCACGCTGGGCGCCGAGGTGAAGATCGTCGACGCCCTGGATCAGGTGGTCCCGCTCGGTACCGTCGGCGAGATCGCGGTGCGCGGCGATATGGTGATGATGGGCTATTGGGAGCGGCCGGAGGAAACCGCACGCGCGGTGATCGACGGCTGGATGCACACCGGCGACGGCGGCTACATGGACGCGGACGGCTTCGTCTACGTCGTCGACCGCGTCAAGGACATGATCATCTCCGGCGGTGAGAACGTCTATTCGGCCGAGGTCGAGAACGCTCTCGCCCAGCACCCGTCCGTGGCCCAATGCGCCGTGATCGGCATCCCGAGCGAGCGCTGGGGCGAGCAGGTCCACGCTGTGGTGGTGATGAAGAGCGGCGCCAGCGCTACGCCGGAAGAGCTGATCGAGCACTGCAAGGCGCTGATCGCCGGCTACAAATGTCCGCGCAGCGTCGACGTCACCGCGGCCCCACTGCCGCTCTCCGGCGCCGGCAAGATCCTGAAGCGCGAGCTGCGCAAGCCGTATTGGGAGCACCGCGAGCGCCGGGTGAGCTGATCGCAAGAACCGTAGGGCGAAGCGTAACCCGCCGCTGATCTCTCATCCGCGCGAGCAATCGTCGGATGAAGATGGCGGGTTACGCCGGAGCCTGTCATCGGGCCGCGCTTCGCGCGGACCCGGTGGGCTAACCCGCCCTACGCAGTGCATGGCGCTGCGCAGACAGCGGCCGTTGACATCGCAGCACGCGGCCGATTGGATCGCCTGAGATTCAATCCAGCGAGTTCCGATGTCCGCACCCGATACCAATGCCGACGGCAAGCCTCGCCGCCTGATGCACCGCCGCTCCGTCGAATGTCTCGGTTATCTCCGTGACGACGGACTGTGGGAGGTCGAGGCGCGGCTCGTCGACACAAAACCCTATGCGCGGCAGGACAAGCATCGCGGCCTGCAGCAACCCGAGGACCCCGTGCACGACATCCGCCTGCGGCTTGCGGTCGACGACGGCTTCACGATCCGCGAGACCGGCACCAATATGGCCTCGACACCCTACTCGTCCTGCCTCGACGTCGAAGGCATCCTGCAGCGGCTGGTCGGCGAACGGATCGGCAAGGGCTGGCGCGAGCTGGTCCGTCGCAAGATCGGCAGACTGGAGACCTGCACCCATCTCGCCGAGCTCTTGGGTCCTGCGGTGACGACCCTGTTCCAGACCGCGACCTCGGGCAAGGACCCGCAAGGCCGCGGCGCGCTCGACCACCAGCGCGACGCCACCGAGCCACCGTTCTTCGTCGGCGGCTGCTATTCGTGGCGGTTGGACGGACCTGTCGTAGCCGAGACATTTCCACAATTCGCGAAGGCGGTCGAGGCCAAACGGGATACTTGAGCTTGGCCTGCGTTGCGGCACCCCGGCTTACGCAGGCACGTGTCCCGCGAGCCGGTCGATGACGTTGAAGAGCCGGTCACAGGAAGCCTCGATCCTCTTTTGCGGAGACGTGGCGATGCCGAGCATCAGGCCGGATCGCGCTGAAGCGCTCGACGCATACCAGAGCGACAGAGGCGTAGGCGCCAAGCCGAATGATGCCAGCTCCCTTGCGATCGAGAGGTCGGACGTTTCGTCCGGCAGTCGCAGGATCGCGGCCAATCCACCGATGGTCACGTCTTTGGCACGGGCTCGCAGGCATTTGAGCAGCGCTTCACCCTGCGCCGCATAGACCCGCTTCGTGCGGCGAAGATGCCGCAGATGGTGGCCATCGCGGATGAATTCGGCGGTCGCGAGCTGCACCGGGGGCGCTGGCGCCGGGGCGAGACACGCGGCGATCTCGGCAAACCGGGGCATCAGGGACGGCGGTGCGACGACAAAGCCCAACCGCAAGGCCGGCGTCAGGGTTTTACTGAACGATCCGATGTGAATGACGCGCCCGGCACGATCGAGCGAGGCGAGCGCCGGCGTGGCACGGCCCTTCAACTGAAGCTCGCTCAGATAGTCATCCTCGATCACCCAGACTCGCTCCTGAGCGGCCCAATCGAGCAGACGCGCGCGTCTTGCCAGCGAGAGTGTGAAGCCGAGCGGTGCCTGCTGTCCGGGAGTTACGACCGCCAGCGCGGCATCAGGCGCGTGTTCCAGACCGTAACCGACGTCGATGCCGTCAGCATCGACCGGGATCGGCGCGATCGACATCCGCGCGAGCTCAAGACCGTGCCGGGTAAAAGGAAAGCCCGGCTCCTCCATCCAGACTTTCTTCTGTTCGAGACCGAGGACATGAAGCGTCAATCCAAGGCCGCTGCTGAAGCCTCCTGTGATGAAAACCTGCGAGGCCGTGCACGCGATCCCTCGCGCCAGCGCAAGATACGCCGCGATCTCGCGCCGCAACTCCAATTCGCCGCGCGGATCCGGGTAGAGGGCCGGCGCGCTCATACCTGCGCGAACCGCCTGCGTGTGCAGCCTCGAGAACAGCTTGGCCGGAAACGTCGCCTGCGCGGGTACACCCATCTGGAAAGTGGCCGGCCCCGCGATGAGCTCCTGATACGTCTCCATGAAGGAGCCGGGGTCGGGAGCCTCTTCCTGCACGGCGGCGAAGGAAGGCCGATCCGCGACATGCGTTCCCCGCGCGCGTGAAGCGACGATCAGCTGCGCAGAGGAAAGCATTTCATAGGCCGCGCGCACGGTGCCTCGCGCAACGCCGAGCTGAGCCGCGAGGTCCTGCCAGGAGGGCAGACGTGCGCCGGGGGCGAGCACGCCGGTCTCGATAGCGGCCCCGATACCTCTGCGAATCTGCTCCGCGAGCGGCGTCTTCGCAGATCGATCCAGTTCCAGTCGCAACGGTCCGGTCATGGGCCTTAGTACACGATTTTTGCCAGTTCTTGGTGCTTTTATATGAACCAAGGCGAAGGCACCTATGGAAGCAAGGAGAGCACCGACCATGCAGATACCATCCATCCTCGCCGCCTGCGCTGCGCTCGCCATCGCCGCGGCAACACCTGCCCCTGCGCATGAGACGGGTTCGACGGTCACGCCGACCTTCCAGCAGGCGATCACCAATATTCCCGGCAAGTCGCTGATCGCCGTCGTCGTCGACTATGCGCCGGGCGGAGCGTCGCCGTCGCACGTCCACGCCAAGTCGGCTTTCATCTTCGGCTACGTGCTGTCCGGCGAAATTGAATCGCAGGTCAATGACGGACCGACGCGGGTCTACCGCACCGGCGAAAGCTTCTACGAGACGCCGGGTTCCCGCCACCCCGTCAGCCGCAACGCCAGCAAGACAACGCCGGCAAAGCTGCTCGCCGTGTTCGTCGTCGACACCGACGACAAGGAACTGACCACTCCCGTCAAACAAAACGACCGTTAAGGAGCCCGTCATGAGCATGCGTCTCGATTACAACCGCATTGCGCCGGCGGGCGTTAAAGCCCTGGGCGGAGTCTACGGCTATGTCTTGCAAAGCAACCTCCCCACCACGATGGTCACCCTCGTCTACTTGCGCATCTCGCAGATCAACAATTGCGCCTATTGCCTCGACATGCACACGCGCGACCTGCTCAAGAGTGGGGTGAAGATCGAAAAGCTGGCACTGCTGCAGGCGTGGGCAGAAGCCGGCGATCTCTTCGACGAGCGTGAACGCGCGGCGCTCGCATGGGCGGAAACGGTGACCCGCGTCGCCGATACCGGCGTACCGGATCAGGCTTACCAGGCTGCCCGCACGGTCTTCGATGAACGCGAGCTCGTCGATCTGACCATCGCGATCAGCCTGATGAATGCCTACAATCGCATGGCGATCAGCTTCCGCAACACGCCACAGGCCGCGGTCGCGCGGGCGGCTTGATGAAGATCGATCGAAGGAGAACGGAGCCTGCCAATGACCGAGATTTCCGGCATCAAGATTCCCGACAGCAAGCTGGCGCGCGAGGCAGCCGAGCTCGTGCGCCAATATGAAAACGAGCTGCTGTTCAACCATTCGGTTCGCGTCTATGTGTTCGGTGCGATGAAGGGAATCCGCCAGAAGGTGAAATTCGATTCCGAACTGCTCTACGTCGCGGCACTGTTTCACGATCTCGGCCTTGTCGATCACTATCACACCGAGACCAAGCGCTTTGAAGTCGACGGCGCCGATGCTGCGCGCGAATTTCTCCGGGCGCGCGGCATCGCGGAAGCGAAGAGCGATCTGGTGTGGGAGGCGATTGCCCTGCACACCACCCCGGGGATTCCACAATACTTGCGGCCGGAAATCGCGCTCACCAACGCGGGGGTCTTGGTCGATGTCGTAGGCGTTGGATACGACGACTATACCCCGGAGCAACGCCAGCAGGTCATCGCCGCATTTCCGCGCGGTGATTTCAAGAACGAGTTTCTCAAGATACAGACGTGCTCGGCCTTGAAGAAGCCCCAGACCACGTTCGGAACCGTCAATTTCGACTACATCGAAGATCGCGATCCGACATTCCGGAAGCCGAATGCATGCGTCCGCATCCGCAACACTTCCTGGCAGAGTTGAGACTTCGTCGGCCGTTCCCCGCGTGATATTCTGTGAACGCAATCAGGGGATGGAACGTGGAGAAGTACGGCGCCGGGTCGATCGTTGTCTCCGACTATGACCCAAATTGGCCCATATTGTTCTCGCAGGAGCGGACGCGGATCGAGCAAGCTCTCGGCGCGTTCGCTCTGGCCGTCGAGCACATCGGCAGCACGGCCGTGCCAGGCCTGCCGTCGAAGCCCATCATCGACCTGCTGGTTGGCGTGCCCAGTCTCGAAGAGGCCAGGCAACGCTGCATCAAGCCGCTTGAGGCATTTGGCTATATCTACATGCCGCAATATGCGTCATGGATTCCCGACGAGTTGTTCTTCCGCAAGGGGCCTCCGGGTCCGTGGACCCACCATCTGCATGTGATGGAGCCGTCGCATCCGCGATGGGACGCCCGCCTGGTATTTCGCGATTACCTGCGTGCGCACCCCGACGTCGCCCGCGCCTATGCCGACATCAAGCGCGCCCTCGCCACCTCTTCAAAGGATAACATCGAGGCCTATCGGACCGGCAAGGATGTTTTCGTCGCGGAGACAACAGCCAAGGCGCGCGTATGGCGCGCCTTGGCGGAAGATCAATAGCAGCGCCGGACCGCGGGGCGGGTTAGCCGACCACGTCCGCCGTGGCTCAACGAGCGAATGCGGAAGGCGTAACCCACCCTACAAATCCGATAACCCCGTAAGCTTCAAACTCAACGCCTTGAGCCGCCTGCGCGCCTCGGCATCATAGGCCTGCGCATGGGCGCGGGCCTCGCGCTTGCCGTCAAAGAACAGCCCGCTCCTGTCAGCGACATCATCGTCCTGGACCAGACGCAGAATGGCATCGCCGCCCTGCTCGACGGTCGAGATCGGCGTCGCGCCACTGGCACGCACCATCGTGGTGTTCATGTAGGTCGCCGGGTGCAGCGAGTTGACGGTCACGCCGGAGCCTTGCAGCTCCTCGGCCAAGTCTATCGTAAACATGATTTGCGACAGCTTGCTCTGCGCATAGGCGCGCGCGCCGCTGTAGTTCTTGGTGATCATCACGTCGCCGAAATCGATCGGGTGCTGGCCGAGCGAAGCGACATTGACGATGCGCGCCGGCGTACTGGCCTTCAGCCGCGGCAGCAACAGATGCACGAGCAGGAAGCCGGCGAGATAATTCACCGCGAAGCGCAGCTCATGGCCGTCCTTGCTGGTCTGCCGTGCCGGCCCCTCGTTCTGCGAGCCGATGCCGGCGTTGCAGACGAGCACATCGAGGCGCTCCTGGTCGTCGAGCACCAGCTGAGCGAATTCGCGGACCTCGGCGAGCGAGGACAGGTCGGCCTGATAGAACATCGGCTCGCGGCCGGAGACCCGCTTGATCTCGTCGGCGAGGACCTGCGCCCGCTTGGTGTCGCGGCCGTGGATCAGGACGCGGGCGCCGGCAGCGGCCAGCTTCGTCGCGACGTAGCGGCCGACGCCGTCGGTGGAACCGGTGATCAGCACCGTCTTGCCTGCCATGTTCATCGAAATTGCCTTTCGATCGTTCGCCCAGCGCTGCCAGCAAAGATAAATGCCCGCTGCGGACTTTGCCATGGCATGCCGCGGCGCCATCAGCCCCAAAACGGCGCCGAAATGGCCCGCCCGCGACGCTCCGCCATGACCTTCGGGCGTACAATCTGTCGCGCGGCCTGCGGTCGCGCGGCGCCGCGCCGCGCGCCAACGCAAATGCCTTCTGATATCGTCGCGACGAACGACACGGCAGGGATCGGCAAAGGGACCGAAATGTCCTCGACCATTCCAGACGGGTACTCGCGGAAGGCTCCCTCGCTGGAGCCGTTCGGCATGCTCCTGTCATTCGCGGTGCTGACCGCGCTGCCGATCACCCTGACCGTTCGCCTGGTTGAGCCCGCACTCGTGCTGCCCGCGCTCAGCCTGGTGTTATTCGCAGAGGCAGCCATTGCCGCGCTTGCGGCGCGCATGATCCACATGCGTGCAAGCGTGGCGAACCTGACGCTGTGGGATTTTGCCGGAGCCTTCACCTTCATGGGATGTGCGGCGGCGATCCTCGGCGAGCCGGACCAGGCGGCGCTGTTCTTCGAGGAAGAAGCAGCACTGCGTCCGGCGTCACGACCGTAATCCCAGGCCGGGCCCCTCTGGCAGCCACAAGCTGCGATGTCGGACTGGAACTCAGTTGGAGTGGCCCTGCCTCGACCCGCGACGCGACAACGTCGTGACGGATTTGCCGTCGGCATGACGGCAAATCCTGTTTCGTCGAAACGGTCCACTCCCCGACCTCAAGGGGAACATGATCCATGTCCGAACTGCTATCACTCGACGCCCTCAGCGCCTTGCTGCAAGTCGTCGTCATCGACCTCGTGCTGGCCGGCGACAACGCGGTCGTGATCGGCCTTGCCGCGGCGGGCCTGCCGGCGCAGCAGCGCGGCAAGGCGATCCTGATCGGGATCGGTGCGGCGACGCTGCTGCGCATCCTGTTCGCGCTGCTGACCACGCAACTGATGCAGATCGTCGGCCTGCTGCTGGCCGGCGGCATCCTGCTGCTGTGGGTGTGCTGGAAGATGTGGCGCGAGCTGCGCGTCTCCGCGCACGAGACCACGGCCGTGGATGGCACCGGCGGCGCGGAGGTGCCGCGCAAGACGCTGTGGCAGGCCACGACGCAGATCATCGTTGCCGACGTCTCGATGTCGCTCGACAATGTGCTGGCGGTCGCGGGCGCGGCGCGCGAGCAGCCGATCGTGCTGGTGTTCGGGCTGGCGCTCTCGATCGCGATGATGGGCGCGGCCGCCACCTTCATCGCGCGATTGCTGCAAAACCACCGCTGGATCGCCTATGTCGGCCTCGCCGTGATCCTCTATGTCGCCGTCGACATGACCATTCGCGGCGCGCACGAGATCGCGAAGGTCGCGCCGGTCTAGCGGCAAATTCGCTGCACCTCTCCCGCTTGCGTGGGTCGAGACGAGCGAAGCTCGCTCTTAGGTCGGAACGCATCGCCAGATGCGTTTCGGGTGGGGGCTCTTTCCACAGGATGCTTAGGGGAGATACCCCCCGCCCTGTGTATTATATATATCAGGCGCTGCCTGAGCTCGCATCTGGCGTAGTCTCAGATCAGG
>NZ_VKHP01000272.1 GCF_010811875.1 Bradyrhizobium uaiense
CACTGATTCCCACGGCTCGTGCTTCATCTTGTGGAATGCGGTATCCTTAGTGATGCCGGCGTTGTTGCCGAGCCCGCCGCCCGCCCCGAGATCGGCCTCGCCCTGCTTCCCGCCGCCCGCGCAGGCGTCAAACGATGAGACGCCCCACTTGTAGCCCGGATTGCACCGCCACCGCCATGGAAGCCGCCGCCACCGTGGAATCCACCACCGCCATGGAAACCACCACCGCCAAATCCACCGCGTGCCGACGCGGTGTCGATCGTGAACAGGCTGACCGACGCCGTCGCCAGCAAGGCAATCATCGTCTTCCGCAACATCACCCGGTACTCCTCTTTCCGAGGCTTTCTTTTCAAGCCTCCTTCGACGCGTCGCGCGTATGCTAGCGCAATGTAGGACCGCGGCTTCGGCCACGCGTCGACGTCGCGCTCACTTCTGCGCGACCCGCGTTCATCAAAGGCGCGGCCTTGAAGGTTAGCAGCCGCGGCAGATGCCATTGACCCGGCGATCGACCGTCCTGTTCTCGTTGGCGATCGCCTTGTCGAGATTTTCAGTCGACGACGCCGAGCCGGTGGTGACGCCCTCGCCGGTGTTCAGCCGGCCGGAGGATTGAGCTGTGCCGGCACTGTTGGTGCCCGGCGGCGGCGACGTGAGTTGCGGAGATACCGGGCTAGCCGACGAGGGGCTGCCGGTCCCGGTGCTTTGAGCAACGGTAACCGCGGGTGTCAGCAGAATGGCGATTGTCGCGAACGCAGTGGTGACGGATAATTTGCGCATGGCAATTCTCCCTTGCGGACATCAACAAGTCCGCAAAACACCGGTTCCCGCAGGCGATCGAGCAATACAGTTTGGGAGCAATGCAATTTGCGCAAGCTGATCGAGTTTGACGACGACACGTTCGACAAGCTGAAGCAGCTTGGCCGCGACCGGATGGCGACCTTGCAGGAGCTCGCCGACGAGGCCTTCGCCGACCTGCTCAAGAAGCACGGTATTCCGATCGACCTGAAGGACGCGCTGCGCAAGAGCGCGAGGCTTCAGGCGGCAGCAAAGCCGGTCCCCGCCGCACCGAAGGGCGCACGCAAGCAGGGCCCGAAGCGCTGAGAGTTCAGCCGATCTTCTTCAGCCCGGCCTTGTACTGCGGGCCCCTGATTGCGTAGGACTTCGCCGGCCGCGACAGCGCCTCGGCCTGCGCGGCGTCGAGTGTGCGCACCACGCGCGCCGGTGCACCGATGATCAGGGAATTTTCCGGAAACTCCTTGCCCTCGGTGATGACCGAGCCGGCGCCGACGACACTGCCGCGCCGGATGCGCGCGCCGTTCATCACGATCGATCCCATCCCGATCAGCACGCCATCTTCCAGCGTGCAGCCATGCACGATCGCATTGTGGCCGATGGTCACGTTGTTGCCGATGGTCAGGGGGAAACCGGGATCGACATGCAGGGTCGAATTGTCCTGCACGTTGGAGCCCTCGCCGATCTCGATCCACTCATTGTCGCCGCGCAGCACGGCGCCGAACCAGACGCTCGCCGCGGATTTGAGGCGGACCTTGCCGATCACAACGGCGTTGTCGGCGATGAAATAGCTGCCGTCAGCGGGAAGATCGGGCCCCTGCCCGTCGAGTTCGTAGATCGCCATGAAGGTCTCCTTGGATCGAAGGAGACCTTGGCACAGCGGCCGACATGGTTTCAAGCAAGCGCGACCGTGATCGGCCGCGGATCATGATCGGGATCAGCCGAGCATGCCCGCCGCGCGCAACGTCATCATGAAGAAGGTGCCCGACATCAGGCTCCAGAAGCCGGAGATGACGGTTGCCATCATCACGAACTCGAAGCGGCGGCGCTCGATGCGCGCGCCACGCAGCGTGTTGCGCATGATGATGAACGGTGCGGCGAAGACCAGAAACGGGACCGCGGCGAAGGTCTTCGGCGCCACGCCCTCCTGCAGCAGGCCGAAGCCTGCCGGGCGCTCCGCCATCGCCTGATAACCGTTGGCCAGTGCGCCGGCGAACGCGAAGCCGATGAAGAGGGAGAACAGGGAATTCAAGGTATCAGGCGACATCGGAACTTCCGCTACGCAAGAGGCCACTCGCTCCTGCTTCGCAGAATTGGTGGCCAGCCGCCACATCATCCTTAAAGAAAGGTTAACCGACGGCACCTGGCGCCGCGTTTGCGCATGGCCATTCGGTGAGGGATTCCTTTGGAATCGTACGGAAATTCCGCGCCGCGTGGCATATTCGGCAGGTGATTCGGCCACCCTCGACCTGGTCTTTGCCTCGTTCATGACGCTTCTCTCGACGGCCCAGCATCTCGCCCGCGACACCCGCCGCAACCCGCGCGCGCACCTCGTTCCGATCATCGCCTCAGCGGTCATCGCGGCCGGCGCGATTGCGCTCGTCGCCTATCTCTTGTGGCCAACGTATACGACCGTTCCGCCGAGCGACCCGTCGCGGCTGCCGGTGAGCGTCGGCGGCACGCTGTTCAACGTGCCGACCATGGCCGTCCGCATGAAGATCCAGCGCCATTCCGGTCCGCAGGAGCGCGTCGACCTGAGCTTCCTCTATCCGTCGCTGGAGGCGCCTGCCGCCCCGAAGCACTACAGCGCCGATACGGTCGAGGACAAGGTGCAGCCGATCGACAGGATATTCGTGTCGATCGCAGCCCACCGCGATTCACTGGCGCCGGAGATGCGGCTGCGTACGATCTATCCGCGCTATCTGGACGAGCGCGCGAATACCGACGACGGCTTGACGACACGCGCGTTCCGCGACGGCACGCCCTATGGCGGCGAGGACCTGTTCACTGCGACCGAGCCGCAGCTCGCCGCGCGCTGCACGCGCGATACCTCGACGCCCGGCATGTGCCTGAGCGAGCAGCGCATCGAGGGCGCCGATCTGACCTTCCGCTTTCCGCGCAGCTGGCTCGTGCAATGGCGCGACATCGCCACCGCGATGAACCGCCTCTCCGCGCAGATGCACAGCGCGAAGGGATGACTTGCGCCGTTATTGCGAGCCACCCGGTCGGCGCGACGCGCCGCCGGATGACAGGCTCCGCGAAGCAATCCATATTTCCGCGAGCGGTGACATGGATTGCTTCGTCGCTGCGCCCCTCGCAATGACGAACTTGGGCAAGGCTCTTCAGCCTTGCTCGCTCAGGTCTTCTTCCAGAATGGCCATCTGGAACTGGAACGAGCGATCATCGTCCTCGTCGTCGACGAACAGCACGCCGATGAACTCCTCGCCGATATAGACTTCGGCGGAGTCGTCCTTCTTGGGCCGCGGCACAACGCGGATCTTGGGATTGCTGAACACGCGTTTGAGATACGCGTCGAGCTTCCTGACTTCCTGAACGTCCACTGCCGTCTCCAATCGGGTCGATGATTTTCGGGGGAGTTTTAGGACGAGACGGCAAAGATCGCCAGAGCCTTTTCAGGCTTTGGCGACGTGATATTGCGCACACGCCAAAGCGCGCCGCCGATCAGAAAGCGAATGAAATCAAAGCCCGATCGCGTTGAGCATCTGGTCCATGGTGCGCGACGGCTCGGCACAGCCGGCCTCGCCGACGATTTTCGCCGGCACGCCCGCAACCGTGACGTTGTGCGGCACGGGCTTGACCACGACCGAGCCCGCCGCGATGCGCGCACAATGACCGATCTCGATATTGCCGAGGATCTTGGCGCCGGCGCCGATCAGCACGCCGTGGCGGATCTTCGGATGGCGATCCTCGTTCTCCTTGCCGGTGCCGCCGAGCGTGACGCCATGCAGGATCGAGACGTCGTCGTCGATGACGGCGGTCTCGCCGCAGACGAAACCGGTGGCGTGATCGAGGAAGATGCCGCGGCCGATCCTGGCGGCCGGGTTGATGTCGGTCTGGAACACCGCCGACGAGCGGCTCTGCAGGTAGAAGGCAAAATCCTTGCGGCCCTTCTGATAGAGCCAGTGCGCGAGACGATGGGTCTGCAGCGCGTGAAAGCCCTTGAAGTAGAGCAAGGGGTCGATGAAACGCGACGTCGCAGGATCCCGGTCATAGACCGCGACGAGGTCGGCGCGGAAGGCGTTGCCGAGATCGGGCTCGTCGCGCAGCGCCTCGCTATAGGTCTGGCGGATCAGGTCGCCCGACAGCGCGGCGTGATCGAGCCGCTCGGCAATGCGATGGACCACCGAATCTTCCAGGCGCTCATGATGCAGCACGGTCGCATAGATGAAGGTTGCGAGCTCAGGCTCGCGCCGCAGGATGTCTTCCGCCTCGCCGCGGATCCGATCCCAGATCGGATCGAGCGAAGTCAGCTTCGCACCCTGCGGATTGACCTGATGAACTGCCATAGCTGCTCTCGCAATTCGGTTGTTCTGACGTGCGTTATAGCACGATGGACCCAGCGCGTCCCGGGAAGGCTTGGCACGGTAAACCCCAGCCGAACGCTCCCCGGACCGGCGTCTAGGGGAATTGGTCGGGATTTTGCCGAAATCAAGCCGTGCTTCTGCAACTATTGGCGGATTTCGTCCGCAGTGTGGTTTTGGGCATGGTCGGCCCCAATAAAGGGGGAACCATCATCAATACCCGGAGTTTACGTGGCCGCCTGACCGATGCCCGGTCGGTCTGGGTCGCCACCATTGCCATCCCCCTGCTCCTGCTCGCCCCTGCCTTCTATCCGGAATGCCAGGCCAAGGCGGCGCTGACCGCAACCGTCGACCAGCTGATGCATGTCGCGACCGGCGAAGGCACCAATGGCTGGATCCCGCACACCTACGGCATCATCGAGCGCTACATTCCCGCGCAGGTCGCGCCGATGCGCGCGGCGCGGCAACAAAAATGGCATCTCGACTTCACCGCCTCAACCGCATCCACGTGCCCGTCGCGCTGGCCTCGATGCTGCTGGTCGTACTGCTGTCCGGCCGCGGGCTGTGGCAGCGTCGGGTCGACGATCTGACGCTATTGGCGGGCACGATCACGCTCGCTCTGCTCGGCAATGCCGTCATCTGCGGCGTGATCTCGGGGCCACACGACCGCTACGGCGCGCGCATGGTGTGGGTCGCGACCTTCGTGGTGCTGATCGCGGCCGCGCGCGTATTCGCCAGGGACGATGCCGAGAACGATGCCGACGGGCTATTTTCGCCGCGACAGGAAGTCGATGACCCCGGTCTTGTAGACCTTGTCGCCGACCGCCCGCATGTGGTCGCGGTTCGGAATGTCGAGCACCTCCGACCCCGGAATGATCCGGCCGAGCGCTGACGCCGAGCCCGCGATCTCGTCCTTGCTGCCGACCGCGATCAGGACCGGCACGCGGATGCCGGCCGCCTCCTCGCGTGTCATCAGCCGGCGCGAGCCGCGCAGGCAGGCCGCGAGGGCGCGGCGGTCGGAGCGGGTCTGATCGGCAAAGGCGCGGAAGGTGCGGCCGACCGGATCGGTGACATCGTCGAGCGACGGCGCCTCCAGCGCCAGCGCGACGGCCTCGCCGGGACCGCCGCCCTCGATCAGGCCGATGCCGATGCCCCCCAGGATCGCCGAGCGCACCCGATCGGAATGTTCACGCGCCAGAATCGCGGTCATCCGCGAGCCCAGCGAATATCCCATGATGTCGGCGCGTGCGATTCCGAGATGATCCATCAGCGCGATCACGTCGCTTGCCATGGTCGCGATCTCGTAGTGTGCGGCGTCGTAGAGCTTGGCGGATTCACCGTGGCCGCGATTGTCGAGCGCGATGACGCGACGGCCGGCCTTGACGAGCTCCGACACCCAGGTCGGATAGATCCAGTTGACGTTCTTGCTCGAGGCGAAGCCGTGCACGAGCACGATCGGCTCGCCCGCGCCTTCGTCGATGTAGGCAATCTCAACATCGCCGTGATGGAAACTCGGCATCATCCATTCCGTTTTTTCTTGGGATCGGGATTTGGGATTGGGGATTTGCGATCGACCGGCGACCGCAAGTTTAGCCCTGAACGGGCATACTCGCCAGAGTAGCTGTGGCGGCCAGCTGCCGCTTCAGACGCGACGCCTTGCGTCGTCGGAGCCACCACGCCGTGGTCCGCTCGGTGGTGGCCTTGATCGACGACAGGAAGCCGAACAGCGCAAGCAGCGCGCCGAACAGCCACATGGAGAGATTGAATGCACCGGCCGCCAGCAGCAGCGCGCCGCGGCCAAGCAGCTTCAGGATCGCGCGGGTCTGGCCGCCCTTCGCCTCGGCAATGCGGGCCGCACGCGCAATCTCCTGCGGGTTCTCCGCGACCTTGAGCGTGTCCCGCGCGGCGCGAACCCCGGCCGCCTCGCCGATCCGTCCGACGTCCTTGGCGACGCGCACCAATGCGCCGGCCTTCTCGGCGCGGAACGCCGCGCGGATCGCGATTGCAGTTTCCGCCGGCCGAAGCACCGAGCCGGATGCGACCGCCTCGCGCAGCGCCGGCTGGTCGACGACCTCGCGCGTCGAGCGTCCGGCCCATTCGATCATGCCCTCGCTCAGCCGTCCGGCCTTGCGCGTATCCTTCACCAGCGTCAGCCCGGCACGCAGCGGCGCGGCGCCGCCGACCGAGACATAAGTCGCGGCGGTCACGGCGAGCCCGGCGGCGGCAAGGCCAAGCACCAACTGGTCGGTGTCCTCGCCCATCACGAGGTGCTTGCCCTCGCGCACGACGTCCCTGACATCACCGAACACGAACAGGTCGCCCGCGACCGTGCCGGAAAGGCTTGCGACATCGTCGGCATTGCCGGTCACGAGCCCGGTGGCGAACCCTTTGGCGAAATGCGTGGTGGATGACTGTTCGGCACGCGCGTCGTCGACGCGCCTTGTGAGCTCATCATTGAGCGCGATGTTCTCGCCCGCGAGCGCGACAAAGCTCGTCGCAAGGTCGGCATCGCCGGCTGCGAGCGCCGCCTCGATATTGTCCGAGATCAACGCCGGGTTGTTGCGCAGGACGGAATTGAGCCTGAGGTCGGCGAGCGCGGCCGGATCGTCCCGCGCTGACAGCAGCGTGCCGGCGTCGCGGGCATGCGGCCAAATGGCCGCGCCCACCGCAGCGCTCGCAGCCAGGCCAGCCACCGCAAGTCTGAGGCGCACCCCGTTCATTCCGCTGGAAATCTCAAGTTTAATTCGCCTTGTTCAAGTCGCTCTGGAAATAGTGTGCCGTTTTTGAGACACAACGGCTCCGACCAAAGAAGGGCTTTTCTGGGACGACAAGATTGTGTCGAATTTGCATGAGCAAATGAGCCATCGGGGCTCTAGGAATCAACTGTTCCCGCCAGTATGGTGCGCGGCATTTCACGATGCCGCATGCTATTGATTGCGTCTGCCCATCGTTGCCACCAAGGTGAGAATATGTCCGACCACGTCGTCCCGCACTTCCATAACGATGCCGGTGTCTCGGTGATCGAGATCGGATCGCAGGAGTTCATGTGCGTGGGCGCCAACCCGCCGTTCGACCATCCGCACGTGTTCCTCGACCTCGGCAACGACAACGAGATCATCTGCCCGTATTGCTCGACGCTCTATCGCTTCGCATCCGACCTCACCGCCGGCGAAGCGCGGCCGCCGGAATGCGTGCTGAAAGACAAGGTCGCCTGACCGTTCCGTGGCGCTGACGCGAACCGTCATCGTTGCCGGCGCCGGAATCGGAGGACTGACGGCGTCGCTGACATTGGCGGCACAGGGCTTTCGCGTCGTGGTGCTGGAGAAGGCCGAGCGGCTCGAGGAAGCCGGCGCCGGCATCCAGCTCTCTCCCAACGCCAGTCGCATCCTGGTCGAGCTCGGGCTCAAGGAACCGCTTGCGCGACGCGCGGTCACGCCGGAATCCGTCAACATCCTGAGCACGCGCGCCGGTGGCGAGATCGCACGCATGCCGCTCGGCCAGGCCGCCGAGTTCCGCGCCGGCGCTCCCTATTGGGTGATCCACCGCGCCGATCTGCAGGCCGCGTTGCAGGCCGCCGTCAACGACCATCCCGATATCGACCTGCGGCTCGGCTGCCAGTTCGAGGATGTGACCAAGCACGCCAAGGGCCTGACGGTCGTGCAGCGCCGCGGCAATTCACGCCAGGAGGAATTGGCCGTTGCGCTGATCGGCGCCGACGGCATCTGGTCGTCGGTGCGTGGACATTTGTTTCCAGATGTACAGCCGCAATTCTCCGGCCTGATCGCCTGGCGTGGCACGCTCGACGCAACCGCCCTGCCGCGTGAATACACCGCACCGCGCGTGCAGCTGTGGATGGGGCCGGACGCCCATCTCGTGGCCTATCCGATCTCGGCTGGACGCCAGATCAATGTGGTCGCGATCGTATCAGGCACCTGGAACCGGCCGGGCTGGAGCGCGCCCGGCGAGATCAACGAGATCAAGGCTGCGTTCGCCACCGCGCGCTGGCCCGCGACGGCCCGGATGCTGATCGGCGCGGTCGATGGCTGGCGCAAATGGGCATTGTTCACCCTGCCCGACATCGGCCGCTGGAGCGAAGGCGCAGTGACGCTGCTCGGCGACGCCGCGCATGCGATGTTGCCGTTTGCCGCGCAAGGCGCCGGCATGGCGATCGAGGACGCGGCCGTGCTCGCAAAAGCGTTGAGCGACAGCACCGGGGAGAACACCGCAAATATTCCCGCCGCCCTGAAGCGCTACGCCCGGCTGCGGCGCGCGCGCGCGCTGAAGGTGCAGCGCATGGCGCGGCAGCAGGGCCGCATCTATCATTTGAGCGGACCGTTGGCGGTGGCGCGCGACCTCGCGATCCGCGCCATCGGTCCGCAGCGCATGCTGGCGCGGCAGGACTGGATCTACGACTGGCGCGCCTGAGCTATCGGCTGAGCGCGCCATACCTGCGCGAGCCGCAATCCGCTTTGCGCCAAGGCGCCGACTTAGTGGATGAGGCCTCGCGGTGCACGCGGGCCACTCGCCGCCGGCGTGGGCGCCGCGGGTGCGGCCGCCGGAGCGTCCGGCGGGCTTTCATGGCACTTGTTGCTGCGCCAGGCCTGCTCCGCAAGCCGCTGCTGGGAGTGGATCGAGACCAGCTCGTTGCGATAGACCATCTCGGAGACCAAGGTACCGCCGACGCCGGTCTCCGCCTTGGCCATCAGCTTTTCCTGAGCCTCTGCGCGGCTCGCGAGGCCCTTGCGCTCGGTCTCGAGCTGCTTGCAATCGTACAGGTCGTATTTGGCGGGATCAGCGAACGCCGACGGCACGCTGTCGCCGATCTGCGCGCAGCCGGAAACGCCCGCGGCGGAGGTGAGCAGCACAACGACGGCTGCCGCGCGCAACAGATTCGGGCGGCGTGGGAAACGAGCAGACATTCAGCTTACTTAATCCGACTGTGTTGAGATTGCCTAAAGCAGCCGCCGGTGTCCGGATTGAGGCCCAATC
This sequence comes from Bradyrhizobium uaiense, assembly GCF_010811875.1. Classification (GTDB taxonomy): domain Bacteria; phylum Pseudomonadota; class Alphaproteobacteria; order Rhizobiales; family Xanthobacteraceae; genus Bradyrhizobium; species Bradyrhizobium uaiense. The sequence continues at coordinate 9,321 of NZ_VKHP01000272.1, forward strand.
GCGGCGGCGCGCTGCTTATCCCAACGCTCGGCCGCCGACGCAAATGGAATTGCAGGCCGCAGCTTAAGCCTTTGAAAGCGCACTTGTTAGCACCGGATAATCGCAATTCCACTCTGCGCCCAAACGCGCTAGAAGTCGGCGCGCCTGGCGCAACGCGGACGTGGCGGAACTGGTAGACGCAAGGGACTTAAAATCCCTCGATGGCAACGTCGTGTGGGTTCGAGTCCCACCGCCCGCACCAGCCTTCGCTCGCTTCGCGAGCTACGGCTCGGCAGGCCAACCCAGCGGGTGAAGGCGAGCCGGCGCCAACGGCGCCGTGCCTTATGCAAACCGCAGTCCGATCCGCCTGCCCTTCTTCCACGCCACCCGGCACGTGTGCCTCAGGCCGTCGACGGCGAGGACGAAGCCGTCGGGAAACCACAGCGGCGAGTTGACCTCGATGCACGCGCCGTGCGGCGAGAGATTCCGGATCGTGCAGGGTATCGCTTCGTTGCCGAATTCGATCGCCCCCGTCTTGAGGACGCGGCGACGCGAGCCGGCACGCCGCTCGTCGGTCGGCATTGGCGGTTGTGCGCTGGCTGATGCGGGCCTGCTCTGGTCGTCGGCCATGAACCCGTCGGGTACACAAGCGGTCAGATTACGACGCAATACTGACGGGAATCTTAAGCGACGCCAAGCCAATTGGTATGCCAGGACGCTGGCGACGGGCTGAGCGGGCACGCATCACCACATCGTGTTTCGGGCTGTGGCGGGGTTCACACGCGGCGATCGCCACGTGATGTAGCCTCCCCCGCATTGGGAATTCCGGCCGCATATTTCTCGGCCACGACATTTCGAAATCAATTTTGGTCGGAGATGACGATGTCGATTGCTAGCGACAAGGCGCGCGATCATGGCGCCACGATTCTCGAGCACCGCGACGACGCGGCTCATTGCAGCAACGGTCTCAATGCACAGACATTCCGTGATGCCACGCCCAACGACCGCGTGATCTATCGGCGATGGATTCGCGGCGCGATCATGCTGTGCTTCGTGCTGGCGCTTGCCGCAGGAGCGGCCGTCTGGATCAACGGCGGCGGCGGGCAGACCCAGATCACCAGCCTGTCGAGCACGGTCAGTGCAAAATCAGGCCACGCGGATTAGCGGAGCACGTTCCGGAACCAGTCCGTCGCATCGTGGTTGTCATGCCGCAATTGGAGCATGACGATGCCGAACGACTGTCCATCCGCGCAACGCACCACGAACCAAGGCGATCAGCGCAAGGAGCGCCCCTCCCCGCCGAGCGCACCACACAGCAGGCCGCCGCTTCACCGCGGCCTCGAACAGCTCCGCGACAGTTACACCTGACAGGCGATCGCAAAATGAAAAATGGCCGGGACAAGTCCCGGCCATCTGCTTTGCGTCAAGTCGAGGCCTACTCGGACTTGTCGATATTCCAGAAGATCGGCGTCGCCGGGCCGTCAAGCACACCGGACAGCGACTTCCGCCAGGCGCTCGGTCCCTGATACTGACCGAGCGGGATGTAGATCACCTGTTCGTAGGCTTCCTTCTGGATATCGGCCGCGATCTTCTTCTGCTCGTCGAGCGACGGCGCGCGAACGAAGGCATCCTTCAGCTGTTCGATCTTCGGATCGTCGGCCCAGCCGAACCATCCGCCATTCTTGCCCTGGCCGCCAATCGAGAGATTGGCGATCGGGTTGGAGACGTCGGCGCTGACCCAGTTGGTGAAGAACATGTTCCAACCGCCGTCCTTCGGCGCCTTCTGGCTGGCGCGGCGGGTCACCACGGTCTGCCAGTCGGTCGCCTGCAGATCGACCTTGAAGCCGGCGTCGCGCAGTTGCTGAGCAACGACAACCGGCTGCGCCTTGAGCGTGGTGACGTCGCCGGGCGCCATGATGACGACCGGCGTGCCGTCATAGCCCGACTCGGCAAGCGCCTTCTTGGCCGCCGCCATGTCGCCGCCCTTCAGCAGCGTCTCGCCGCCGACCTCGGATGCGAACGGCGTGTCGCAGATGAAGAAGGCGACGCAGGTCTTGTAGTACTTGGGATTGCCGACCAGCGCGTCGAGCACCTGCTTCTGGTTAATCGCCATCAGCGCCGCCTGGCGGACCTTGATGTTGTCGAACGGCGGATAGAGGAAGTTCATCCGGCCGAGCGTCTGGAAGCCGAACTTGTTCAGCGTATCGACCTTCAGGTCCTTGTCGCCTTCGAGGATCGACAACGTGTCGAACGACGGGTTCTCCACGAAGTCGATGTCACCGGATTGCAGCGCGTTCATCGC
>NZ_VKHP01000273.1 GCF_010811875.1 Bradyrhizobium uaiense
GCGCACGGGAGCCGGGACCCATACGCCGCGGCGGATGTTGTGAAGGGGATTCGTCGTTCCAACATCGCGTAACAATTCGCATTAGCGGTCATGGGTCCCGGCTCCCGTGCGCAATTGCACACTAGGCCGGGACGACGATGAGGATGGTTGTCGATTCGAACTGTCAAACAGCTAGTTCGGTGTCATCGCCCGGCTCGACCGGGCGATCCAGTATTCCAGAGGCAGTAGTGCTTGAGCCGAGACGCTGCGGCGTACTGGATCGCCCGGTCGAGCCGGGCGATGACAGTTTGGATGGGACACAGTTTCGCATTCTCGCGACACATCTGCCTGAGCTTTGCTGCGGCGCGTGACGCGTTTCCTCCGCTGCGCTATGGTGAGAAGCCTTGGTCAACGATGGATTGGAGCACCGCAGAATGATTACCTGTTACGTGCGCTACGAGATCAGGTTGGGCAAGCTCGCCGATTTCGAGGCCTATGCCGCCATGTGGCTCGACCTGCTACCGCGATTTGGCGGGACCCATCACGGCTACTTCCTGCCGTCCGAAGGCGCGAGCGACGTCGCGTTGGCGATGTTCAGCTTTCCGAGCCTCGCCGCCTACGAGCAATATCGAAAGGATTCCGCGGCCGATCCGGACGTTCAGAAGGCGATAGCCTTTGCAAAGGAGACCGGCTGCTTCACGCGCTATGATCGGTCGTTCTTCCGGCCGTTGTTTCCGAAGGCGGCCGAGCAACAAGCGCGGTGACCGAATTGAGTGAAGCAAGTGCAGACGTACCGCCCGGCGCGCAGCTCCTTGGGCGCGAGTGGTTGGGCTTCGACGGCGAGATCACCTCGATCCGTTTCGAGGCGAAGCCCTTGTTCACCAACCGGCATGGCACGATCCAGGGCGGCTTCCTCGCCGCAATGCTAGATTCGGCCACGGGCCTCGGCGCGCTTGCAGCACTTCCCGCAACACAGACGGTGGTGACCAAAACCCTCGCCACGCGATTTCTCAAGCCTGCGCGCGTTGGTCCGATCACGGCCAAGGCGAAGATCATCTCGCAGACCGGGCGCGACATGATCGTCGAGGCCGACCTGATCGATGCGGAGAACGTGACGGTCGCCACTGCCACCGCCGAGTTGCGAATTCTCGACAAGCGATAGCCCTATGCGTTGGTCTCCCTTCCTGTTGTCCGCTCTGTTGTCGCTCGGGCTTTCGGCTGCGCAGGCGGCCGGACTGCGGGCTTTCGACGTTCCCGCGAGCACCGACGGCCCCGCGATCCGAGGGGTGGTCTGGCATCCCTGCGCCGAGGCTCCGCACGAGATCGATGCCCGCGGCGGCAGAACGTTCTTCGGCGTGAACGACTGCCCGATCGTAGGAAACAAGCTGCCGCTGATCGTGATCTCGCATGGCAGGCGCGGGTGGCTCGGCGGTCATCATGACACCGCCGCGGCGTTGGCGGACGCCGGCTTCATGGTACTGACGATCAATCACCCGACCGATACCGAACGCAACACCAGCGGCACCGACAGTCTTGCCGTCACGGTCGAGCGGCCCGCCGACATCAAGCGCGCGATCGACTACGCGCTTCAAGGCTGGCCTGATGCTGCTTACATCGACGCCGGACGCATCGGTCTCTACGGTTTTTCCTGGGGCGGTTATACGGGCCTCGCGGCGGTGGGCGGTGAGCCGGATCTCCGCAAGGGCCTGCCGAATTGCCAGACATCGGCCTTGCGGGCCTGCAAGGAACTCGAAGGCGGAGAAAGGCCAAGCGGACCGATCGTTCACGATCCGCGGATCAAGGCTGCGATCATCGTCGATCCCTATCCTGTGTTGTTCTTTGCGGCCGAGAATCTGAAAGCCGTGACGATCCCGATCCAACTGTGGAGCTCGGACCCCGCGCAGAACGGTGACGGTCTCTCCGGGTGCTGTGCTGCCGCCATCAACGACAGGCTTCCATCCAAACCGGACTTTCACCTGGTGAAGGATGCGAAGCACTTCTCTTTCCTCGCGACATGCACGCTGGAGGAGACGGCGAAGATGGCCGGCATCTGCACAGACGCCCCGGGCTTCGACCGCCTCGCCTTTCATCGGCGCCTCCACACCGAAGCCATTGCGTTCTTCATGACACATCTGGGCGAAGCCGGGACGCGATGAACACCGCTACACTCTGAGCCGGTCCCGCATCCCCTCCGGTCAATACGGCGGCTGTGATGCGACCTGGCGGAATGTCTGCAGATCGAGGAGGATCGGCCTGCTTGCGGCCGGCCAGCGGCCGCAGCTCGATCAGCAATCGTTGCATCGCGCCAGCAGGGTGACTTCGTTCATTCCGTAACCGTCGATCGTCTCGACGGTGCAGCCGAGCTCGCGCTCGCAATAGTGGATCCACGGCTCGGGGCTGGTGCAGTAGAGCTGCACCGGCGCTGCATCGGCGGCCGCGGTGCCGTCCGCCCCGCTGGTGACGAAGTTGACGCTGAAGCCGCGCAGGCTGGCGCGGCGCAGGTCGGCCAGCATCTCGGCGACAAACCCCTCCCAGGATGCGCGGGAGCCGCCGACATTGACATTCATGATGCCGCTCGCGACCGAGTAGGTCGCGCGGCGCGGACTGGTTTTGCCGACCTTGAAACGTCGTCCCGGCGCCGAGAAGCGGCGGCGCGCGCGGCTGACCATGGCGAGCGACAGATCGATCCCCAGATAGTCGATCGCCGCTTGCGGGTGACGCCTTGCGAGATAGCCGCACAGCGCGCCGTATCCGCAGCCGATATCGTTCAGGCTGAACGGCGCGGAAAAGTTGCAGAGCTTCAGCAGCTGGACGAAGCGGAGGTCCTGGGTGGCCTGGCAGGACCAGTCCACCCCGCGCGGGGTGGCGCCGTATTTGGCGACCCGCGCGCTGTAGTAGGATTCGACGTCGGCATACAGGTCGGAGAACCGCGCCCGGTCGCCTTCGGCGCCGGGGCCCGCGGTCTCCGCTGCGATGCTCATGCCCTGCTCATGTCCTGGTCACTTCTTGGCCTTCTTGGCCCGTCGCTGCTTGGCTGCCGCCGCAAGCTCCCTGCGCGCGACCAGGCTCGGCTTGGTCGGGATCGACAGAACCCGATACGACTGGGTCGAGTAGATCAGCGGCGTGCTGCCATCGGCTGCAAACGTCACCTGCGGATTTTCCTTCATCGCGTGAGCCGTGACGAGCACCGGCAGATACGGGCTCTGCGTGAGTGCCTGCCGGAACGCCTGGACCACCCGCTTGTAGCCGCTCACATTGGGCTGATCGGAAGGATAGTCCTTCAGCGTGCCGAGGAAGGCGTACCAGCGCTGGCGCTCGGCCCGGTCGGCCGGCTCGATCCCGATCAGCCTGAATGACTGCTCGAGGGGATGATTGGGAGAGAAGATGTCGAACTCCTTTTGCAGCTCGACCATCTCCATGATCCCGCCGGGACCAAACCGCTTGTTCAGCAGATCCAGGACATCGCGCGTCGTATCGTCTTGAATCATCCGTCCCATCAAAACCCCCTCAGTACCTTGTTTCCAGAAATGAAAATATCGTCGCGACTAGCGACGTCGCTCAAGATGCAATCGAAGCTGATCGAGTTGTGGCGTGAAGTAGACTGCCCCGGAGACGTCGAGCAGATTCTGAGCGCTGCCGACAATCTCGTCAAGCTCATCATGTGACGTGCTGCCCAAAGCGCAAATGATCAAGCCACGCAGGACCGTCGCGTGGAGTTCGGCGATGCGATCGGTCCTCCGCCGTGCGACGGTCAGCGCCTCGTCCACCGCTTGCAGCGCCGCATGATGGTCGGCGGACCGATAGAGCGCTTCGGCCAGATCCGCCAGCATGCGGGCCTCGAACTCCAGGCCGGCTCGCGCAGAGCGCGCAAAGTCGATCGCCTCCCGAAGCTGGGCGGCGGCAACCTTGAAGTCGCCTGCGGCGCCGCTGGCGAGGCCGGCGCTGGCGACAGCGGCGACCCGCAGATAGGGCGTTCCCGACTGCTCAGCCAGCTCGGCGATCCTCGCCGCATGCGGCTTTGCGAGCTCCGGCCGGCCGCGGCTCCAGCCCATCTCCACCATTGCGAAATGCGGGATGAACTGCACGACAGCCGCGAAGCGTTCCGGCTCGGCCCGCAACACCTCGGCGATCCGCTGTTCGGCCTCGTCAAATCGGCCCAGGCGCACCAGAATTCTGGTGCCAAGGCAGTTGATCCAGTGCTCGACGTCGAAGCCGAGAATCTGGTTCGGGTTGAGGCCGAGTGTGACGTTGTTGTGAAAGCCGCCCTGCTCCGCAATAGCGGCAACCGCCACCTGCCCGGCGTCCAGCGCCTCGGAAAGACGGCCCGACAGGAAGAACGCCTGGCTCAGCATGGCATTGACCGTCGCAAATCGTCCGACATCCCCGGTGCCGGAGGTGAGCTTCACGGCGTCCTGCACGAGATTGACGTAATCGTCGGCCGCCGCGGTCGCGGCCAGGATCCGGCCGTAGGCGCCGAGCAGGATCGGCTCGTGCACCGGGTCCGCCGCGCGTGCGTATTTGATCGCCTCTTCGGCGTAAGGCTTGACCTCGTCGGCGGACATCCCCTCACGCCAACCGAAGTTGAGGATCTGGCCGCTCGACATCGCCCGCAGCCGGTCGACATATTCGGACGAAGGCAGCTCCTGCAGCAAGGCGCGAACCTTTTTCCAGCTCTTCATCGCCTCGGCGGAGTTGGTCTTGCCGATCCAGCGCGCCGCACGCTGCAAATGCGTGACCGCCTCCAAAGGCTGACCCGCGGCTTCGTAGTGATAGGCGAGCAGCCCGGCAAACTCGTCGAGCTTGCCCCAGTCGAAGCTCTCGATGGCCTTGGCGACGGTCGCATGCAGCGTGGTCAACCGCGACCGCAACTGGGTCGCGTAGGCCACTTCCTGGATCAACGGATGCCGAAACGCCAGCAATCCCTTGTCGTAGGGCGGCAGGTCGTACAGCAGCTCGGCCTGCCGGAGCTGCGCGATGGCGTTCAGCAGATCATCGTTCGGCAGCGCCGCGACCGGACGCAGCACCGACATCGCGACGAGCCGGCCGATCACGGCCGCGGTTTCGAGCACCTGCTTGGCGACCTCCTCGAGATGATCGATGCGGGCCGCCACGACGGCCTGCACCGTCGCGGGCAGGGGCACCGCATCGACGCCATGCTTGAGCCGGTAGTTGCCGCGCTCGCCTTCCACATTGCCGCGCTCCACGACGGAGTTGGCAAGCTCCTCGATGAAGAACGGATTGCCCTGCGCGCGTTCGATGACATTGCTGCTCAGCGAGGCCAGCGAGGGATGCTTGCCGAAATGCTCGCGGAGCAGCTCGTTCGAATCGGACCACGGCAGCGGCGGCAGTGCGATCTGACGGTAGTGCGAACGCTGCATGAAAGCGGCGGTGAACCCCGGCCTGAAATTGACCAGCAGCAAGGTCGCGGTGCCGACGATCGCATCGACCAGCGTCTCGACGAACTCCTCGCTCGCGGCGTCGATCCAGTGCAAATCCTCGATCAGAACGACCGTTGGCGTATCACCGGACCGCGCGCGCACCAGCGTTCGAACGAGCTCGAGCAGCTGCAGCCTCAGCGCGCGCGGATCGAGCTTCGGCGCCGGATGCTCCGGATCGGCGAGCCCGAGAAACTCGAGCAGCACCAGCAGCTCCTGATCCGATGAGGACATCTGGGCGAAGCGGTCGATGACGCGACGCCTGGAGGTCTCGATCGGCTCCTTGACACGGATGCCGAAGATGTCGCGCAACAGCTCGAGCACGGGCTGAAACGGTGTTGCGCGCCCATGCGCCAGCACGCGGGCCTCGTAGACGCGTATCCCCTTGCGGCGGCAGTTTTCGGCGAACTCGAAGCAAAGCCGGCTCTTGCCGATGCCGGCGTCGCCGACCAAGCCGACAACCCGGCCGTCGCCGCCAACCGCGCGCGACAGCTCATGGTCCAGCGCCGCCATCTGCTCGGTCCGGTTGACCATCGAGGTCAGGCGCCGCCCGCTGCGGAAGACGTCGCTCGCGGGCGCGCTCAGCAGCCCGGTCAGCCTGAACACCTCCACCGGCATGGAGATGCCGCGAATGGTCTGCATGCCGAGCGGCAGGACCTCGACGAACTGCCGGGCGCCGAGATAGGTGTCGCGCGTGATGAGGATTGCTCCCTCATCCGCCATCTGCTCCATCCGGTTGGCGATATGGACGTTGGCGCCGGCGGCGTCGTAGGTCTGATAGATGGTATTTTCCACAGTCTGAACGACGACTTCACCGGTGTGCAACCCGACCCGGATCTGCATGCCGGGATCGGCAAGCCTCGCAACCGAATCCTGCATGGCGAGAGCAGCGAGACAGCCGCGGACCGCGTGGTCCTCGTGCGGGCGCGGCGGTGCGCCGAACAGCGCCATCACACCGTCACCCTGGATCTTGTTGACGATGCCGTCGTAGCGGTGGACGGCCTCCTTCATCAGGTCGAGCACCGGCTCCAGGCGCCGCATCCCGAGCTCGGGATCGCCGAGGCTGTCGATCAGATTGGTCGAGTTACGGATATCCGCAAACAGCAAGGTGAGGTTCTTGCGTTCGCCGCCCTTGCTGCTGAGCGAGCGGAGCATCCGCTGCGACGGCGCATCGGGACGGGTGGCTGCCGTGGCGAGCGCGGTCCCGCAGTGGCCGCAGAAACGGCTGGAGGGCCCGTTCACATGGTGACAGGAATCACATTTGAGGCCTAACGGCGCACCGCAATCTTCACAATAATCGTTGCCAGCCCGGTTCGCATGACCGCATCGCTCGCACTGCATGAACAGCCTTTCAATGAAGACTGCGAATATATCCGACGCGTCAGATTAGCCCAGCACATTCTACAATTGTATAAACTGCTTCACACACCGAGCCGATCCCGCATCCGGCCGGCCAGCACGGCCGTGGTGACGCCGACCCGCCAGAAGGCGTGCATCGGGATCGGCTTGATGCCGGTCACGGGCATGTCGATCTCGGCCTCGGGACCGCCGACCAGGCGGCGGGCCAGTTGCGCGCCCATCGCGGTCGAGAGCGCGACACCGCGGCCGTTGCAACCCAGCGATATCAGCAAATTCTCAGCCGGCGCATGGACATGCGGGTAGTGATCGGCGGTGATGGCGAGACGGCTGTTCCAGCCATGGGTCCAGCTGACACCTTTGAGCTGCGGCCACAGCCGCTCGGCGTAGCGGATCAGATAGGAGATGTCGGACGGGCCCTTGATCCAGCGCATCGGGCCACGGCCGCCCATCAAGAGGCGGTTGTGCTGGTCGATGCGGTAATAGACCGTGATGTGGCCGCTTTCGAACAGCACCGGGCGGCTCGGCATGATCGTGCGGGCCACCTCGTCGGGCAGCGGCGCCGTCGCCGCGATCGACGAGAACACCGGCACGATGGTCCGGCGAAGCGCCGGCCACAGATCGTCGGTAAAGCCGTTGGTCGCAAGCAGCACCTGGTCGGCATGCACGATTGCCCGCGGGGTCTCGATCCGCCAACGGCGGCCGTCGCGGCGGAGCGAGAGCGCCGGCGTTTCGCCATGGACGGCAACGCCCGCCCCGATCGCGGCGCGCGCCAGCCCGCGGGCGTAGCTCAGCGGATGCAGGTCGCCGCCGCGGGCATCGAGCATGGCGCAGAGGTAACGGTCGCTGCCGGTCATCTCGCGCATCTCGGCGGCGTTGAGCAGTTTCACCGGCATGCCGCGCCGGATGCACTGCTTCGCCGTCGTCTCGATCACTGCAGCACTTGCCTCATTGTAGGCAGCGCGCAGCGTGCCGTTCTGCCTCGCCTCGCAGGGGATCTGGTAGCGGCGGATCAGATCATGCGTGAAGTCGGTGGTGCCGTAGGAGAACTCGATCATGCGGCGGCCGAGGTCGGCGCCGAAATCCCTCTCGATCTGGTCGGGGTCGTGCTTCAGCCCGGGATTGGTCTGCCCGCCATTGTTGCCGGACGCTCCCCAACCCGGCTCCTGCGCTTCGAGCACGGTCGCAGAAACGCCCTGCTCAGCGAGATGCAGCGCGGTCGACAGGCCGGTGAAGCCGCCGCCGACGATCGCCACCGGCACGCTCTTGTCCGACGTCAGCGGCGGCGTTGGCGTCGCCTCGACCGCGGTATCGGCATAGAGGCTCGGTGGTAGCGGCAGACGTGTGGGCGCGTTCATAGAAGGTACCGGATCACAGTGGGTGCAGCACCCGGCGCAGAAAATCCTGGGTGCGCGGGTGCTGCGGTTGATTGAGGACGGATTTGGCGGCGCCCTGCTCGACGATGACGCCGCCGTCGATGAACAGCACGAGGTCGGCGACATCGCGGGCAAAGCCCATTTCGTGGGTGACGACCACCATGGTCATGCCGTCGTCGGCGAGCTTGCGCATCACCGAGAGCACGTCGCCGACCAACTCCGGATCGAGCGCCGAGGTCGGCTCGTCGAACAGGATCGCCTTCGGCTGCATCGCCAGCGCCCGCGCGATCGCAACGCGCTGCTGCTGGCCGCCGGAGAGTTTGGGCGGGTGCACTTCGGCCTTGTCGGCGAGCCCGACCTGCGCCAGCAGCGCGCGGCCGCGCGCGATCGCCTGCTCGCGCGGCTCCTTCTTCACATAGAGCGGGCCTTCGATGACGTTCTCGAGCGCGGTGCGATGCGGAAACAGATTGAAGCGCTGGAACACCATCGAGACCTGGGTGCGGATCGCAACGATCGAGCGGTCATTGCTGTCGACCCGCGCGCCCTCGACGCTGATCTCGCCGCGATCGTAGCTCTCGAGCCCATTGATGCAGCGCAGGATGGTCGACTTGCCCGAACCGGACGGGCCGATGATGCAGACCACCTCGCTCTTGGCAACGGAGGCGGTGATGCCCTTCAGCACGTCGACCTTGCCGAAACTCTTGTGGACGTCGCGAAGCTCGATCATTTGCGGTTCGCCTTGTTCTCGAAGTGCCGAACCAGCAAGATGAGCGGAATGCTCATGGTGAGGTACATCAGCGCCACCAGCGTGAACACGCTGGTGTTCTTGAAGGTCGAGGAGGCGATCAGCTTGCCTTGCAGCGCCAGCTCGGCGACCGTGATCGTGGAGGCCTGCGAGGAATCCTTCAGCATCATGATCATGATGTTGCCGTAGGGCGGCAGGATGATCCTGACCGCCTGCGGCAGCACCACGCGGCGCATGGTGAGCCACCAGCCCATCCCGATGGTCTGCGCCGCCTCGATCTGGCCCTTGTCGATCGCCTCGATGCCGGCGCGGAAGTTTTCCGCCTGGTAGGCCGAATAGGCGATGCCGAGCCCGATGATCGCGGCCTGCAACGCCGACAGCGCGATGCCGAAATCGGGCATGACGAAATAGATGTAGAACAGCAGCACGATGATCGGGATGCCGCGGATCACATTGATCAGCGCGGCGCTGACGCCGACCAGAATGCCGATGCCGGACACCCGCATCAAGGCCCACACCAGGCCGAGCACGGTCGAGAGCAGGAGCGAGCCGACGGTGACGACGATGGTCAGCCAGACGCCCTGGAGCAGGATCGGCACGAACTCGACGGCGTCATGGAAGAATTTTTGCATCGGCCAAATGTATCTCGTATCCAAACACCGTCATCCTGAGGTGCGAGCCTTGCGGCGCAATTGCGCCGCTGGGCGAGCCTCGAAGGATGGATCGGCCCGGCTGGTGGCCGTCGACCCTTCGAGGCTCGCTACGCGAGCACCTCCGGCGACAAAGGCGAAGCCTTTGCGCGGGGGTGACGGGTTACGCTCTCACGACGCGCTGGCCTTCTGGCCCCATTTCTCCAGGATCTTCGCAATCGTGCCGTTGGCCTTCAGCTTCGCCAGCGAGGCGTTGATCTTCGCGAGCAGCTCGGTGTCGCTCTTGCGCACACCGATCGCGACCGTGCCCACGGTGACGGGCTTGTAGCCGTCGACCAGCCGCACGTCGGCGAAATTGCCCTGCTGAAGATTATAGGCGAGGATCGGATAGTCGGCGAAGCCGGCCTTGAGGCGACCCGCATTCACGTCGCGCAGGATGTCGGGAATGGTGTCGTAGACCTTGACCTCGCTGAACAGCCCGGTCTTCTTCAACGCATCGACGAATGCAGTGCCGACCTGGGCGCCGACCACGGTGCCCTTCAGATCATCCTGCGAGACATAGGCCTTGGTGTCGGCCTTCGGCACCACGAGGCCCTCGCCATAGGTATAGACCGGCTCGGAGAAGTCGATCACTTCCTTTCGCGCGGCGGTGGCGAACATCGCGGCGGCGATGATGTCGATCTTGTTTGATGTCAGCGAGGGGATCAGGGCCGAGAACTGCATCGGCTCGATCTGTACTGAGAATCCGGCGTCCTTGCCGATCTCGGTGGCGAGATCGACCATGATGCCCTGGATCGAATTGGTCTTGGTGTCGAGGAAGGTGAAGGGGATGCCGGTCGGCGTCGAGCCGACCTTCAGCACCTGCTGCGCGCCCGACGGCGTGCCCACGGCAAGGGCAAGCACCGCGACCGCGGCCTGAACGAGACGCTGAAACGACATCGCAACACCTCCCGAAGCTGGCCTTGGCACCGCATCGCCCGCTGTGTCAGCGCTTTTGGTTGCGGGCGACGCCGTTCCGGCCTATTTTCACCAATATGAAATTGTGGTCACGAAACCGCAGCCAATGCAAGCGGTTTTCATGCACATGAAGGAAGCGGACTGACGTGAGCGGCGGCAAGAGAATGCGCAAAGGCGCGGCAGCGAAGCCCGTGACAGCACGCCGCGCCGCCAAACGACCGGCAAAAAAACTGGACAGGGAGCCGGCCGAACCCGCGATGGATCTCACGGTCGGACGCCGCATCCGCGATCTGCGCCGCACCAAGGAGATGTCGCTGGAAACCGTTGCTGCGCACACTGACCTTTCGATCGGCTTCATCAGCCAGATCGAGCGCGGCCTGTCGTCGCCCTCGCTGCGCGTGCTGGCGACGCTGGCCGACGTGCTCGGCGTTGGCATCGCCGCGCTGTTCGGCGCGACACCGAAAGACGACAGCGCCGGCGGCGTCGTCACCCGCGAGGTGCAGCGCGCCGAGCTGAAACTATGGCGCACCGGAATTTCAAAGCAGCTGCTGAGCCCCGCCGGCAGCGAGAGCCGGCTCAATCTGTTCCTGGTGCATCTCGAACCCGGCGGCAACACCGGCGACGAGTTCTACACCCATGACGGCGAAGAGGCCGGCCTCGTGCTTGAGGGCGAAATGATTCTGACGGTGGACACCGAGACCTGGACCCTGAAACAAGGCGACAGCTTCCGCTTCGCCAGTCGCAGGCCGCATCGCTTCTCCAATCCGGCGCGCGATGCGAAAGCCGTGGTGCTGTGGGTGAACTGCGTGACGGCGGCGGGGTAGGTAAGCCCCGCTCTTTCTGCCGTCGTCCCGGCGAAGGCTATCCTGCGTCGTCCCGGCGAAAGCCGGGACCCATTGCCACAGGGCTGTGTTGTTGAAGAAGGCTGCGACCCCAGCGTCGCGCAACAACTCACGTTGGTGGTTGATGGGGTGGACGGCCCCCTACGGCATCAGTGTGCCAGAATGAGGTTGTTGCAAATCTCAGACAAGGGAGCCGTCCGTGAGAGAGATTATCCGCATTGGGATGGATACGTCGAAGTATAT
>NZ_VKHP01000274.1 GCF_010811875.1 Bradyrhizobium uaiense
TAAAGTCTAGCCAACCGGCCGTGGACATTGCCCCATGCGCGTCCCTCGTGTTGTGACCTCTCGCCGGGCGGCGTCGTTGTCGGCCGCTACGGGGCTAGTCTTCCGACGAATGCGCTGCTTTCGTTCAAGATCGAATAGGACCGGGCCCGCGACGCCGTCCACGCGGCTTTCGATGTCGGCGGGATTGCGGCCGGCCTTGCCGGCCTGGGCATCACGCCGCGCGAGGGGTCGAGCCAGGCGCCCAGCCGGCGCGACTATCTGCGCCGGCCCGATCTCGGGCGCATGCTGGACTCCGCGTCGCGGCGGTCGCTCGAGAGCAGCGGCATCACCGCCTGCTCTTGCGCCATCGTGATCGGTGACGGCTTGTCGCCGACCGCGGTCAATGTGCACGCCGTCGAATTGATCCGGCATCTCCTGCCGCAGCTTGCGGCCGACAAGATCGACGCCGGCCCGGTCGTCGTCGCGTCGGGTGCGCGGGTCGCGCTCGGCGATGAGATCGGCGCCATCATCGGCGCACGCATGCTGGTGATGCTGATCGGCGAACGGCCCGGCCTTTCCGCGCCCGACAGCCTTGGCGCCTATCTCACCTTCGCGCCGCGGATCGGCCTCACCGATGCCGACCGAAACTGCATCTCCAACATCCACCGCGCCGGGCTGAGCTATGCGGAAGCCTCATTCAGAATCGCCTGGCTTGTGCGCGAGGGCCTGGCACGCCAGATCACGGGGGTCGCATTGAAGGACGAAAGCGGCGGTGGATCGTCACAGAATGCGTTACCAGGGTGTGACAAATCAGACACTTAGTGGTGGCGATCGGCGGTTCCCCGTCGATTTGGCTCGACCCTCGCGCTTGCGAGCAAGGGGGCGGACAGGTAAAACCGGCGCCGGTCAATATTCGCGTGTTTTCAAGGACTAGCGCCGATCAATCGCGCTCACCCGCCTCATTCGCGCCCCTAGACCCAAGCTAGACAGATTGAGCCGTTTTCAGAACTGGACAGGGCATGCTCGAGAAGAACTCCGAAAGTCAGGTCCACGTCGAGAAGGTCGAAGAGCCGCGGCCGGGGGCCAGCATCGCATTCGGGTTGGAGCGAATCGGCCTGATCGCGATCAAGGCGCCGGTCCTGTCTGTGATCATTCTGCTGGCGCTGATGGTTGCGGCCGTTTTCGGCATCGAGCGCATCAAGATCGACGACTCACTCAGCCAGTTGTTCCGTTCCAATTCCAAGGACTACAAGCAGTACGAAGCGGTCACCAAACGCTTCCCGGCAACCGAGTTCGACGTGCTGGTCGTGATCGAGGGCAAGACGCTCCTTGCGCGCGAGAACCTCGAAAAGGTCCGCGACATGGTCACCGACCTGCAGCTGGTCGAGGGCGTGCGCGGCCTGGTCTCGCTGTTTTCGGCGCGCCAGGCGCCGGAGCCCGGCAAACTGCCGGCCGCGCTGTTCCCGTCCGAGCTGCCGCAAGGCGCCGCCTACGAAAAGTTCGTCGAGACCGTCAAATCCAACGAGATCATTCGCGGCAAGCTGCTATCCGAGGATGGAACGCTGGCACTGATCGTGTTGTCGCTCGAGCCTGAGGTGGTCGGCAGCAACAAGCTCTCCAAGGTCGTCGCGGACATGAGAAAGATCATGGCCGATGATCTCAGCGGGAGCGGGCTCAACGCCCAGCTCTCCGGCGTTCCGGTCATGCAGCTCGAAATCCGCAACGCGGTCAAGCGCGACGGACTGACCTACAATATTCTCGGCATTCTGGC
Source organism: Bradyrhizobium uaiense (assembly GCF_010811875.1). GTDB lineage: Bacteria > Pseudomonadota > Alphaproteobacteria > Rhizobiales > Xanthobacteraceae > Bradyrhizobium > Bradyrhizobium uaiense. The sequence continues at coordinate 1,751 of NZ_VKHP01000274.1, forward strand.
GGGCTGCATTATCGCCATCATCTTCTTCCGCAAGATATCGTTCATGGTGATCGCCGCGTTTCCGCCGATCATCGCGATCCTTCTCGCGCTCGGCGGCCTCGGCTGGGCCGGCTTCAATCTCAACATGTTCCTGAACGTGATGACGCCGCTCATCATGGTGATCAGCTTCTCCGACTCGATGCAGCTGACGTTTGCGGCACGAGACCGCCTGATCGCCGGCCAGGACAAGTACACCGCGTTCAGGAACGCGGTGATGGTGGTCGGTCCGGCTTGCGTGCTCACTCATGGCACCGCCGGCATCTCGTTCATCGCGCTGCAATTCTCGGATTCCGACCTGATCCGCAAATTCGGTGAGGCCGGGCTCGCCGCGACCATCATCGCGCTGATCGCCGTGCTTTCGCTTGTGCCTGCGTTCGGCGTGCTTCTGGTACGCAACGAAAAAGTGTTCGCGGTAAAATTCCAGGGCGCCGATGCCGGTGTCCAGGCGTTGCGCAATTTCTGCTACTGGATCGCGGTGCGCATGGTGGGCCGGCCCGGCCTGTTCAGCCTGATCGCCGTGATCGTGGTCGGCGGGCTCGGCATCATCTACGCCAATCTCGAGCCGCGCTACCGGCTCGCCGACCAGGTTCCGGACAAGCGGCAGGCGGTGGCGGCGTCGAGCCGGCTCGACGCCAAGCTGACCGGTGCCAATCCCGTCGACGTGCTGATCGAATTCCCCAAGGGCCAATCGCTCTACTCGCCGGAGACCTTGAAGACGATCGCAGACGTCCACGCGATGGTTGAAACCGCGGCGGGCGTCGGCAACGTCTGGTCGCTGGAAACCCTGCGCCGCTGGCTCGCCGAAAAGGCCGGCAGCAATGACGTCGCGACGCTGAAGGAGTATGTCGGCGTCATTCCCGAGCATCTGGTGCGTCGCTTCATCTCGGCCGATCAGGATGCGGTCGTGGTGTCGGGCCGGGTCCCGGATCTCGATTCGAGCCAACTGCTTCCGGTGGTGAACAAGCTGGATAGCTCGCTGGACAAGGTCCGCGCCGAGCATCCCGGTTACGAGATCGCCGTCACTGGCCTGTCGGTGATCGCTGCGCGCAACAGCGCCAACATGATTGAAAAACTGAACCGGGGCCTGACCGTCGAATTCCTGCTGGTGGCGGTCTTCATCGGGCTCGCATTCCGCTCGGTCGTGGTGATGTTCTCCTGCATCCTGCCCGGCATATTCCCTGTGGTGCTGTCAGGCACGGTGCTGTGGCTGCTCGGGGAGGGGCTGCAATTCGCCAGCGTCGTGGCCTTGACCGTGTCGTTCGGCCTCGGTCTCTCCGCCACCATCCACTTCCTCAATCGCCTGCGGCTGGAGACCAAGCCAGGTGTCACGCCGGAGCTTGCGGTGGAGCGCGCCACGGTGCTGGTCGGTCCCGCGCTGATCCTGACCACGGTGGTGCTGGCCTGCGGCCTCGTCGTCACCGTGTTCTCCGACCTGCCGTCGCTTCGCCTGTTCGGCTGGCTCAGCGCCTTCTCGATGGTCGCAGCCCTGGTTGCGGATCTCTTCATCCTGCGCCCGACCTCGATGTTCCTGATCAACCTGTCGCAAAAGCTGCGCGGCAAGGGTGGGCAACCCGCGCCGATCGAAAAGGCCTGATCTTCGACAAACAAAAGGCCCGGTTCCGAAGCGTTCGGAACCGGGCCTTTTTTTTGTTGGTCTGCGAAATCGGCCTTGGGGCGTCAGCTCTTCGTCATGGTGATCGAGACGCCGCGGATCTCACCCTTGGAGTCGATCTGCACGACCTGCTTGGAGCCGTTGGTTTGCAGGTTGAGGTTCGCGGCAAAGCCGGACGCCTCGACGAACACGTCGATCCGCCCGCCGCCTGCGGTGCCCTGCAGATTGCCGAAGATGTTGCGGCTCGCCTCGCTCCAGTTGCCGGAGATCCGGTCGCCCTGGCTGGTGACGTCGCTGGAGAGGTCGAACTTGTAGCTGTCGCTGGCGCAATGCAGGGATTGCTTCAGGCTCATGCCCGACGGCGCGACCTTGTAGTCCGCCTTGCAACGAATGCGTTCGGTCGTGCCGTTGGACAACGCCACCGTGCCCGTACCGGTCCAGGAGCCGGCGAAACCGGCGAACGGCCCGTTGGCCTGGGCATGCACCGCGGAGGCAGACAGCATCAGTGCGGCGCCGACGCCCACAGCCCTGAGAGCCTGACCATAAAGGCTGGAACCAAGCAGTTTCATTGTGAATTTTCCCATCAAAATCAACGCTTCCTTCGCAAGAAAACGTCTGGCCGCATCGAAGGTTTAGTGTCACCGAAGAATGTTAGGTTCAAACGACAGAAGCGGCGCCCGTACGCCTTTATTGTCATCGACCAGAATCACAAACCATTCGCCTCACCGTGGCATGTAGCTTTGCGCAAGTGCCATCCGCAATAGCCGAACGCGACAAAGTGATGGCATGAATCGGCGTTGTGAATCAATGGCTTATGTGGGGGTTTACAGCGCCGCAAATTTAGCCGCATTTAGCAGTGCTTGTCGTCAATCCGTTGCCGCGTTACGTGGCGTCTGCAATCCCTAAAATCCGTCCCGGCCCTGCCGAAACGCTTTTCGGGAACAGATTTTCTGCTGTCGGAAATGAAGGAATACGATGCGTAAATTTCTCTTGGCACTTGCCCTGTTGTCGATCCCGCTCTCGTCCAGCGCCTTCGCCCAGCAGCAGGCGCGCAGCGGTACCCCCGATGAGCAGAAGGCCTGCACGCGCGACGTGCAGCGTCACTGCCGTGCCGTGATCGATCAGGGCGACTTCACCATTCTCGCCTGCCTGCAGCAGAACCGCAGCAAGATCAGCGCCGCCTGCGACCAGGTGCTGAAGACCCACGGCCAGTAGGACCGGATTCAGGGTCTCGAGGGACCGCTATCGACACCGCGGCTGGCAGCCATGCCGGCCGCGGCTGCATATGCTGGCGGTCACAGATGGCATTGGTTTTGGTGGCGTATTCCCCTATATGGGGCTCGCAAATCCCCCGCATGCGCCCGACCGTTCGCGCCTGCGTCGTGCCATGACCAGTGTAGCCCAAATTTCCCATGACCACCGCGAGCGACCTGCGATCCGGAAAGACCCACCGCGACGAGAATTTTCCCGTCGCGTCGTGGATCATTCATCCGCGGCATCGTGCCCTGATCCTGGCCTTCTATAACTTCGTCCGAACTGCCGACGATATCGCCGATCATGCCACGCTGCAGCCTGCGGAGAAGCTGCGCTATCTCGACCTCATGGAGGCCGAGCTGCTCGGCAACGGCGAGACCCAGAAGGAGGCGGTCAGCCTGCGCCGGGCCTTCGCCGAGCGCGGCATGCCGCCGCGGCACGCGCTCGACGTGCTGGTCGCGTTCCGCCTCGACGTCACCAAGTTGCGCTACGAGAACTGGGATGACGTGATCGACTATTGCCGCTACTCGGCGATGCCGGTCGGTCGCTTCATGCTCGACGTGCACGGTGAGGACGCCTCGACCTGGGCGGCGTCGGATGCGCTGTGCGCCGGCCTCCAGATCAACAACCATCTTCAGGATTGCGGTAAGGACTACCGCAATCTGAACCGCGTCTATCTGCCGCGCGATGCGCTGGCCGATGCAGGCGCGACCGTCGAGATGCTCGGCGAGGCGAAGTCGCAGTCGGCGCTGCTCAAGTGCCTGCAGGCGCTCGCGGTGCGCACCGAAGCGCTGCTCGACCAGAGCAAGTCGCTCGCCGCCGAGGTGAAGGATTTCCGGCTCGGGCTCGAGATCTCGGTGATCCAGGCTTTTGCCGACAAGATCGTCACCATGCTGAAGGTGCGCGATCCGCTCAGCGAGCGCGTGCATCTGAGCCCGGTCGAGCTGCTGCTGCGGAGCCTTGGCGGCATGGCCGGCGAGACCGCCCGGCGCGCGACCGGACGGCGTGGGCTCTCCAAGACGGCGGCAGGCGCATGAGTGTTGAGGCGGCGGCCAACGCAAATTACGGAAGCACTGCGTCGGGCAGCTCGTTCTATGCCGCGATGCGCATCCTGCCGCACGCGCAGCGCGAGGCGATGTTCCAGATCTACAGCTTCTGTCGGCAGGTCGACGACATCGCCGATTCCGACGGTCCGCGGCCGGAGCGCCTGGCCGCGCTGCAGCAGTGGCGCGACGATATCGACGCGCTCTATGCGGGGCATCCGCCGGAACGGCTGAAGGACTATGTCGGACCGGTGAAGACCTTCGGCCTGAAGCGCGAGGATTTCGTCGCGATCGTCGACGGCATGGAGATGGACGTGCCGCAGGACATCCGCGCGCCGGATCTCGCGACACTCGACCTGTATTGCGATCGCGTCGCGAGCGCGGTCGGCCGGCTGTCGGTGCGCGTGTTCGGTCTGCCCGAGGAAGACGGCATCGAGCTCGCGTATCACCTTGGCCGCGCGCTGCAGCTGACCAACATCCTGCGCGACATCGACGAGGACGCCGGTCTCGGCCGGCTCTATCTGCCGCGCGAATGGCTCTGGCACGCCGGCATCACCAACAATGACCCGGCCCGCGTCACCGCCGACCGTGCGCTGCCGAAGGTGTGCGCGCCGCTGGCCGAGCGCGCCAAGATGCATTTCCAGAAGTCCGACGAGATCATGAAGCGCAATTCGCGCCGCGCCGTGCGCGCGCCGCGGATCATGTCGAAATACTACCGTGCGATCCTCGATCTTCTGATCGCGCGCGGCTTCGCTGCGCCGCGTGCGCCGGTGCGTGTGTCCAAGGCCGCCAAGATCAGCATTCTTCTTCGTTACGCGATCATCTGATGCAAAAGACCGCTCACATCATCGGTGCCGGCATTTCCGGCCTCTCCGCCGCCGTGCGGCTCGCCAATGGCGGCTACAAGGTGGCCGTCCACGAGGCGACGCAGCAGGCCGGCGGCCGCTGCCGCTCCTATTTCGATGCCGCGACCAATCTCACCATCGACAATGGCAACCATCTGGTGCTGTCGGGCAACCGCCATGCGCTGAGCTACGCGCGCTCGATCGGCACCGAGGCCGGCCTGGTGGGACCTGCGCGCGCGCAGTTTCCGTTCGTCGATCTGGCTACCGGCCAGCGCTGGCAGCTCGACCTCGGCGACTCCCGCCTGCCGTTGTGGGTGTTCGACGAGGCGCGCCGTGTCCCGGATACCGGCCTGCGCGATTATCTCGCATTGGCGCCGCTGGCATGGGCCGGCACCGAGGCGCTGGTCGGCAACACCATTCCCTGCAAGGGTACGCTGTATGATCGCCTGGTGCAGCCGCTGCTGCTCGCGGCACTGAACGTCGATCCGCCGGAGGGCTCGGCCGGGCTTGCCGGCGCCATCGTGCGCGAGACGCTGCTCGCGGGCGGGCAGGCCTGTCGTCCGCTGATCGCGCGCGACGGCCTGAGCTCGGTCCTGATCGAGCCGGCCGTGAAGCTGCTGCAGGAGAGGGGCCACAGCGTCCAGTTCAGTCACGAATTGCGTACACTTGGCATGTCGGGTGATCGCGTCACGGAGCTCGATTTTGGCGGTGGTGACAAGATCACGCTCGCGGCCGACGATGCCGTCGTGCTCGCGGTGCCGCCGCGCGCAGCGGCATCCCTGCTGCCCGGACTGAAAACGCCGACCAAATTTCGCGCCATCGTCAACGCGCATTTCCGCGTCGATCCGCCGCGCGACGCTGCGCCGATCCTCGGCGTGGTCGGCGGTCTCGTGGAATGGCTGTTCGCGTTCCCGCAACGGCTGTCGATCACGATCAGCAATGGCGACCGCCTGGTCGACATGCCGCGCGAGGAGCTCGCGCAGGCGATCTGGCGGGATATCTGCAAGGCATCCGGCATTGCCGGCGACTTGCCGCCCTGGCAGATCGTGCGCGAGCGCCGCGCCACATTTGAGGCGACACCGGAGCAGAACGCCCTGCGTCCGGGGCCCGCAACGGCGCAAAAAAACCTGTTTCTTGCCGGCGACTGGACTGCTACCGGGTTGCCAGCAACCATCGAGGGATCGGTGCGGTCGGGTGATCGCGCCGCAGATCTGGTTCTGGCCAGGCGTTAGATTCGACCTGTTAAGCGGCCGCGGCTTTCGATCAGCCGGTCCGCGATGAAGAGGATATCGAGCGAAATGCTTTCGAGAGATCACGGCGTAACAGTCGATCCGGTCGCGCTGGAGAAGAGCATCTCCAAGGCAACCGAAGCGCTGCTCGGCTATCGCCAGTCCGACGGACACTGGGTGTTCGAGCTCGAGGCCGACAGCACCATTCCGGCCGAGTATATCCTGCTGCGTCACTATCTCGCCGAGCCGGTCGACGCCGGGCTCGAGGCCAAGATCGGCAACTATCTGCGCCGCGTCCAGGGCGCGCATGGCGGCTGGCCGCTGGTGCATGATGGCCCGTTCGACATGAGCGCGAGCGTGAAGTCGTACTTCGCGCTGAAGATGATCGGCGATTCCGTCGACGCGCCGCATATGGTGCGGGCGCGCGAGGCGATCCGTTCGCGCGGCGGCGCTTCGGCCAGCAACGTGTTTACGCGCTTCCTGCTCGCGCTCTATGGCGTCGTGACCTGGCGCGCAACGCCGGTGCTGCCGATCGAGATCATGCTGCTGCCGATGTGGTCGCCGTTCCACATCAACAAGATCTCCTACTGGGCGCGCACCACCATGGTGCCGCTGATGGTGCTTGCCGCGCTGAAGCCGCGTGCGAAGAACCCGAAAGGCGTCGGCATCGACGAACTGTTCCTGGAGGATCCGAAATCGCTCCGCATGGCGCCGAAGGCGCCGCATCAGAGCGCGAGCTGGTTCTATCTGTTCCGCTCGCTCGACGCGGTGCTGCGTGTGATCGAGCCGGTGTTTCCCAAGAGCCTGCGCCAGCGCGCGATCGACGCCGCGCTCGCCTTCACCGAGGAGCGGCTGAACGGCGAAGACGGCATGGGCGCGATCTATCCGCCGATGGCCAACATCGTCATGATGTATGAGGCGCTCGGCAAGGACGAGAATTTTCCGCCGCGCGCCATCACCCGCCGCGGGATCGACAAGCTGCTCGTGATCGGCGACGACGAAGCCTATTGCCAGCCCTGCGTCTCGCCGGTGTGGGACACCGCGCTGACTTGCCATGCACTGCAGGAAGTGGGGGGCGACGATGCGCTCGCCAAGGCCAAGCAGGGGCTCGACTGGCTGAAGCCGCGCCAGGTGCTGGAACTGAAGGGCGATTGGGCGGTCAAGGCGCCGGACGTCCGCCCCGGCGGCTGGGCGTTCCAGTACAATAACGACCACTATCCCGATCTCGACGACACCGCCGTGGTCGTGATGGCAATGGACCGCGTGCGGCGTCATACCGGCACCAGGGAATATGACGAGGCGATCGCACGCGGCCGCGAATGGATCGAGGGGCTGCAGAGCCGCGATGGCGGCTGGGCTGCGTTTGACGTCAACAATCTCGAATATTACCTCAACAACATCCCGTTTTCGGATCACGGTGCATTGCTCGATCCGCCGACCGAGGATGTCACCGCGCGCTGCATCTCGATGCTGGGCCAGCTCGGCGAGACGACCGAGAGCAGCAAGGCGATGGCAGATGGTGTTGCCTACCTGCGCCGCACCCAGCTCGCCGAGGGCTCCTGGTACGGCCGCTGGGGCCTGAATTACGTCTACGGCACCTGGTCGGTGCTCAATGCACTAAATGTCGCAGGGGTCGACCGCAACGACCCGATGGTTCGGAAAGCGGTGGATTGGCTGGCGTCAGTCCAGAATCAGGACGGCGGCTGGGGCGAGAACGCCGTCAGTTACCGGCTGGATTACAAGGGTTATGAAGTTGCGCCCTCGACCTCCTCGCAAACGGCATGGGCCTTGCTTGGATTGATGGCGGCCGGAGAGGTCGAAAATCCAGCAGTTGTGCGGGGGGTGGAGTACCTAAAGGCAACACAGACGGAAAAAGGGCTGTGGGACGAGCACCGATACACAGCTACGGGGTTTCCGCGGGTATTTTACTTGCGATATCATGGTTACTCGAAGTTCTTTCCGCTCTGGGCGCTGGCGCGGTATCGGAATTTAAGAAGCACCAATAGCAGGGTGGTAGGGGTCGGGATGTGATTGTTGAGGCGGGGGCCGCCGAGACCGTGGGCAGTAGAATTGATCCTCGGCCGGTATTGATTGTGACTGGATTGGTGCAGGAGGCCCGCATCGCGGCAGGCCCCGGCATGATCGTGATTTGCAGCTCGAGCGATCCGCAGCAATTGCGTGCATTGCTGGCGACGCTGGACCCGACGACCTTCCGTGGCGTGATTTCGTTCGGCGTGGCCGGCGGGCTCGACCCGTCGCTCAAGTCGGGCGACGTCGTGGTCGCGACCGAGGTGATGTCCGGCGATACCCGTTTCCTGGCCGCGTCCGCCCTGAATGAAGAGATGATCGCCAGCGCCGCGCTGAGGCGTCGCAGGATCGTCCGCGGCGGCCTCGCAGGTGTGGAAGAGGTGATTGCGGCGAAGGCCTGCAAGGCTGCGCTGCGCTCGATCACGGGCGCGGCCGCAGTCGATATGGAGAGCCATATCGCGGCAGCCTACGCCGCCAAAGCAGGCATTCCGTTTGCCGCGCTGCGCGTGATCAGCGATCCCGCGCATCGGGCGCTGCCGGAGCTTGCGAAATCTGCGGTGAAGCCGAATGGCGACATCGACCTGCGCAAGGTGCTGCGCGGCATCGCGCGCAATCCGCGCACGCTGCGGGCGCTGGTCTCGACGGGCATCGACTTCAACCGCGCGCTGCGCTCGCTGCGCAGCTGCCGCGGCTTCCTGCTCGGCAACGACGTGCTGATGCCGGTGGAAGACGCTCTGATCACGGCGACGGCAGCCTGATCTGCCGTCCCGGACCGGGACGGATGTGTCTCGCCGCATCAAGCTCAAAACAAAAGTCCTGATCGCATCGCGGTCGGGCCTTTTGCTTTCGTGCCTGGTGGTTCGGCTTGATGCCCTGCCGATCCCGTTCCGCGTTTTGGCCGGGACTGCAAAGCCCCCGTATTTGCCGTGGGCCGTGACCCTCGCGCGTCTGCCGTTCCCGCCGCCCGGCACGTAGGCCGATCGCCTTCGGCGACCCGTCGATCTGCGCTGGGAGCCGCGTCACCGCGTGGTCCATTGCAGCGGCGCGACGGAGCTCGCGGCGATCGATCAAGCGAAATCCGCGGGCGCCGCAACCGGCGGATTTCATCCGACGCAGATGTTTGCAAATCCCGACGTCGCGCTCGAGGGGCTGCGCGGATGCACCGTCGGCATCGAGGCCGAAGGCGACTTCAGGCGCGATCTGGAATGGCTTGCGATCCGCATCGGCTGCGAGCCGCTGGCGCTGCCGGCCGGCGTGCGGGCGCTCTATCATGCCTCGGCCTACTATATCGGTCCGTTCCTGATCGCGCTGCTCAAGGAAGGCGTCGCGCTCTGGAAGAGCTTTGGTGCCAGCGAGGCCGACGCGCTGCGTGCGGATGATGCCGCTGCTGCGGGGGACCGTTGCAGCCGTTCTCGACGGCGGCCTGGCCAACGGCATGGGCGGCTGCGTGGCGCGGGGGGACGTTGGAACGATCCTCAAGCACCTCCGGGCGCTCGGTGCGTTGTATCGCGAGCTGGCGCTGCGCAATGTCCCGCTCGGGATCGAGCGTGGCACACTCAGCGCGCCCCGCGCGGCAGAGATCGAGAAGCTGCTGCTGCGGACGAGATTTGAAGAGCAGGCGGCATCTTGATCCAAGAAAAAAGCCCCGGTTCGCTGAACCGGGGCTTTCATGTCTCTGCATTCGCTCACATCGAGCTTCAGGCGGCCGTGGAAGCCTTCTGCTGCAGCTTGGCAGCGGCGGCCGCAGCTTCGTCGCGGCGGATATCCGAGAGCTTCTTCTCG
>NZ_VKHP01000275.1 GCF_010811875.1 Bradyrhizobium uaiense
GCACTTCAAATCCTTGCCGCGTCGGAAAGGTGCGACCTGAAGCGTCCGCCGAAAAAGCGGATGCCACGGATATGCAATTGTCGCGCTTCGAAGACTGTATGCAGAATGTCGCGTGTTGGGCCCGCTTGGCACGGAACACATAAACAGCACCCAAGAACGGATCAGCCTTCATGTGCTCGCGTACCAACATCGCAAGCCCCTCCATTCCCTTGCGGAAGTCGACCGGCTTGGTTGCCACCATTACCCGGACAGTTCCGGACGGGCCGATCACCGGCTTGCCTTCAGCGCATGGACGATGGTCGCAATCATCGCCACGTCCGCGCCTCGGCCGACCCGGATAGTGACGCCTTCGGCTTCGATCTCGATGACCCCGACATCGTGGCCAACAGCCACCGCCGGTGCGTGGCGTCCACCACCGCCGGTACAAAGGGCGGATCGTTAGCCATCGGCGTCGGCAACCGGCGCGCTTGCCGGCGCCAGGTGAACACTTGTTGCAGGTCAGTCCGTGTCGTCGGGCAATCTCGGAAACGACCGCGCCTGGTACCAGCGTCTCCTCGACGATCCGGGCCTTGTCATCCTTGGAGAACCAACGACGGCGTCCCGTCTCCGTGATCACTTCCAGCCGCTGCGCCGTCACGTCCGACATAAGCGTATGGTCAAGCATAGACACAAGCCGATCCCTTCAAAGAGATCGTGAAACTCGCCTATCCCATGTGCCACGAGAAGGTGGGAGCGGAACGACGCTTACGATCACCCTGCCAAGCGCATCAATGCACTGCTGCCTTGGAATTGGCAGCCTCAAAGCGTCGCCCACGCCGCTTAAGCACCATCAGCCTTCCGCCCAACAACGGCCCTAGCCGGGGCCTTAGCCGGATGCGTACGGCTAGCTCCGCCAAAGGTGACGACGCGCTGCTGACTATCGCCGTCAGATTGCTACCGCTCTTGTGCCCAGATTGCGTCGGTTTTGCCGCGTTTCGGCGGCAAGGCTCATCGCCGGCGGTCAACCGAGCTGCGGACCGCCAGCGGTTCCTTTTTCTCGATCACCACAGCCGAACCGGCGTTGTGCCTGATCAGCGCGCTGACCAAATACCCAAACTGCAGGCAGCCGGCGAACACGGCGATGGTGGATAACGCCTGACCGAAGCCAAGCTGCTCTGCGACCGAAAGCACGACAATGAGCAGCGTGCCCAGGAACAGCACCGGCAGGAGGACGAAAAACCTGAACCGGACACCCAAGGCCATGCCAAACAAGGTGCAGCAGATCGCCAATGTGGTCACACTCGTTACTCCTCGCCGCCATACTCCCTAACGGCCACGAGCTAAGATTGGTTTAAGCGCCACAGTCGAATTGTCGTGACATCAAAGGCGTGTGCGCAACGAACTGTTGCCCGGAAGCATCAACGATTCTGTTACATGCATAAATTGGTGCGAGCAGCGCTGCTCAGGGAAATGTCAACAGCATGACGTCAAGTCGTGCAATCTGGCGCGCCTCATTGCGCACGCACTCATGAGACGGGGGTTCCGTGCTCGCGCTGAACAATTGCGCATTACGAATTGCTTGCTTGTGCATCATGCTGTGATCGAGGCCAACGTCATAATTTTGCAATGCGAAGAACGAAATTGATTTTCCGAGTGCGGCGCCACAATATCGCTTCGTTTACTAAACAACTTCCGCCGGCGTTCGCGCGAACCCGAACTTCCCAGGCAAGCTTTTTGCGTTAGATCGTTTCGAGTCGTCTCCACCGACATTTGTTGGCTTTGTCCGTTTTCTTTCACGCGACGCGCGGCCGTTGAAGTGATGATGAGGTCGAGATGTCTGCAACAACGTACGGCTCCGATGGACTCCACATACTGAGCTCGAACCGCGGGACCTCGTTGCAGAGGCCGTTTCAGCTTTTCGTCATCGCCGGCGACTTCCTTCTCATCCTGCTCAGCTACGTGGCGGCGAGAGCCCTCTATCGCGAATTCACGAATCCGCCGACCGACCCGGACAATTCGCTCGGCGCCGGGCTGATTGTCGGCATGGTCTTCGTTGCGGCCGCCTATTTTCAGGGAGCCTATGACAACCACAGATTGCTGAATACGCTCTGGCAATCGCGCAAGGTCCTGTTCACCTGGCTGTTCGCACTGACCACGCTGGCGGTCGCAGCGTTCCTTTTGAAGTCGACGGCAAACCTGTCTCGCGGCACGATCATCCTGTTCACGGTGATTGGGGCGCTCGGGCTTGTCGCGCACCGTGTGATCTGGCGCTACTGCTTGTCGTCGGCTTTCGCCAAGGAGCGGCTGATCGACCGCAAGGTGATCCTGCTCAGTCTGCGCTCGCTTGATTTCACGTCGAACCGTTTCAAGGATCTCCGCAAGCACGGCTTCGATGTCGTGCGTCATTTCGTGTTCAGCGTGGGCCCGGACCAGGATGACGAGGCCTGGAGCCAGCAGATTTCCGATGTGGTCCGGCAGTCTCGCGCGACTGACGTCGACGAATATCTCGTGGCGATCGACTGGAATGAGCTGCCGATGCTGCAGAAGCTGAGCCAGCATCTCCGGGTGGTTCCGCAGCCGATCCGCCTGCTGCCCGATTTCCCGATCGCCGACCTGGTGTCGCGGCCGTTCCTGCCGGTCAGCGGGACGGTGGCGATCGAGATCCAGCGGCCGCCGCTGTCCGTGTTCGAGCGGGTCCAGAAGCGCTGCCTCGACATCGGGCTCGCATCCTTCGCGTCGCTGATGCTGGCGCCGCTGATCCTGACGGCGGCACTGCTGGTCAAGCTCGATACCCCTGGTCCCATCATCTTCCGGCAGTCGCGCCGTGGCTTCAACGGCAAGCCGTTCCAGATCTGGAAATTCCGCAGCATGACCGTGGCCGAGAACGGCTCCACGGTCACGCAGGTCACCAAGCAGGACAAGCGGGTGACGCGGGTCGGCCGCTTCCTGCGCAAGACCAGCATCGATGAGTTGCCGCAGCTCTGGAATGTGCTGCGCGGTGAGATGTCTCTGGTCGGTCCGCGCCCGCACGCGCTGGCCCACGACAACTACTACGACCAGCTCATCAGCAAATACGTCTATCGGCACCACATGAAGCCGGGTCTGACCGGCTGGGCCCAGGTCAACGGCTTCCGCGGCGAGACGCCGACCATCGACCTGATGGAAAAGCGCGTCGAGTATGACGTCTGGTATGTGAGCAACTGGAGCATCTGGCTCGACATCCGGATCCTGATTCGCACAGCGACTGCGTTGATGTACCAGGAGGCCTATTGAGGCTGCTCGCGATGCTGCGGCGTCGGCGAAGGCTGGAATGCCTCCCACCGCCGACGCCGTTCGCGGAGGCGCAAGCATGCTGTTGCCCTGGATCGTCAGCAAGGTGAGATTGCCGGTCGCAAAGGCACCGGTATCGATATTGGCACGATTTTCCAACAATTCAGGCATGTGCACGGGCGTGTGACCGTGCACAACGTATTTGCCGAAGTTCCGCTTGCTTTGCAGAAATTCCTCGCGGATCCAGAGTAGATCCGCCTCCTGCTGCTCGGCGAGCGGCACCCCGGGCGCACGCCGGCATGGACGAAGAAGAAGTCGCCGCAGCTAAACGTTGGCCGCAACTTGTCGAGAAATTCCCGATGTTGGGGCGGCATTGCACGCGTCAAGTCCCGCACCAACGTGTGCTGCTCCTCTTCTCCCGGAGCGGAGGAGGCGCCAATCCATAGGACATCAGCGTGTACAGCCCGCCGACCTGCAGCCACTCGGGCAGGAGCGCTAGATTGCGCAAGACGTCGCCGAGAAAGGCCTCGTGGTTTCCTTTCAGGAAGACCGTGTTGCCCCGCCGGCTACGGTTGATCAGGATATCGAGGGTGCTGCGTGAATCTGGCCCACGGTCGACATAGTCGCCCAAATATACTTCGATGGCATAGCGTGGACGGCTTCGCGCGACGTCGGCGTCGATCACCCGGAGCATCTGCTTCAGCAAATGGGCGCAGCCATGAATGTCGCTCATCGCGTAGATGCGCACCCCATCAGGCAGTCTCGGCTTGTGCCTCGACGGCTGAGATCTGCGTGGTGACAACATCTGGCGGCGGGGTTTCTCGCGAAAGGATCGGAACATGTTAGCTCTAATTTAGTGCGCCGCAACGGCGAGCGCGGTCCGGCAACTCAAGGTTCGCAAGCGATTGTCGGGGCGCAAAGGCACGCGCTCCAGCGGTCCTGGCGCGACACCAGTGGATTGCACATACCGAGACCTGCCCGCGTGGTGCTTTGCCGGGGGCGGTCACAGACGTCGCCCGTCGCCATGGCTGCCGGCCCCAGCAGGTGCACGACAGGCGGCGCCGGGCGCGTTTGGGCCAGTTGGTGCTGCCGGCTTCGGCGGACACGCTGTCGTTCGTGCCGGTGATGTCGGAATCGGCGTTGCCTGCGGCCGCAGAGCCCGCCGGGTCGCCGGAAGCCGCCGTTGTGACGATTGAGTTCCAGGGAGCCCGCGTGGAGGTACGCGGTGCGCCTGGCCTTGCTGTATTGAGCGATGTGTTCATTGCGCTCCGACGGACACGTTCATGCTGACGCCGCCCGCGAACCTCATGATTTACGTCGCGACGCAACCTGTGGACTTCAGAAAAGGTGCGGAGGGCTTGGCGCTGCTGGCGAAGGAGGACGCTGGGCCATGACCCGATGAAGGGCGTGGCGGTGGTGTTCCGTGCGAAGCGCGCCGATCGGGTGAAGATCGTCGTCTGGGACGGCAGCGGCCTTGTGATGTACTGGAAGCGGCTCGATGGCAGCGGCTTCAAATGGCCACCCATCGTGGCCGGTGTGATGCGGATGAATGCGGCCCAGCTGTCAGCGCTGGTGGCCGGCATGGATTGGACGCGCATGCACGCGCCTCGAATCCCGCAGCCGAAAGCGCTTGCGTAAAAATGTAAATCATCACTGCATCGTGACGCGAAGCATGGCAAAGTCGGGCCAATGAGTGATTTGCCCGATGAGCTGCCGAGCGATCCAGCCGAGTTGCGTGTCTTTGCCGCGGCTCTGCTGGATCGCTGCGCCCGGCTCGAGCGGCTGCTCAAGCTTGCAAAAGACGCACAGTTCGGCCGGTCCTCGGAAAAGCTGGATGCTGATCAGCTACAGCTTGTTCTGGAGGACATCGAAGAGGCGGTCGCAGCTCTCGAAGCAGCCGAGGATCGCGTCAATCGCAGAACCTCCGAGAAGAGAGCGGCCGAGCGTAGAACCAACCGTGGTCAGCTTCCGGAGCATTTGCCGCGCATCGTCGAGACCCTGATGCCCGCTGCAACCTGCTGTCCGTCCTGTAAAGGCGATCTCTTTGAGATCGGCCACGATGAGAGCCAGAGGCTGGACGTCGTGCCGGCGCAGTATCGCGTCATCGTCACCCGCCGGCCCAAGCTGGCCTGCCGCGCCTGTCATGGCGTCGTCCTCCAGCACGCCGCGCCCGAGCGACTGATCAGGGGAGGATTGCCTACCGAGCGACTGGTCGCGCACGTCATCGATGCCAAGTATCATTGGCATTTGCCGCTTTACCGCCAGGCGCAGATGCTGGCGACGCACGGTATCGCCGTCGACCGTTCCACGCTCGCCTTCTGGGTCGGCTATGCCGCCCAGGAATTGAAGCCCTTGTGGCATCGTCTGCGCCAGCTTCTGCTGGCCTCCTCGAAGCTCTGCGTCGATGAGACCCCGGCGCCGGTGCTGGATCCGGGGCGCGGTAGGACAAAAACCGGCTACTTCTGGGCGCTGTCACGCGATGACAGGCCTTGGCCGGACCTGATCCGCCTGGGGTGGTCTATGCCTATGCACTGGGCCGCGGCGCCGTTCATGGCTTGCGGCTGATTGAGGGCTATCGCGGCATTGCCTCATAGACATGAAGTCAATCAAGACCCCACGCCGGTTCACGAACCAATTGGCCGGTTCGTCATGTGCACTCTGCCAAGTGCTCTTCCGGAGCGATCTGCCAGTGCTCCCTGTTGTGGAGCGCCTGCATTCTGGATGACTAGTTCACCGTCGGCAGCGAGAGCGAGGTCTCTCCTGCGAGCAATGATCTCACTCCGAGAAGTCGGGCGCGTAGCGCGGGATAGTTGGTTGCGAGTGCTTTCACGCTGTTGTCGCCGTTCTCGATCGCGAGCGCGGCGGCAACAGCGGCAGCTTGACCCATCTGCCAGAACGGCGGCTCCATGCGGATTTCGCTGATCGCAACGTTGGTGGCCGAACCACCGAACAGGCACAGCAGATTCGATGGGTCGCCCGTTCTGGGAAGCATGTATTCGTAAGGAATCGGCGCCTTCTTGTCCACGCCGCTGGTCGGGGTGATATAGAGATTACCCTCGATGATGACCCTCCAGTTCGTGCCGTCGAAGTATGCCCGATATTCAATGGCGTGACTGTCCATGTCGTAGGCGGCAACCGCAACCGTTTTGCTCGATCGTGGCGTCGTGCCGTCCTTCGCGTCGAGATCATCGGCCGTCACCACGTAATCGCCGACGATACGGCGACCGGAGCGGACGTAAATCTGGCTGTTGAAGTTGGGCTGATCGCCCCAATTCGGCGAGAAATAGTGCTTCGCCGACAGGCCATGGGTCAGCGCCGCGGTGCGGATCGCCGAAGGAATGCGGTCGTCCGCATCATGCTGTAGGAGATACCACAAGCCCAGGATGTAATCCTTGTGAAGCCGGATGATCTCTTCGCGGCGAGCATAGTTTGCGGTGGCGTACTCGGTCGAGGCCGGGTCCACGAAGTCGCTCGACATAATGTTCTTCGTGTTGAAATCGTAGACTCCGGGCGCCAGCGTCTGGATATTGAAGATGTCGGTCAAGACCAGCGTGGGGTCCGCCGCGAAAAGGCGCAGCAGGATCTCGTATTTCGACGTCGAATAGCCGGCAGGCGGAGTTGACGGGAACGGGATCATGTAGGCCGGCCTCGTAGTCAATGTCAGGCGATAGGCCATCGATTGAACCTTGCCATCCGCCGAACCATTCGCAGGCGTTCCGTTCGTGAAGACGCCCTGCACGCCGGCAATCAACCCTGACTTGGTGTCGCCTGGAATGTTCCAGGGATCGATTTTGACCGGCACACCCGCATGATTGACGGCCAGGTTCGGCGCCGTGCCAAAGGTGGTTTGAACGCCCCGGAAGCCATCCGCTGCTTCCATGCCGGAGCCAGCCTTCTCGCGGCCAACCATCATGGTGCAGCCGCTGACATAGGCCAGGTCCATCTCGTAAGAGCAATCGATGAAGACCTTCGCATGGAATGTCCGGCCGTCGCGCGTCGTGAAACTGGCGATTTGTCCGCCCGCAACGTCCCCGCTGATCGCGCCGGTTGACCAATAGACGGGAATGTCGGCACCGCCCGCAAACGACGGGTCAAGCAGCTCCCGGTTGGCCTGCTCGAAATGGCGGGGCTCGAAAGAGATTTTCGACGTGCCTAGGAGAAGCGTCTTGATATGTTTCGCTTGAGCTCGCGCCGTCGCCGTGAGCGTCGGGGGCGAGGCGCGATCGATCCAGAAAACATCACCGGCGAGCGTCTCCGCGCGATTGATGAGGTATCGCGCCAACCCCGTGATCGCGGTGGGAGCCGTACTGTCGGTCCAACCCAAGCCACCGACGCCGGGCATCCCACTTACGTTGTACTCGCGCCAGCCACCGACGATACAGACAGAATGCCCCTCCCGTGCCAACGATCGCGCCGCGAGAACGCCAGCAGCCGTGGCACCATAGACGATCGCATCGTAAGAGGTGACATTCTGCGGCTGATAGCCTGCTTCGTGGGTGTCCAGCTCAGCGGTCGACATGACCTGATGCCACATCGTGAGGACCGCACTGAGTTCTTGCATCTGCGCCGCGGTGAGGTTGCGTGCGGCCACGAACCAGCTGGACAGCGCTCTCGTGCTGCCGGACGGAGTGCCGTTGTTGTTAGCAGCCAACAGATACATCTCCTGCGCGGGCAAAGGCACCGACGTAGATGCGACATCAGCGACCAGACGACCGTTGCGGTAGGCCTGGAAGTTGCCAGTGTTGTCGCGCGAGATGGCGTTGAAATACTGGCCGTCCCAATCCGTGGCGTTCCCGATGGAGGGAACGAGGGCTCCGCCGCAGCGGGCCGCCAACTTGTTCGCAGCGCTGTTCCAGATGCCGAGCGTGATACCGCTCGTGGCGCCATTGGCGCCGATTTCAGAAGACATGTCGGCAACAGCACCGGGAGACAACGAGAAGACGCCAACCGCGTGACTCGTCGGCGGAAGGCTGGAGCATGTCAGACCCGTCATCCGGAAGTAGCCGCCGCCGGAGGCCGCGACGGTGGCGTTGGCAACGAGCGTGACGTCGCCAACCTGCGTCAGGTCGTAGGTGCCGGGAGTCTTGATGTTGATCCTGGACGTGGCAAGCGTTGGTCCGGCCTTGCCAAGGTGCACAAGACACGGCCAGACAGGATCCCCGACGGGAAAGTGCTTTAGTCGTGAGACGCCCCGGTTGACGGTGCATTTGCGACGGCGTGTCATCGTCGTACCGGCCGCAGCCCATGCGACAGCAAGCGCCTCGGTCTCGGGCTCAAAGGCGAAGTTCGGAAGGACGGCTGGATCGCTACCGCTCTTCCCTTCCTCAACGGAATTGAGGTGATTTTCGCTCGGTTGGAGCTGACTGATGCCGAAGGCCCGGCCTCGCTCGCTCACAAGGACAGCGGCGACGCTGGCCAGCAATTCCCTACGATTCATAACTTGCTGCCCCAAAGGGCGAAAAATGTTTTCGAATACGTGACCTCGGCAAGCACCAAGCCCTCAAAATGCATTCCGAGCTTGCGATCAAGTTACTCGACGAGGCTTACATCAGCCTTACGGTTAGGGTTTCGCGGGCGCAAAGTTCGCTGCGTGACCCGCGCGGAAATCGCGCTATGCAGGCGCGATATAGCGCGCTCAGCTGACATCAACTTTTCGGTGGATGAAGCCGCCGTAAATTAGAGGCCCCTCTCCTTTCCGCACCGGCAGATTGCCCTGCGTACGTCAGCGACTGCCCTCGTGTTCCGCCTATCGGATGCAGTTCGTCGAAGGCGGACCGATTACCTAAGCCGAATATCCTAATTCGGAAATGCATTGCTAGGCGCGATGACGACGTTCAAATGAGCGTAGTTGTGTTGACTTCCTGGTTTCTCCGGAGATCGCTCTCTCTGCGCTTCGCTGATCACCGGACACCGGCTCCGATTTCAACGCCCTATTCGCCGCGTTTATGCGGCTCTCCCGAGCCGCCGGTTCGCCAGTCTTCTGATTGCGAGTGGAAGTTCGCCCAGCAGATATCTGATTCCAGGCGGGTGCTTCCATCCGTACAGTTCTGGGTGCATGACGTTGAGCATCTCCGAGGGCTGCAGACCCTTCATGGTGCCGGCGAGCTGCTTGCTCACGTAAAGAAGCATGTTTTGACGGTACCACACCTCAACTGCGGCGTCGTTCCACACTTTCGGTCGAACAACGTCGTAAGGATAGAAATCGAGAGCGCGAAACTTGTTCGCCCAATAGTCCTGCCATTGCTCGTTGATGTGCCCGCTGCCTCCTTGGCCCGGAATGGCCCCGCTAAAGAGGACGACGTCAGACAGGGCGCAAAGGTCGTCGACGAGGGATGTCGCTCTTTCTTCCGGGAGGTGCTCGGCGACTTCGGTGCATAGCGCCAGGTCATATCGGGCCGGAAGATCCGGCGGCAATTCAAGATGGCGATCCAGTTCGCAAACCTTGACGGTGAAGGTGCCGGGTTCGATCGCAACATCCTTGACCCAAGCGCCCTCCAGGCCGACCAATGTCGCAACGCCAAGATCGCCTGCTACGGAAAGCCAGGTGCCGACACCGCAACCGACATCGACGAACGCTTGGGGTTTAATGAGGTCGAACACTATCGGCAGAATGACGCTCGCGCTTGCGCGCGATCCGATGCGCTGACGCGCGTAATAGCTATCTTGATAAACTTCCGTAGCCATTTTGCTGTCTCCTGAACAACAAGATTGCTGCGTCGAAAATACAAGAGCGAAAACAGTATTATTATCTTCCGAAGCAATTAAGGCTACTACGTGGCATCCGATGTTGACTTGTTTGCTAGACTGCGACTGGCATAATTCAACCTACTTTGCCCGGTGAAGACGATGCTGGAAGACATTCCCCGCAGAGGTTAGCTGGCTACTGCATCGCCCACGACACTAAAAGCACTGAGCAGTGGTTGATCGTGCGCGAGAGAGCGCCAACCTCTAGCTGCAACGAGCATCCGACCGTCACAATCACAGCGTCCACCGCAACCTAGTGTTCCGTCCCGTAAGTTCGTAGCATAAATATTGCATGGGTTTCGGGTATCCTGATCGAAGGAGCTACCCGATGCGAACCGGACGGCCAAAAGCGACGCTGACGATATCGAACGACGAACGCACGCATCTGTTGGCCATAACGAGCTCGCGCTCGTTGCCGGCGGCACTGACGTTGCGAGCGAAGATCGTGCTGGCGAGCGAGCGCGAGCCCAGCAACACCGTCGTGGCGGCGCGGCTTGGCGTCGGTCCCCATACGATCGGCAAATGGAGCAAGCGCTTCATCTACGACGAGATGCGTAGCGGCAGGCCCCGCACCGTTGAGGATGAGGCGGTGGCCGAGTTGATCACCAAGACACTCGCTCGCAAGCCCAAGGCCGCAACACACTGGAGCGTGCGCGCGATCGCCAAAGAGACCGGGATTGCCAAGAGCACCGTCCATCGTCTGTTCCAGCTCTTCGGTCTGCAACCTCACCGCACCCGCAGCTTCAAACTTTCGACCGATCCCTTTTTCGTCGAGAAGCTACGCGACGTCGTTGGGCTTTATCTCAATCCGCCCGACAAAGCCGTAGTGCTCTGCGTCGATGAGAAGAGCCAGATCCAGGCCCTCGAACGCACCCAGCCCATGCTGCCCATGGGGTTCGGCTACATCGAAGGCGTCACACTACCAGCGCCACGGCACCACCACGCTGTTCGCCGCCCTCAACGTGCTTGACGGCGCGGTCATCGCCCAGTGCAAACCCCGCCATCGCCATCAGGAGTTCCTCGCCTTCCTGCGTCACATCGAGGCGAGCGTGCCAGCCCAACTCGACGTCCATCTCGTCGTCGACAACTACGCCACCCACAAGCATCCGAAGGTCAGAGCCTGGCTCGCACGCCGTCCGCGTTGGCAC
This sequence comes from Bradyrhizobium uaiense, assembly GCF_010811875.1. Lineage (GTDB taxonomy): Bacteria > Pseudomonadota > Alphaproteobacteria > Rhizobiales > Xanthobacteraceae > Bradyrhizobium > Bradyrhizobium uaiense. The sequence goes on from NZ_VKHP01000275.1 coordinate 11,142, forward strand.
ATTCATTTCACGCCACCTACGCCTCATGGCTCAACCAGGTCGAACGCTTCTTCGCTCTCATTGCTCAACGCGCTATCCGTCGCGGCTCTTTCGATTCCACCGCCGATCTCGTCAAAAAAATCGACCACTTCATCCGCACCCACAATGCAAATTCTTGTCCCTTCGTGTGGAACGTCACCGCTGACTCCATCCTCCAGAAACTCGCGCGACTTTGTCAGCGAATTTCCGGGACGGAACACTAGGTGGTGTGGACTCTAAGGATTCCCTTTTAGGAGCAAATCAGATTCAAGGCTGCTTTTGGGGAGGCCG
>NZ_VKHP01000276.1 GCF_010811875.1 Bradyrhizobium uaiense
CGGCTCGGCGCTTCCGATCCGTGGACGATCGACAAGATCCATGCGCTGTTTCCGCGGCTAGCCGAACGCACCGGCAATATGGGCGTCACGCTGTCCGGCGGCGAGCAGCAGATGCTCGCGATCGGCCGAGCGCTGATGACCAACCCGAAGCTCCTGATCCTCGATGAAGCGACCGAAGGCCTGGCACCCTTGATCCGCGACGAGATCTGGAGCTGCCTGTCGATGTTGAAGGGCCGCGGGCAATCGGTGCTGGTGATCGACAAGAACGTCGGCAACCTCGCCCGCATCGCCGACCGTCACTACATCATCGAGCGCGGCAAGACGGTGTGGAGCGGCACCAGCGAGCAGCTGATCGCCGAGCCGGATCTGCAGCACAAGTATTTGGGGATTTAGCGCCGGACCAACGCGACGCTCTCAGCTCCGTCACCCTGAGGAGCGCGCAGCGCGTCTCGAAGGATGCACGGCCCGGCTGGTGGCCGTCGACCCTTCGAGACGCGCGAAGACGCGCTCCTCAGGGTGACGGGAATCGCTTTGTGCGCGGCAGTCTGGCGGTGATCAGTTGCTGGGAGCACCGAGTTCGAGATGTTTTGATCCCGTCATCCGTCATCCTGAGGTGCGAGCGCTTGCGAGCCTCGAAGGATGCACGGCCACCAGCCGGGCCGTCGACCCTTCGAGACGCGCTACGCGCTCCTCAGGGTGACGGAGCTGAGAGCGTCGCGTTGGTCCGGCGCTAAATCCCCAAATACTTGTGCTGCAGATCCGGCTCGGCGATCAGCTGCTCGCTGGTGCCGCTCCACACCGTCTTGCCGCGCTCGATGATGTAGTGACGGTCGGCGATGCGGGCGAGGTTGCCGACGTTCTTGTCGATCACCAGCACCGATTGCCCGCGGCCCTTCAACATCGACAGGCAGCTCCAGATCTCGTCGCGGATCAAGGGTGCCAGGCCTTCGGTCGCTTCATCGAGGATCAGGAGCTTCGGGTTGGTCATCAGCGCTCGGCCGATCGCGAGCATCTGCTGCTCGCCGCCGGACAGCGTGACGCCCATATTGCCGGTGCGTTCGGCTAGCCGCGGAAACAGCGCATGGATCTTGTCGATCGTCCACGGATCGGAAGCGCCGAGCCGATTTCCTGAGGCGGCGACGAGATTTTCGCGCACCGTGAGGTTCGGAAAGATCTGGCGGCCTTCCGGCACCAGGCCGATGCCGAGTTTTGCAATTCTGTACGACGGCAGGCCGCGCACTGACTCGCCGGCGAAACGAATGGCGCCCGCGCGCGCCGGCGTCAGGCCCATGATCGAACGGATGGTGGTGGTCTTGCCCATGCCGTTGCGACCCATCAGCGCGACCATCTCGCCCGACTTGATCTTGAGCGACAGGCCGAACAGCACCTGGCTCAAGCCGTAGCAGGTCTCGATCGCATCGACTTCGAGCAACGTTTCAGCGGCGTTTGATTCAGTCATGGCGCGTCACCGCATGCTGCTCGCCAAGATAGGCGCGCTTGACCTCTTCGTGCTTGCGGATCGCGTCGGGCACGTCGCAGGCGATGACGCGGCCATAGACCAGCACCGTGATGCGGTCAGCCAGCGCAAACACCGCCTCCATGTCGTGCTCGACCAGCACGATGGTGACTTCCTTGCGCAGCTCCTTAAGCAGCGCGACCATCCGCGCCGACTCGGTGACGCCGAGCCCGGCCATCGGTTCATCTAGCAACAGCAACTGCGGCTTGGTCGCAAGCGCGACCGCGAGCTCAAGCTCGCGCTGCTCGCCATGGCTCAACTGCGAGACCACGATATCGGCGCGCTGGCCGAGGCCGACGCGCTCCAGCGCTGCGCGTGCGGTGTCGCGCAGATGCCGCTCCTTGCGCGCATTGCCCCAGAAGCGGAAGGAGTGGCCGTCATGCGCCTGCGCCGCCAGCGCCACATTGTCGATCGCGGAAAAGTCCTTCAGCAGCGAGGTGATCTGGAACGAGCGCGCCAGCCCGAGCCTGGAGCGCGTGTAGGACGGCAGGCTGGTGACGTCGCGGCCGGCGAAGTAGATGGTGCCGGAATTCGGCATCACCTGCCCGGTCAACTGGCTGATCAGCGTGGTCTTGCCGGCGCCGTTGGGGCCGATGATGGCATGCAGCTCGCCCGGTATGACCTCCATCGAGAGGTTGTCGGTCGCGGCGATGCCGCCGTAGCGACGGACCAGACTGTCGACGCGCAGCAAGGGTTCAGCCACGGCGCATCCTCCCGAGCAGGCCCATGATGCCGCCGCGCGCGAACAGCACGATCAACAGCAGCACCGGGCCGAGGATCAGTCCCGAGAACTCGGTGAACTGCGACAACAGCTCCTCGAGCAGCAGATAGACGATGGCGCCGACGACAGGTCCGAACAGCGATCCCATGCCGCCCAGGATCACCATCACCATCAGGTCGCCGGAGCGGGTCCAGTACATCACCGCCGGGCTGACGAAATCGGTGTTGTTGGCAAGCAGCGCGCCGGCCAGGCCGCAGATCGTGCCGGCAATGACGAAACAGACCAGGCGATAGCGGTTGGCATGGAAGCCGATCGCCTGCATGCGCTGCTCGTTGGAGCGGACGCCCTGCACCACGAGGCCGAAACGCGAATTGACGATGCGCCAGATCAGATAGAGGCCGCCGAACAGGCAGGCCAGGCAGAGATAGTAGAACTGGTTGCGGTCCGACAGATTGATCAGGCCGGCGAAATCGCTGCGCTTGTAGACGGTGAGGCCGTCATCGCCGCCGTAGCGCGACAGGGCGGAGGCGACGTAATAGGCCATTTGCGCAAAGGCCAGCGTGATCATGATGAAATAGACGCCGCGGGTGCGCAGGCTCAGCGCACCGATCAGCAGCGCAAACAGCGCGGAGACCACGAGCGCCACCGGCCACTGGATGAAGCCGGAGCCGATGCCCTCGGCGGCGAGGATGCCGACGGCATAGCCGCCGATGCCGAGATAGGCGGCATGGCCGAAGCTCATCATGCCGCCATAGCCCATGATCAGATTGAGGCTCGCGGCGGCGAGTGCATAGATCGTGATGCGGGTGAACAGCGTGAGGATGAAGATGTTGCCGGTGGCGGCCGAGTAGACCGGCAGCAGAATGAGCGCGGCGCACATCAGCGCCGCGACCGCATTGGAGGCGTTAAGCTTCGGCATCATCGTTTGGCCGCCGGGAACAGCCCCTCGGGCCGCAGCACAAGGATGATCGCCATCAGGAGGTAGATCAGCATCGAGGACAACGCCGGTGCTGCGGTCGAGGCGGCAGCGCCGCTCAAGACCTTGCGCAAGAGGTCGGGCAGGAAGGCGCGGCCCATCGTGTCGATGATGCCGACGAAGATCGCCGCCATGAAGGCGCCGCGGATCGAGCCGATGCCGCCGATCACGATGATGACGAAAGCGAGGATCAGGATGTTCTCGCCCATGCCGATCTGCACGGTGAGGATCGGCGCCTGCATCAGCCCGGCGAGACCGGCGAGCGCCGCGCCGAGGCCGAACACCAGCGTGAACAGCAGCTTGATGTTGATGCCGAGCGCCCCGATCATCTCGCGGTTGGAGGCGCCGGCGCGGATCAGCATGCCGACGCGGGTGCGCATCACGACCAGATAAAGCATCGCAGCAACCGCCAGTGCGACCGCGATGATCATCAGCCGGTAGGCCGGATAATACACGCCGGGAATGATCTGCACCGGTACCGTGAGCCAGGCCGGCAACGGCAGCGCGAGGCCGGCCGGGCCCCAGATCAGGCGCACAGCGTCGTTGAAGAACAGGATCAGGCCGAAGGTCGCCAGCACCTGATCGAGATGGCCGCGGCCATAGAGATGCCTGAGCGCGACATATTCGAGCACGATGCCGAGCAGCAACGTGGCGCCCAACGCCATCAGTGCGCCCAGAACAAAACTGCCGGTCCAGGCGACGAAGGTCGCGGCGAAATAGGCGCCCATCATGTAGAGCGAGCCGTGCGCCAGATTGACGAAATCCATGATGCCGAACACCAGGGTCAGTCCGGCCGCCAGCAGAAACAGCAACAGGCCGAATTGCAGGCCGTTCAGCAGTTGTTCGACGACGAGATACATCGTGAGGCTACGTCACCTTGAGCGAAGCGGGGATGGGCGCACGCCGACGCATTGCACGCTGCGTGTTCTCCCTCGCCCCGCCGTTGCGGGGAGAGGGTTGGGGTGAGGGGCTGCCTCCGCGGACCAGATTCGCGGAGAGCCCCCCTCACCCGATTGCTTCGCAATCGACCTCTCCCCGCAAGCGGGGCGAGGTGAACAGAAAGCAAGCTATAGGCCAGAATTGCCCGACGATCACTTCATCGAACACTTGTCGTGGAATTTGTCCTGGTCGTCCTTGACGATGGTCGCGACCGTTTTCAGCGAGAGTTGGCCGTCGGCGTCCTTGACCACGTCCTGCAGATAGAAGTTCTGGATCGGGATGTGGTTGTTGCCATACTTGAACGGACCGCGCAGCGACTTGAAGTTGGCCTTCTCCATCTCCGCCTTCATCGCGTCCTTCTTGGTGAGGTCGCCATTCACCGCGACGACCGCGCTGTTGATCAGCTGGGCGGCGTCGTAGGCCTGGGCGCCGTAGTAGGTCGGGCGCAGGCCGGGATACTTCTTGCGGTAGTCCTCGACGAACTTCTTGTTCTCGGCGTTCGGCAGGTCGTTGACCCATTCCTGCGCGCCGGGAATGCCGATCGCGTTGTCCTTCTGCAGCGGCAGCGACAATTCGTCGACGGTGAAGGCGGTGTAGAGCGGGATCTGCGCCTTGATGCCGGCCTGGGCGTACTGGTTCAGGAACTGGACGCCGGCGGCACCGGGATAGAACACGAAGATCGACTCCGCCTTGGAGTTGCGCGCCTTGGTCAGCTCGGCGGAGAAGTCGAGCTGGCTCGGCCACACCGTGTATTCCTCGCCGACCACCTCGCCCTTGAAGGTGCTCTTCACACCGGCCAGCATGTCCTTGCCGGCGGCGTAGTTCGGTCCGATCAGGAATACCGACTTGACGCCCTTCTGGTTCATGTAGAGGCCCATCGCGGCGGGTGTCTGGTCGTTCTGCCAGGAGGTCGAGAACACGTAAGGCGAGCACAGCTCGCCGGCGAGCTGTGACGGACCGGCATTGGCCGAGATCAGGAAGGTCTTCGAATCGACCGCGGTCTTCAGCGACGCCAGCAGCACGTTCGACCAGATGTAGCCGACGATGAAGTCGACCTTGTCGGACTGCACCAGCTTCTCGGTCTTCTGCTTGCCGACGTCGGGCTTCTGCTGGTCGTCCTCGTAGATCACCTCGACCGGCTTGCCGTCGATCTTGCGGCCGAGATGGTCGAGCGCGAGCTCGAACGAATTGCGCATGTCGTTGCCGATCACGGCGGTCGGACCGCTAAAGGTCGAGACGAAGCCGATCTTGACGCTGTCAGCCGCCGTCGCGGGCTGCGCCAGCGCCAGAGCCATGGCGCCTGCCAGCCAAAATGCCTTTTTCATATTCACTCCCCTCCTCAACCAAAGATCCCGCCGGGCCTAATCGAGGCCCGGGGCCACGCTTTGCGCGCGTCGTTCTGTGACGTGTTTTGTGCGCGATATCGCAAGTGTGCAGCAAGCACGAACCGACGGCCCTCGATTAGAACCTTCGGCGCATACCCCAGCACCTTGCATCATAATTCGCCAAAATTGACCATGGCAAGAAATATAATGCCGGTTGCGTGGGCAACGATTGTCGCAGGGCCTGCCCCCTCCCTCCGACGACCCGCGCCTGCACTGCAGCAGGCTTTAACGATCCGGTAAAGCAGGCGGAAACCACAGGCCGGCACGTGCTGGCGGGCTTCACGGTCCGGAAAGCATCGCCGGGCGAGGTTGCCGCCAAAGGGGTGCGTCACATGCTGAATTACATCTTCGGCTTCAATGCCCGGATGGGCCGGTTGGCCTTTTTCTTCTGCACCTTCGTGACGGGCATCGGCTTTATGATGCTGGTCTACGGCATCACCGGCAACGCGCCGGCGAGCGGCAGGACGGACGTGCTGCTGGCGCAGGCATCGAGCAGCCCGGCGTTGATCTTTGCCTTCTATGGCATGCTCGTCATCTGCTTCATGCTGCAGTCGATGCGGGTGCGCGACATCGGATGGGATCCGGTCTGCGTGATGGCGGCATGGGTCGCCCTCATGGTGCTCGACAGGGCCATTGCCGGACGATTTCCCGAATATGCGCTGACCTATCAGCACACCACAACGGTGGTCGGCACGGCCGTCAACGGCGTGATGAACCTGGTCCTGATGTTCTGGCCGGGCCGCGGCCATGTCGATAAAGCGTCGCCATTGCCGCGCGAGAACGGCGGCGATGGCATGTTTGAACGAAACAGTGCATCGGCCGCAGCCGGCAGCCGCATGGCGCGGATTGCCAGCGGCTGAATTCGGCGGCAAGACGCGGTAGCCGAGCTGTTTCAGCATCGTCGTCCCTGCGAAAGCAGGGACCCATAACCACCGGATTAGATTGTTGAAGCGGGTTGGAGCCCTAACATCGCAAACCAATTGCCATTCGTGGTTATGGATCCCGGATCGCGCTTCGCTTGTCCGGGACGACACCGAGTCTGTGGCGCAATTGGTGCTCCACTTTTTGAGCACCGCGCCCAGTCCGCCTACCCCTGATCCACCACCCACTCAGCCCCGTCGATCGCATAGGGCGCGTGGCGGAAATCCCTGATCGTCGCAACCTTGTCGGCCGACCAGTCGAGCAGCATGAACGATCGCGGCGGCGCGCCTGGTGCGTCCGTGTCGAACACCAGGATCGCGGGACGTCCCTCGACCTGCCCGGTCACCAAATGCCAGTCATCGATCTTCGCATAATTGCCGAAGTAGCGTGACACTTCGGCCTTGCCGTTCAGCCTCAGCCTGTTGACGAGCTCCAGCCTGATGTCATCGGCGATCATGGCGCGGATGGCATCGAAGTCGCGGGCGTTAAAGCGGCTGACATAGGCGTTCAGCCTGTTGCGATCGGCCGGCGACAGGCCGGGCCGCGGTGCATCGTCGGGTTCGCTGGCGAACGTGCGCAATTGCGTACGCCCGCGGTGCAGCGCGGCCTTCACCGCAGGCAGGCTGAAATCCATGATGCCGCAGACCTCCTGCAACGAGCAGCCGAGCACGTCCATCAGGATCACGCTGGAGCGCTGCGCCACCGGCAGGCGCATGAAGGTGCGCAGGCTGCTTGCCGCGATCTCGCGGCGGCCGACGTCATCGAGCTCTCCGGCCATCATGTCCACCTCCTCCGAAGAGTGGAGCGCGTCCTGGCGGTTGCGCCGCCTGAGGAAATCGAGCGCGGTGTTGTGCGCGATCCGGAACAACCAGGCTTCCGGGTGCTGGATCGGGGCAGCGGACGCGAAGGATTCCATCGCCTTGATCAACGCGTCCTGCAGCACATCCTCGCCGTAGATCACAGATCCGACCATGCGGGCGCAGTAGCGATGCAGCCTTGGTCGCATTGCCGCCAGCAGTGCGTCGACCTCGGCCGCGGCCGGCGCTTGGGGTGATGACGTCATGATGGCTCCGCCAGATCGGTTCACTCGGTTCACGGCTCATCCAGCATACGATAATTCCCGACAATCACAGCACTGCGAACCAGCGGCGGCTCGGCGCAACGATCCCGGATGCCGTCCTGGAAGGCCTGGAACGCGGCAAGCTTCGGGATCGGGCTCGAGCCATCTTCGGTCGCGGTCTCGACCATATGGATAAAGGTGTCGTCCTCCAGCCGCAGCGTCAGATAACGCACGCCATCCGGGCTTGCCGCCTTCAACTCGGCAAACACCGCCGCAACCAGCGCAGCGTTCTTCTCCGCCATCTCCGGCTTGGCCTTGTACCTGATCAGGGTCCGTCTCATCGCAACCTCCTTAGCTGCGGCCGGGACCGGCCGCGTCAGACCCAAGGACGTTTGAGGACGGCCAAAGGATGCGGTCCGACAAAAATAATTTGAGCCCGCATCCTTTGCCCGTTCCGGTTCGTCTCGGCCTGCGAAGCGCGCCGCAAAGCCCGCGGCACGTCAACGGAGAACGACCATGCAGACCCCTGAACAGCGCGCCGAGCAGCGCTGGGTGCTCGGCCTCACCGCGCTGGCATCCTTCATGATGGCGCTGGACGCCATGATCATGACCACGGCCTTCGCCACCATCCGCGCCGATTTCGGCAGCCGGGTGGAGACGCTGCAATGGACCGTCAACGCCTTCAATCTGACCTTCGCGGTGCTGCTCTTGACCGGTGCGGCGCTCGGCGACCGCTTCGGGCGGCGCAGGATGTTCGCGACCGGAATTGGCCTGTTCGTCGTGGCATCGGCGGCCTGCGCGCTGGCCGGGGACGCGGCGGCATTGATCGCCGCACGCGCCCTGCAAGGCGCAGGAGCAGCGCTGGTGATGCCGCTGGCGATGGCGATCCTGAGCGGCGCGTTCGGCCGCGATGAGCGCGCCCGCGCGCTCGGCATTTTCAGCGGCATCACCGGATGCGCGCTGATCATCGGCCCCGCAATCGGCGGCTTCATCACCGAGCATCTCGGCTGGCGCTGGATCTTCTGGATCAATTTGCCGATCGGCCTGATCGCGATTGTGCTCGTGATGGCGCGCCTGCGCGAGAGCTTCGGACCAGCGGCGCCGCTCGACATCATCGGACTGTCGCTGGTCGCGCTCGCGGCACTGGCCCTGGTCTGGGGCCTGCTGCGCGGCAACAGTGTCGGATGGGCCAGCCCCGAAGTGGCCGGCACGCTGATAACAGGCGTCGCGCTGGCGGTGATCTTCGTGCTGTGGGAACTGCGTACGCCAAGCCCGATGGTGCCGATGCGGCTGTTCGCGACAAGGCCATTTGCATCGGGCATGGCTGCGAGCGTGCTGTTCTATGCCGCGATGTATGGCGTGCTGTTCCTGCTGCCGCAGTTCCTGCAGATCGCGCTCGGCTTCAACGCCTTCGGCGCCGGGCTGCGCCTGATCCCGTGGACCGCGACGCTGTTCGTCACCGCGCCGATCGCCGGCGCCGTCGTCAACCGGTTCGGCGAGCGTACGCTTGTGGTCACCGGTCTTCTAATGCAGGCGATCGGCCTCGGCTGGATCGGCGAGATCGTGAGCCCGACAGTGCCGTACTCCGCGCTGGTCGCGCCGCTGGTGCTCGCCGGCGTCGGCGTCTCGATGGCGATGCCGGCCGCGCAGAACGCGGTGCTCAGCGCAGTCGCCGTCAGCGAGATGGGCAAGGCGTCCGGCATCTTCAACATGGGCCGCTTCCTCGGCGGCATGTTCGGCATCGCGTCATTGGTGGCGAGCTTCGCTGCAAACGGTGCCGCCGATTCATCCGGACATTTCGCCAACGGATTCGCCGCGGCGATGAGCCTTGCGGCGACGCTGTCGTTCGCCGGCGCGGTCGCGGGACTGTTCCTGCCGATGCGACGGCGCGTCGTCGCCGCGGCCGCACCGCAGGACGCGTGAGGTCTGCGGCGATTGGCTTTTGCTATCGGGCGATCGGGCATTTCGTGTTGGAATGAGGCCGCGAATGATTACATAATCAGACGACGAAGCCGTTCGAAACCGAGGGCGACATCAGATGACGCAAGCGCCGGCCAAACCTCATCGCGTGGTGATCGTCGGCGCCGGCTTCGGCGGGTTGGAAGCCGCCTTCGGTCTCGCGGGCGCGCCGGTCGAGATCACGCTGATCGACCGCCGCAATCACCATCTGTTCCAGCCGCTGCTCTACCAGGTCGCGACCGCTTCGCTTGCGACCAGCGAGATCGCCTGGCCGATCCGCTATCTCCTGCGCGACCGGCCCGAGGTGACGACGCTGTTCGCCAATGTCTGTGGCGTCGACGCAGCGGCGAAGCTGGTCGAGCTCGACGACGGCGGCAGCATTCCCTACGACACGCTGATCCTCGCCACCGGCGCACGCCACGCCTATTTCGGCCATGACGAATGGGAGCCGTTCGCACCCGGCCTGAAGACGCTGGAAGACGCCACCACATTGCGGCGGCGCATCCTGGTCGCCTTCGAGCGCGCCGAGCGCGAGACCGATCCCGACAAGCGCGCGGCGCTGCTGACCTTCGTCATCATCGGCGCCGGGCCGACCGGCGTCGAGATGGCCGGCACCATCGCCGACCTCGCAAAGGATACGCTGGCTCCGGACTTCCGTCACATCGACACGCGCAAGGCCCGCGTGGTGCTGATCGAGGCCGGGCCGCGCGTGCTGGCCGGCTTCCCCGACGATCTCTCGGCCTACGCGCAAGCGTCGCTGGAGAAAATCGGCGTCGAGGTGATGCTGGGCGAGACGGTCACCGAATGCTCGGCCGATGGCGTGGTGTTCGGCGGCAAGCGGCTGGAGGCCCGCACCATCGTCTGGGCCGCCGGCGTGCGCGCCTCGCGCGCCGCCGAGTGGCTGAATGCGCCGGCGGATCGCGCCCATCGGCTGCAGGTCGAACCTGATCTCACCGTGCCGGGCCATCCCGATGTGTTCGCCGTCGGCGACACCATCACGATCAAGGACCCCGACGGCAATCCGGTGCCCGGCATCGCGCCGGCCGCCAAGCAGGAAGGGCGCTACGTCGCCGCATTGATCAAGGCCAGGCTCGACGGCAAGACCCTGCCGCCGTTCCGCTACAAGCATGCCGGCAGCCTCGCCCAGATCGGCAAGAAGAAGGCGGTGATCGATTTCGGCTGGCTCAAGCTGCGCGGTTCGCTGGCATGGTGGATCTGGGGTCTCGCCCACATCTACTTCCTGATCGGCGTGCGCCACCGGATTGCCGTTGCGATGAACTGGCTCTGGATCCATACCCGCGACCAGCGCGCCGCACGGCTGATCACGCAAGGCAGCAGCAAGGTCGCGCAGTAGCATTCGCACAACATCCGACCGTCACCATGAAGAGGCCGCTTAGCGGTCGCATGACCGCTAAAGGCCATCAAGGAACATGTCCGCTTGGACATTCGGCCGGCAAGTTGACGGGCAAGACGAGGCTGCTTCTCCGCGAAAGGATCCAATCGCGCTTTACGCTACGAAGCTGCGCCTCTCGTCCCCCTCACCAGGATCCTTTCCGTCCGGTCGATCTCCAATCGGTTCGGTCTAGGCATGCGGCTGCGTCAGTTGGGCCTGCATGACGGCTGCGGCTGGCTCCGTGATCAGCGTTCCGCCGTGGCTGTCGCCGGCCGCGACGAAACTGTTGGCGGCGTACTGGCCAAGCAGCGCAATCTGGGCCATGTGCGTGCCGTCGCTGACGCTGAGGGTTCCTCCTGTGCCGCTGCTGTTGGCCGAGAAGCCCACGGTGGTGGCAGAGCCGAAGCCGATGTCCCGCAGGTCGAGTTGATCCTGACCTCCGAAATCCGACACCGTTCCGCTGAACGCCGCAGATTGGTCGAGTTGCAGCGTGCCGGTGTTGCCGGCAAAGATCGCGTGCCCCG
>NZ_VKHP01000277.1 GCF_010811875.1 Bradyrhizobium uaiense
CCCTTGCGGGGGAGGGTTAGGGAGAGGGGTACCGCACAGGAAGTCTGCCAGCTTGGACACGAACAACGCGCGACCGGGCGAGCCGACTACTTCGCCTTCGCATTGCGCGGTTGGCTGTCGCGCATCAGGCGGTCGATATGCATGCGGATGTGGGCGGCTTCGGCCGTGGTGTTGGCGAGCGCGATGGCGCGGTCGAAGGCGATTCGAGCCTCCTCGTTGCGGCCGAGCTGCATCAGGAAGGCGCCGCGCACGCCGAAATAATGGAAGTAATTGGCAAGCCGCGGCGCCAGCGGCTCGATCATCTCGAGCGCAGCTTCCGGCCCCTTCACCTTGGAGACCGCAACGGCGCGATTGAGCGTGATCACCGGCGAGGGCTGCATGACCTCGAGCGCGCCGTAGAGCAGGTCGATCTGCGTCCAGTCGGTATCCTCGGGCTTTTCCGCGCGGGCGTGAAGGGCGGCGATTGCCGCCTGCACCTGATAGGGCCCGCTGCGGCGGTGACGCATCGCCTTGTCGATCAGCGCTGCGCCCTCGGCGATCAGCTTCTGATTCCACAGGCTGCGGTCCTGGTCGTCGAGCAGGATCACCTGGCCATCGGCATCGAAGCGCGCTTCGGCGCGGGCGTGCTGCAGCAACAGCAGCGCGGTCAGCCCCATGATCTCCGGCTCGCTCTGGAACAGCCGCAGCAGCAGGCGGGCGAGCCTGATCGCTTCCTCGCACAGCGGCGAGCGGATCTCGGCGGTGTCGCCGCTCGCCGAATAGCCCTCGTTGAAGATCAGATAAATCATCGCCGCGACCGAGGCGAGCCGCTCGCTGCGCTCCACCGCGCCCGGCGTCTCGAACGGCACGTTGGCGTCGGCGACGCGCGCCTTGGCCCGCGTGATGCGCTGCTCCATCGCGGCTTCCGAGACCAGGAAGGCGCGCGCGATCTGCTTCACCGTCAGGCCGGAGACGATGCGAAGCGCGAGCGCGATCTGCTGGGTCGCCGGCAGATCCTTGTGACAGCAGATGAACAACAGCCGCAGGATGTCGTCGCGGTAGTGCGAGCCGTCGAGCCGCTCGGCAAGCTCGTCCTCGGCGTCGTCGAGGTCGGAGATCGCCTGGTCGTCGTCGGGCAGCGGTTGCTGCTTCTTGTTGCGGCGGACCTCATCGATCGCGACGTTGCGGCCGACCATGATCAGCCACGCCGCGGGATCGCGCGGCGGGCCGTTCTGCGGCCAGCTCTTGAGCGCCCGCAGGCAGGCGTTCTGGAAGGCTTCCTCGGCGGTGTCGAGATTGCGGAAGTAGCGCAGCAATGCGCCAACCGCCTGGGGACGCGCCGATGTCAGCGTGGCATCGATCCAGGCGGAGTCGGTCACGCTCACGTCTTTGCGCTCCCCGGAGTGAAGTAGCCGACCGGGCGGATCTCATAGGTGCCGCCGGGATTGGCCTCGCCGAGGTCACGCGCGATGTCGAGCACCTCGTCGAGGTTCTTGCCCTCAACCAGATAGAAGCCGAGCAGCTGCTCCTTGGTCTCGGCGAACGGGCCGTCCAGCACCAGCGGCGGGTTTTCCTTGCGCAGCGTGGTCGCGGCCGTGGTCGGCAGCAGCCGGGCGACTGGGCCGAGCTTGCCTTGCTTTGCGAGCTTGTCCTGCACGACGGACAGTTTCTGCATGACCGAGGCGTCGTGCTCCTTGCTCCAGGAACCGACCAAGTCTTCGTCATGATAGCAGAGGATGGCGTACAGCATCGAAAAGGCATCTCCGTTCATTGCAAGAACGAACGATTATGCCCGCTGCCGACAGGCCGAGCGAAAGAAATTTAGGTTCCTGATGGCGGCGATGGATTTCGATCGAAGCCTCGTGGCGAGCCTCGACAGACCGGACGCTGGACCGCGGGCGCTGGCGCATGTCCAGCACCGCGACGATGAAAGCTGAGGCCCGGATCAGTTTGTGCATGGAAGTTCTCCCCTGTTGATGGCAGGAGACTTAGGACGGGCATGACCCGTTATGTGACGTTTGTCACATTGACTTTGGAGGTATCTAGATGGGTAAGGGCGCACTCGCGCTGCTGATCAACGGCGGCTCGGAAAACTGGTCGTCGACGCGCTGGAAAGCGCGGTTCGACGCGGTCTGCCCCGACCGCTCTGTGGTGCTGCTTCCGGGCGGCGCGCTCGACCCCGCCGAGGTGCACTATGCCGCGGTGTGGAAGCCGAAGCCGGCCGAGCTCGCGGCGTTCAAGAACCTGCGCGTCATTTTCAATCTCGGTGCCGGGGTCGATGCGCTGATGGCCGACCGCTCGCTGCCCGACGTGCCGCTGGTGCGGGTTTCGGTCGGCGACCTCACCGACCGCATGACCGAATATGTCGTGCTGCATGTGCTGATGCATCACCGCCAGGAGCTTTATCTGCGCGAGTCGCAGCGCAAGAAGTACTGGGCGCCGAACTATCAATGGGCGGCGAACGCGATCACCGTCGGCGTGATGGGGCTCGGCACGCTGGGCGCAGCCTCGGCGCATGCGCTCCGCGCGCTCGGCTTCCGGATCGTCGGCTGGAGCCGCAGCGAGAAGCGGATCGACGGCATCATCTGCTATCACGGCACTGAAGGGCTCGATGCATTCCTGCGCGCGACCAACATCCTGGTCTGCCTGCTGCCGCTGACGCCGGATACGCGGCATGTGCTCAACCGCGATGCGTTCGCCAAGCTGAACCGCAACAGCCCGCTCGGCGCGCCCGTCATCATCAATGCCGGCCGCGGCGGCTTGCAGAACGAAGCGGATATTTTGCGCGCGCTCGACGACGGCACGCTGGGCGCCGCCTCGCTCGACGTGTTCGAGACCGAGCCGCTGCCCGAGGCGAGCCCGTTCTGGACCCACCCGAAAGTGGTGCTGACGCCACACAACGCCGCCGACACCGACGCCGACGAGATCTCGAAATACGTCGCGCAGCAGATCGCACGCTTCGAGGCGGGCGGTGCGCTGGAAAACATGGTCGATCGCACGCGGGGGTATTAACTACCTCCCCGTCCGGTCGTCATTGCGAGGAGCGAAGCGACGAAGCAATCCATCGAGCCGCACCTGTGGAGACATGGATTGCTTCGCTTCGCTCGCAATGACGGAGCGACAGCCTCACCCCATCTCGGCGACGACCTCCGCAAGCCGGTCGTAGGCGGGCTCGACGCCCTTCTCGATGCCGGAATTGAGATGACCGTCACGCGCCTCCTTGGTCGGGTGGCGGATGGTAGTTGTCAGTGTCGTCGTGCCGCTTTCCTCGACGAAGGTAGAGATGACCAGATACTCGTCGCTGGTGAAGCCGGGCATCGAGAAGGTTTCGCCGAATGCCAACCGCTCCGGGCGCACCACCTCGCGATAGGTGCCGGTGAGTTCATGCTCGATGCCCTCGGACGAACGGAACACGAAGCGATAGGCCCCGCCGACACGCAGGTCGACCTCGCAGACCGGCATCGCCATCGCGTCGCAGCCAAGCCAGCGAACCAGATATTCCGGCTTGGTCATCGCGTCGAACACGAAGCGCCGCGGCGCGTCGAACTGGCGTGTCATGGCGAACTCGAAATCCGACGGTGTCGTGATCCTCAGCGTCTTATTCACGCGTGCGTCCACGTTGCTTCTCCTTCTTTACTCTGACTTTGCGTTGACTACGCGGCGAGGCCTTTGCGGCCTCCTCCGCCTTCATCTCCTCGAGCAGACCGTCGAGGCGGTTGAAGCTCTCGTCCCAGAAGCGGCGGAAATTCCCGAGCCAGCTATCGACCTGCTTGAACGAGGCCGGCGCGATGCGGCACGGCCGCCACTGCGCCTCGCGCCCGCGCGAGATCAGACCTGCACGCTCCAGCACCTTCAGATGCTTGGAGATCGCCGGCAGGCTCATGTCGAACGGCTTTGCCAGCTCCATCACCGAGGTCTCGCCGAGCGCAAGCCGCGCCAGGATCGCGCGCCGGGTCGGATCGGCCAGCGCCGCGAAGGTCGAACTGAGGGGGTCCAGCGGCATATACTTAGCTCATTGGTTAAATAACCTTTGGGCTAAGTACGCCCGACCGACGCCCGCGTCAACGGCCGATTTTGGCAACTGATGCAGACGACGGCACCGCGCTCCCTCTCCCCGTTCTCACGGGGAGAGGGCTGGGGTGAGGGGCCGTCTCCGCGAGTTATGAACGAGGTTGGACCTGTCCCCCTCACCCGGAATGCATCTCACGATGCATTCCGACCTCTCCCCGCAAGCGGGGTGAGGTGAACGAGGGTCCGCTCCTCGATCTTACGATTTGCGCGCGAAGGTGACGTGCGTGGCGTTGGGGCTCGCGACCTGTGAAACGACGGCATAGCCGAGCGCGGGCAGGTCGAGCCCGGCGAACAGATTCTCGCCGGCACCGAGCAGCACCGGCGACAGCGCCAGTTGCACCTCGTCGAGCAGCCGCGCCTCAAGGAATTGGCGCACCAGCGACACGCCGCCGCCGACCCGGATGTCCTTGTCTCCGGCAACAGCGCGCGCCCGCTCGAGCGCGGCGTGAATGCCATCGGTCACGAAATGAAACGTTGTGCCGCCTTCCATCACCAGGTCGGGCCGTGCGTGATGGGTCAGCACATAGGTCGGCGTGTGATAGGGCGGATTCGGGCCCCACCAGCCTTTCCAGGCATCATCGGGCCACGGCCCGCGGATCGGGCCGAACATGTTCCGCCCGAGGATCCAGGCGCCGATATTTTCCATCGATTTGCGCGCGATCTCGTCGTCGAGCCCGGTGCTGCCGCCATCCTGGCCGAAGGTCTGGCGGAACGTCCGCGTCTGGAGGAACCAGCCGGGCAGCACCATGCCGCCTTCGCCGAATGGATTTTCGAGGCTCTGACGCGGCGCCGCGCCAAATCCGTCGATCGAGACCGAGAATGCTGAAGTCCTGACTTTTCCCATGAGATTTCGCTTCCGTGAGGGGGGAGACCTTACGGAAGACGGGTCGGAAAACCAGCACCCGACATTTGATCGGCAAGAAATTTGTGATCAGCAAAAAATTTGCCGCTTCTATTTGGCCCGGCACATCACGTCGACGGCGCCCTTCACGATCGCCTCGAGTTCCCCGCGCGGCACACGTGCTCGGGCGCGGATGGCGATGGTGTGGATGGTGGCCGACGCAAGATGCGCCAGCGACGCCGGATCGGCGCCGTCAGGCAACTCGCCGCGCTCCTTGGCATGGCGGAAGCAGATGCCGAACGCCTTGTCGAGCTCGGTCAGGCCCTCCAGCACCATGGCGCGGATATCCGGATCCGACACCGCCTCGGACGCAGCCGTCATCACGGTGAAGCAGCCGCGCGGGCCGGACTCGCCGGACAGATAGATGTCGAGCGCGATCCGATAGATGCGCTCCAGCCGCTCGCGCAGCGGCGCATCGGCGCGGAAGATGTCGACCATCGCGGCGCGCGCATCATCGCGATAGCGCTGGTAACTCTTGATGTAGAGCTCGCGCTTGTCGCCGAACGCACCATAGAGGCTCGGCCGATTCATGCCGGTCGCGGCACTGAGATCATCGAGCGAGGTCGCGGCAAAGCCGTCGCGCCGGAATAGATCGAGAGCCTTGCCGAGCGCGACATCCGGCTCGTAGGCGCGCGGCCGCCCGCGGCGCTTCGGTGCGACCGGCGCCTCGATTTTGGCAGCAGATGGCGGCTTCTTACTTTTTTGTACCATTTCGCATTAAATTCCTTGACCTCACAAATATTATCCAGGACAGTACAAAAATCAATAACGGCCGGCACGCCGCGCCAGACCCGCCAAGGAGGCACCCCATGGACCTTTATTTCTCGCCCCTCGCCTGCTCGATGGCGACCCGCGTCGCGCTCTATGAAGCGGGCCAGCCGGCCAACTATCTCGAGGTCGATCCGAAGACCAAGCAGGTGCGCAACGACGGCTCCGACTTCAACAAGGTCAACCCACTCGGTCTGGTGCCGACGCTGCGCACCGAAGACGGCGTGGTGCTGACTGAGAACGCCGCGATCCTGCAATACGTCGCCGACCAGTTCCCGCGGGCCGGCATCGGCACCGCGTCGAACGCCGAGCGGTCAAAGCTGCATCAATGGCTGTGCTTCATCGGCACCGAGCTGCACAAGGGCCTGTTCCTGCCGCTGCTCGACAGGAAGGCGCCGCCGGAGGCCAAGGCCTATGCGCTGGAGAAATACGTGTCGCGGCTCGACTATGTCGAGGACCATCTGAAGGGCCGCGACCATCTGCTCGACCATTTCAGCGTCGCCGACGCTTATCTCGTTACGGTCATCAACTGGACCATGGCAACGCCGCCGATCGAGCTCGCGAAATGGCCGGCGCTAAAGGCCTATTACGAACGCCTGCGCGCCCGGCCATCAATTGCGAAGGCGGTCGCCGAGGAGTTCGAGCTCTACAAGGCCGAAATCGCGCGGCACAAGGTAGCGGCGTAACGCTCTTTTCGCTCCCTCTCCCCGTTCTTCACGGGGAGAGGGTTAGGGTGAGAGGCAGCTTCCGCGAGTGTTACCGTCAACATCCGCGGCAAATCGAAAGCTTGCGAGTATCGAGTTCTCCACCCACAGGCTTCCCTGCCCGATCGAGCGGCGTATCGGCAAATACCGGCATAAACTTCTTCCACTGATCGTAGTATTCCGCCGGCAAGGCGTACGGTTGACAATCAGTAATCGCTCGGAGCGCACTCTGTTGATAGACCCGAGCAGAATCTGACGTCGCTGAACTGCTCCCTGTAGACAAGACGGGCTGCCCGACCAGCTTGCCCTCTTGAGTTAGCTCGATCGTGAATTCAGCCTTCATGCTCGCTGCATCGCTTCCGACGCGTACGGGCTTCTTCCAACATCTCTCGACTTGATGACTGAACATCGGCCCCCAAGTTTCGGGCCCGCGCATTTTATCTTTTGCTGCGCTTGGCTGAATAGGAAAGGTGCTGAGCGCGGTCGCGAGGAGGAAGCCTGCGAGCGCGATGGCGGCAGAACGTGCAAATGGCATGTAATGGGTCCGGCGAACGCGGTGAGGTTGCAATCGCCGGCCAGCATAAACCAGCCCTCATCGAGACTCGCAAACGTTTTCGATGACCCGGCACAATGATCCGTAGCCCGGATGGAGTGCAGCGCAATCCGGGGACGGTATCGCCGCGGAAAGTGGCGTTCCCGGATTTCGCTTCGCTGCATCCGGGCTACGCGTCGCTAGAAAGGCTCCTGCCCCAACCCCGGCACATCGGCCGGACGCGGGCCCGGCGCGGGCCAGTGGAAGCGACGGTCTTTCTCCGAAATCGCGATGTCGTTGATCGAGGCTTCGCGGCGGCGCATCAAGCCGTGCTCGTCGAACTCCCACTGCTCGTTGCCGTAGGAGCGAAACCAGTTACCGGCCGCATCGTGCCATTCGTACTGGAAGCGCACCGCGATGCGGTTCTCGTCGAAGGCCCAGAGATCCTTGATCAGCCGATACTCCTGCTCCTTTTCCCATTTGCGGGTCAGGAAAGCCACGATCGCCTCGCGGCCCTGAAACACCTCGGCGCGATTGCGCCAGCGGCTGTCTTCGGTATAGGCGCCGGCAACCCGGACGGGGTCGCGCGAATTCCAGGCATCTTCGGCCATGCGCGCCTTCTGCGCGGCGGTCTCGCGGGTGAAGGGCGGCAGCGGCGGACGTGACATCGGCGATCCCTCGTTGTTGGCGGCGCCAATCTATCGCCGCACCGCGCAGAGTCGATGGGGCGTTTCCTATCAGCCCATAGCTAGACCATATCGGCCTTCATCAGCGCACGGATGGACTTCGGAATCGGCTGCGCCCTGCCCTGGCTGACGAAGGCGACGCGCACCTGCGCCTTCACAAGCACGTCATCGCCGCGCCTGACCTCCTGCGCGAGCATGATGGAGGCGCCCTTCACCGCGATCGGCCAGGTTACGACGTCGAGCATGTCGTCCATCCGCGCAGGCTTGAGGAAGTCGAGCGTCATCGAGCGCACGACAAAGGCGAAGCCGCCGGTCTCCTCCTGCGCCTCCTCGAACAGCGCGTTCTGTTCGGCGCCCATCAGACGGAGATGATTGGTGCGCCCACGCTCCATGAACCGCAGGTAGTTGGCGTGGTAGACGATGCCGGAAAAGTCGGTGTCCTCGTAATAGACGCGGACCTGCATATGGTGTCGGCCATCGCGGATCGCGCCGTCGATATGGGGTAAGGTCAATTGCGGCCCCTCGATTGCCTTCGGAACGGGAACGACAATCGTGTTGCGCAAATTGCTCGATCACGCAAGCGCGGTCAGGACGCGACCGGCCCTTTTGCGCCGAGCGTGACCTGCACGATCTCGGGCGGCACGCCGAGGCGGAACGGCATGATGCTGCAGCCGAGCCCACCGGAGACGACGACGTCGCATTTCAGCTTGATATGGCCGTAGGCGAGCCGCATGCCGTGCTTGACCGGCACCGCCGGCGACCAGCCGAGCAGCCGGATCTGGCCGCCATGGGTGTGGCCGGAGAGTTGCAGCGCGACGCGCGAGGGCACGCGGAGTGCCACGTCAGGCTCATGCGCGAGCAGGATCACCGGCGCATCGTCGGTGACCTTTGCGAGTGTCCCGTTGAGATCGTCGACGCCGATGCGCCTGATCTCGCGATAGCGCCGCGCCGCCATGAAGGCGAGCTGGTCGCCGAGACCGGCGAGCCAGAACGGACGGCCGTCCTTGACGAGCCGCACCGCGTCGTTCTCGTAGACCGGGATGCCCGCACGCTCCAGCGCGCGGCGCGCAACCGGCGTGCCCTGACCCTGACGTTGCACCGTCTTGTCGTCCCAATAATCGTGATTGCCGAGCACCGCATGCACGCCGAGCGGCGCCTTCAGGCCCCTCAGCACCGCAGCCCATTCGGATGCCGGAATGAAGCGCGTGACGTGGCGCAGCCCGGCGACATAATCACCGAGCAGCACGATGATATCGGCATTCAGCGCATTGGTCCGCTCGACGATCTCGGCGATGCGATCGAGCGACATCCAGGGATCGCAGGCGTGAATGTCGGCGATCGCGGCGATCTTGAGCGGAAAGTCCGACGGCCATTGTCGCGGCGACAGATCGTAGCGCGTCAGCGTGAGGCGGACGACCGGCTCGCTCAGGCCATAGGCCGCGGTCGAGGCCGTGGCGGCGGTCAATCCGCCGGCGGTGCGCAGAAAATTTCGGCGTGAAATCATGGACGTTTGATCGGTGATGCCTGGCGCTTCCTAAAGCGCCGTGAACGACCATAGGCCCTTTGATTGGAGCGAAATTGGGCCATGTTTGTGCAGGCGGCCAGCAGACGCTTCGCAATGGTTAGCGCGCACGGTTACCGGCAGCGGAATGCGCTGCACCAACACGTCTGTTCACGTCTTCGAGAGCGAGGCTCAGTCCTCGTCGCCATTGCCGCCGAACAGGCCGAACTGCGAGGGATCGCGGTTCGGCTCGGCGAGGCCGAGATGGCGGAAGGCGTGCGAGGTCAGCAGCCGTCCGCGCGGGGTGCGTTGCAGATAACCGCACTGGATCAGATAGGGCTCGATGATGTCCTCGATCGCATCGCGCGGCTCCGACAGCGCCGCCGCCATGGTCTCGACGCCGACCGGCCCGCCGCCATAGTTCAGCGCGATGGTGGTGAGGTAGCGCCGGTCCATCGCATCGAGCCCGGCGCTGTCGACCTCGAGCGCGCTCAGCGCTCGGTCGGCGATGCCGCGGTCTATGGAGTCAGCGTCCGCAGCGGAGGCAAAGTCACGCACGCGGCGCAGCAGGCGGCCGGCAATGCGCGGTGTGCCGCGGGCGCGGCGCGCGATCTCGTTGGCGCCATCGGGGCTCATGCCGATGTTGAGCACGCGGGCGCCGCGGGTGACGATCTTCTCCAGCTCTTCCACGGTGTAGAAGTTGAGCCGGATCGGAATGCCGAAGCGGTCGCGCAAAGGATTGGTGAGCAGGCCCGCGCGCGTCGTCGCGCCGACCAGCGTGAATTTGGACAGCTCGATCTTCACCGAGCGCGCCGCGGGACCTTCGCCGATAATCAAATCGAGCTGGAAATCCTCCATCGCGGGATAGAGCACTTCCTCCACCGCCGGGCTGAGGCGATGAATCTCGTCGATGAACAGCACGTCGCGCTCTTCGAGATTGGTAAGCAGCGCCGCGAGATCGCCGGCCTTCGCGATCACAGGCCCGGAGGTGGCACGAAAGCCGACCCCGAGTTCGCGAGCGACGATCTGCGCCAGCGTGGTCTTGCCAAGGCCGGGGGGACCGACGAACAGCACGTGATCGAGCGCCTCGCCGCGCTTCTTGGCGGCCTCGATGAAGATCGAGAGATTCTTGCGCGCCTGCGCCTGGCCGACGAACTCGGTCAGCGACTGCGGACGCAGCGCGGTATCACCGACATCGTCGGAGCGGCGTTCGGGCGTCACCATGCGGGGCGGCGTGTTCACTTCGACAGTTCCTTAAGCCCCAGCCGGATCAGCTGCGCGGTCTCGGCGCTCTCACCGGCGCTGCGCGAGGCGGCGGCGATGGCGGCGGCAGCCTGCGGCTGGCCGTAGCCGAGATTGACCAGCGCGGAGATCGCATCCGTCACCGGGCGCGGCGCGCGGTTGTTGTCGATTGCACCTGACAGCTGCACCACCGCGGGATCGACATCGGCAAAGCCCGGCGCCTTGTCCTTCAATTCGCTGACGATGCGCTCGGCGACCTTCGGCCCAACTCCCGGGGTCCGTGCCACCGCCGCCTTGTCGCGCAGCGCGATTGCATTTGCGAGGTCGGTCGGCGGCAGCGTGCCGAGCACCGCGAGCGCGACCTTGGCACCGACGCCCTGCACGGTTTGCAGCAGGCGAAACCATTCGCGCTCATGATCCGAGCGGAAGCCGAACAGCTTGATCGCGTCCTCGCGGACATAGGTCTCGATCGAGAGCACCGCGGCGCCGCCCGGCTGGGGCAGCGCCTGCAACGTGCGGCTGGCGCAATGCACCTGATAGCCGACGCCGCCGACGTCGAGGATCACGTAGTCCTCGCCGTAGGAATCGATCAGGCCTTTCAGCTTGCCGATCATGAGAGCAATCCGGGTTCGGTAAGGAGGGCACCGGCGGAAGGGTTCCCTCCCCCCTTGCGGGGGAGGGCTGGGGAGAGGGGTAAGCCCCGGGCGAGACGATCGATGAGCGCATCAACCTCGCAGGGCCGATCACCTGTCGCCAAGACGGAAATTGAGAGAGCACGCCGCGTGGTACCCCTCTCCCTAACCCTCCCCCGCAAGGGGGGAGGGAGCCTGAACAGCGTGCCCTCCTCACATTGCAGGATCATAGGCTCGCCACCCTGAGCCGCAGCGCGGCGCTCTGGCGGTGATGCGCGTGGGTGATCGCGACCGCG
>NZ_VKHP01000278.1 GCF_010811875.1 Bradyrhizobium uaiense
GAGCGAAGCAAATGGGGGCGCGCAGTGCGGGAAATCCGCATGCTGCGTGCGACGTGGAGGGGGCTGGAAACGTGGCAAGGTCGAGAGACCTGTTGGCGCGCCAGTCCTCGACCCTACCGGAGAGCGGCCGAGGGCGAGACTCCCTCGGCCTACTCGACAATACTTCTGCGGCGAGTTGAGCTTCTGCCACCGGCTGCCGTTCGATCGATCGTCGATGACGCGCTGGCGGCAGCGGTTCGGCGAAGAGCAGCTCGTCAAAGTGATCTAGGAAAGTCTGTCGCACAGGACTGGTGTTCACGCGGCGCCGTCAACGCAAGCTGACGATCCGCGGTTTGTACCGAATCCAGCGCCACCGAAGACGAGCTTGCGGCCGAGAGAGCTGTCGCCAGGACAACGACTGTGCGCGGATTTACGCGCACGCGCCCCGAACGCAATACCTTCCCTGATCATCTTCCCCGCGAGCGCGTGGTGATCGATTCGCCAACGACGTGTGAATGCTGCGGCGGCAATCGCCTGCGCAAGCTTGGTGAGGATGTGACCCGAACCCTGGAATCAGTACCGCGCCAGTGGAAAGTGGTCGAGACGGTGCGGGAAAAGTTCACCTGCCGGGACTGCGAGAAAATCAGTCAGGCACCGGCGCCATTCCATGTGATTCCGCGAGGATGGGCGGGGCCGAGCCTGCTGGCCATGCTACTCTATGAGAAGTTCGGCCAGCATCAGCCTCTGAACCGGCAGACTGAGCGTTACGCGCTGGAGGGCGTGCCCGTCAGTCTGTCGACCGCAGCCGACGCTGTTGGGGCTTGCTGCACGGTATTGGAGCCGCTATCGCGCCTGTTGGAAGAACACGTCATGGCAGCTGAACGCCTCCACGGCGACGACACCACCGTGCCCGTGTTGGCCTTGGGCAAGTGCGATGTCGCTCGATGCTGGGTCTATGTGAAGGACGACCGCCCCTTCGGCGGTTCAGATCCGCCGGCAGCAATGTTTTATTACTCGCGCGATCGAAGGGGCGAGCATCCGCAGGCGCATCTGACCAACTATAGCGGCATCCTGCAGGCCGACGCCTTCGGTGGATACACCAAACTCTACGAGCCCCAACGAAGTCCTGGGCCTATCAGGGAAGCGGCCTGTTGGGTCCATGCCCGGCGGCCGTTCTTCGCGATGGCGGATCTTGAGGAGAACGCGCGGCGCAAAGCGGCCGGAAAGCAGGAGATCGTCATCTCGCCCGTCGCCATGGAGATCGTGCGCCGCATCGACGCTCTGTTCGAGATAGAGCGCTCTATCAATGGCCAAAGCGCCGATCACCGAAGAGCTGTTCGCCAGGCGCAGAGCGCGCCGCTGGTCGCCGATCTGGAAGCCTATATGCGCGAGCAGTGCGCCAAGCTCACCCGCGGTCACGATCTGGCCAAGGCCATGAACTACATGTTCAAGCGCTGGACCTCCTTCACCCGCTTCCTCGACGATGGCCGCGTCTGCCTCTCGAACAATGCAGCCGAAAGAGCGCTGCGCGGCATCGCATTGGGCAGAAAGTCGTGGTTATTCTGTGGGTCCGACCGCGGAGGACGCCGAGCCGCCGCCATGTATAGCCTCATCGTCTCTGCCAAGATGAACGACGTCGATCCTCTGGCCTGGCTCGCCGATGTACTCGCTCGCATCGCCACCCACTCCGCCCACAGGCTCGATGAGCTGCTGCCCTGGAACTGGAAGACAGCGCAACAGCAAGGCCTTGCGGCACAGGCGGCTTGATGGGACACGTCAACAAGGTCAGCCACGTGTTCACTCTCAGCCATGTCGCTGAGATGCTCGGCGAAGACGAGGAATGGCTGTTCGAGGTCGCCGAAGAAATGGACACCGAGGATGGCCAGCTATGGGTCGTCGGCGTCGGTGAAGACGGGGTGATGGCGTTCACCGATGACGGGATCGAGAACCTCAAAGAGCTGATCGCAATCCACAAGGACGCTCCTTGGATCATTGAAGAACGCCGCCAGGTACTCGCGGCGATCGTTAAGCCGAAGGCCGAAAAGCCCGAGGTTTAGCCGCTAAACCAGCCCGCCCGCGGCCTACGCCGCATGCTTACGGATAAGGACGCGTCCGCGCCTCGTGACATTGAGCGAGTCTTCTCGACATAGCCGATGAAGAGCATCGGTGGCTTTGCACCGATGCCTACATATCTATCGGCGTTCTCAGGGATTCAGCAGATCGAGGACATACCTGACGGTGAGCTCCGTCGTGGGAATGAGATGATCATCGGAGACGCCGAATGTTGGCGTATGCACCAATGACTCGTTGCCGGCTGCACGGGTACCGATCCAGAACTACATCGACGGTACGCATGCCGCGTAGAAGCCAAAGTCGTCGCTGCCAGCTGCTCGCTTTTTCGTGGTCAAGGTTTCGCCGCCGAGCGTCTCATGAGCGACTTGCCGGAAGCGTCTCACCATTTCAGCATCGTTGATGACGGGGGGCTCGCCTGTGCGGACGATGCATTCGGCCGGACCACGATGCATGTTAGCGACGCCTTCGAAGCGAGTTTTTCCGATCTTTGCGTCCACGCTCGCCGGAATCGCGCGTGAAAACCGGGCAAGGCGACGCATTAATGCGAGTTGCAGTCCGCCATGCGGTGAGAGCGGTTTCCTGTGCCATCCTTCCCAAGCGT
Organism: Bradyrhizobium uaiense; assembly: GCF_010811875.1. Taxonomy (GTDB): domain Bacteria; phylum Pseudomonadota; class Alphaproteobacteria; order Rhizobiales; family Xanthobacteraceae; genus Bradyrhizobium; species Bradyrhizobium uaiense. The sequence continues at coordinate 2,654 of NZ_VKHP01000278.1, forward strand.
AAATCTGCATCGTATCCGAGCCTGCGCCCATAGTGGAGTAATCCAGCAGATGGTTCCCCGGCTAGTGCTTTCCGATGATGATCTCAGTTGGGGCGGCCCCGCAGCAGGGTTTGGGATTGGCGCTGTGGGCGCAGAGATAGTCCCTAAGTTGAGGCGCGCTTCGTCAGAGTGGCGGACAACCTCCAACGACCTTGAGCAAGGACGCGGCGGTCTGGTCGAAGCGGATGTGGCCGGCGCATGACTGGATCGATTTCGTGGCGAAGTGAATCACGCGCCGGCGAAAGCTTCTTTCTCTGTGCGTGTGCTCAAGGTGTTCGAGAAGAGTTTCTGAGCTAGACATTCGCCCTGGCATACGGGCGCCGCACTGGCTTTACGCTGTTTTGCGATCGCCTTCAGTCGTACTTGCCGCCGCAAGCCCCCAACCTATTTGGCACGACGACGGTCCCAATGCCAGCACCTTGCTAAGTGGGCATCTACGATTGTCTTTGCGTCTCCATGGGACGGTTCGCCTGTCAGATCAATGCAGAGTTACTCGCACAAAAGGACCGAAATCCGAAAGAAACGCGCAGGATTTCCGCAGCGAATTGCGACAGTGCGCCAAAATGCGCCTGCTAGCGACTGGTAAACTTAGACAAAGAGTGGCGACGCAGGTCGTTGGACTACGCGTTGCCAGACAAGCGGAAAAGCCTGGGCATTTCCCGGGTCCGGCATTGAGGCAAATCGCTTAGGTACTGCTTCCTGGTGCCGGATCAAACCGGACGAGTTTAAGTTGACGCGGCTCGTTAGATTGCAACCAACAGAAATGGGAGAGCACCAATGAACACACAGCCATTCTCAAAAGTGTCACGCCGTTCCTTTCTCGCCTGCGCGGCCGGAGGGGTTGCGGCGCCGATGATCCTGAAGGCGTCGCGCGCCTTTGCTACCTCTGATACTGTCACGTTGACATCGACTGGCGGCAGTTACCAAGAAAGTTTAACAAAGACGGTGCTAAACCCATTCACGGAGGAGACAGGAATCAAGGTCAATATCGTGCCCATCCATGAGATGGCAAAAATCAAGGCACAGTTGCTGACCGGCAATATCGAATGGGATGTTGTAAATTTGGGTGGCCCGGATGCTGCATTTGGTTCGAAGCAAGGCTATTGGGAAAAGCTTGATCCATCTATGTTCGATGTCGCCGATTTGGTAATCCCACCTACCAGCGACATCGTCACGGCTCAGATGTTTGCTCAAGGAATAGCTTGGGACCCCAAGAAGTTTGGACCTGGAAAGCATCCATCGAATTTTGCCGAGTTCTTCGACATAACAATGTTTCCAGGTCGGCGTGCTCTGCGCCCCGACGCCCCTAGTACGCTGGAGGCAGCACTGCTCGCCGACGGCGTGGCGCCAAAGGACATCTATCCTCTGGATGTGGATCGCGCCTTCAAGGTGCTCGAGCGAATCAAGCCAAGCATTGCCGTGTGGACCGCTACCACCACTCAATCCATCTCGCTCTTACAAACAGGCGAGATCGATTTTAGCATGACCTACAGTAATCGGGTCAAAGCAACGATGGAGCCCGGCGGTGGGAAACCGATGGCATTCTCCTTGGACCAAGTGTTGATATTCGCTGATCAGTTTGTAGTGGTCAAGGGCGCGCCGAACAAAGAAAACGGGATGAGGTTGTTGGCTTACATGTTGCGCCCGGAAGTTCAAGCGCGGCTGGAGGAGGCCGTTGGTCTAATACCGGTATCCATGAAAGCCGGCGCAATGTTGTCGGAAGCGGCGCGCAAGTGGCAACCAAATCTCCGCGATCCCAAGAACTTGGTGATCAATAACGCGTACTGGTCAGATAACCACGAGAGGGTTCAGTCTCGTTTCAAGGAATGGATTCAGACCTGATGTGTCCCTACCCCAGCAAGAGACGCGTCTGTCTGGCCTGTCCCCTGGATAAACTGCGTTTGTCTCTAAGGAAGATCCTTATGAACCGGAGGAGCAGATTGGTGCGCAAGTGAACCTCCTCGGAATGAGTGAACACCTGTAGTAGGCTCGAAGAGCCGGGGGGTATCGAGTGGAAGGACGTCAACGCCGATCGTTTATGGGGGACTACAAGCGCTAGGCCGCTGAGCTGGTGGTGTCGAATGGTCGTTCGATCACATCGGTTGCCAAGGAGCTCGGTCTGCGCGACTCGGTGCTGCGGCGCTGGGTTGACAAGTTCCGGCAGGAGCCGACATCGGCGGCGCGGCGCCCCACCACGCAGGCGACCGCCGATGTCGGCGGACCAAGCTGCAGAGATTGCCCCGCTGCGCCTTGAGAATGAGCGGCTGCGCATGGAGCGCGATATTCTAAAAAACTGTCGCGATCTTTGCCGGAACCCGGACATGAGCTTCCGCTTCATTGAGGATCACCGCGACGCCTATCCGGTACGGCTGATGTGCGCTGTGCTCGAGGTCTCGCCAGCTGGCTATTATGCTTGGCGAGCCCCGGTGAGCCCCCGTGCAACCGTCAATTCCGTGCTCCTGTCGTAAGCGCTGTTCCGAACACACGGGTTCGAGACGTTAGCTGATCTCTATGTTTTTCGTTTGTGGTGGGCTGCCAGCCGTTCCGCTTCAGCTAGTGCCGCAGTCTTGGTTTTAAACGGACCAACGTCGTGTTCTTGCGTGTCGGGCAGCCAAGCAGGCAAGAACCACCAACCACCCGGGCGGTAACTCGTGCTGTTTCTGATCGACCCGATGTGTTCGGCTGTAAACCAACCGGGATCTACCCCGTCCTGTTGCCACAAGATGTTCTTGTCGCTCATCGGCACGCCTCAAGAATGTCGGTTCGTCGATTTTCTTCGCTCAGGCCGGATTCTAGCCGTTTCCGCAGGCCCATGGCAACAAACTGTCGAGTTGGCGGTTCGGGTGACCGTTGACGATCCTGGTGAGCACATCGGTGATCTAGGCCAGCGGATCAATGTGATTCAGCTTACAGGTTTATGCCGCCCGCCGAACTATGCCGAGTCGGGTCGTTTTCCCCAGATTTCTAGCTGACCGGCGTTTGGTCGGTTCGGCATAGTTCGTTCTGTTCCTCCGCTTTCAACAGCGGAGAACAGGAAGATGGAAGTTGAAGAGTACTTGGGCAGAAGCCGGCTGTACCGGCGTCTTAGAAGCGGGCCGTACGGACGGCTAGAGCGTTTCACGTTTTAATAGAAGCGTATCCTGCGTTTTCGAAGTAGTTGCCGCATTCGTTGGGCTGGATGGTCGTGATGAGGCTGCCGATATGGCGGCAAATGTCGTCGATGGTGCGCTTCTGGGCGGAACGCATCCAGTGCTTGATCTTGGCGAAGGTTTGTTCGATCGGATTGAGGTCTGGGGAGTATGGCGGCAGGTACCAGAGCCTGGCGCCGGCGGCTTTAATCAAGCTGCGCAAGGCAGCCGACTTGTGGCTGCCGAGATTGTCCATGATCACGATGTCGCCCGGCTGAAGCTGCGGGACGAGAACCTGCTGAACATAGGCGCGGAAGCATTCGCCGTTGATCGGGCCGTCGAACAGGCAAGGTGCAGTGAGGCGGTCACAGCGTAAGGCGCCCAGGAATGTCAGCGTCCGCCAATGACCATGTGGCGTGAAGCTCCGCACCCGCGCGCCTTTTGGTCCCCATCCGCGCAGTGGGGCCATGTTGGTCTTGATCCAGGGGTGAGTAGGCCGGGGGATTTTCACCCCCGGCCTCTCGCAGAACGGTGCGTGAGCCTCTCGGTTCACACCGCTCCCATCAGGTGAACGTGGTCGTCCCGAACAACTGCCAGTGTACGAACAGCTCCGCATTATTCCGAGCCAGCTTTCGCAAGAACAGCGAAGCACCGGTTTTGTGGAGCCGGAAGCGTTTGTACTTTCGCATGATCCACGCCCTCAGCTTCTGATTGACGTAGTCGACCAGAGAGAACAGCGCCGAACGACTGAACCGGCCGTAATAACCTATCCACCCCCGGAGGAGCGGATTGATCTGTTGGGCGATCTCAGCCAGCGTCCCCGGCGTTTGCCGAGGAATGTGCAAGCTTCGGATCGTCGCTCGCATGGCCTTCAAAGCTGTCGGACTAACCGCCGGGGTGTACCCACAAAAGAACTCCTTCCGCTGTGACGTTGCCACCTGCCGCGGCCTGAACTGATATCCGAGGAAGTCAAACTTGATCCTCGGATACCTTCGCCGACGCCTGTTGTCCTTGCAGTAAACGATCTGCGTCTTCGTCGGATGCATCTGAAGTCCACACACTTCCAGCCTCGCTTGAAGCTGCGCCTTAATGGCTTCTGCTTCTTGCTCGGTCCGGCAGTGCACCAGTCCGTCGTCGGCATACCGACACCAAGGAAGGTCGGGATGTGTCCGCGCCATCCAGAGATCAAACGTATAATGCAGGAACAGATTGGCCAGTATTGGGCTGATCACGCCCCCTTGCGGGGTTCCGCAGATCCGCTCAACGAGCTTCCCGTCCTTTTCCATTGATGCCGTCAGCCATCTTTCGATGTAGAGCAGCGCCCATTTGCATTTCACGTGTCTCCGGACCGCCTTCAGCAGAAGATCATGCGGGAGATTGTCAAACAGTCCTTTGATGTCGAACTCCAGGACCCAATCATATTTCCAGCACCGCTGACGCGTGACGCCCACGGCGTCCAGAGCCGATTTTCCTGGCCTGTAACCGTAAGAGTCCGGCAGGAAGATGGATTCCAGTTCCGGCTCAATCATCTGTTTGACCACCATCTGCGCGATCCGATCGCTGATAGTGGGCACACCTAAAGTCCTTTCGCCGCCCGTCTTCTTTGGAATGGAGACGGCGAGCACCGGAGGTGGAAAGTACGCCCCCGACGACATCCGATTCCAGATCTTGTAGAGATTCCCTGCAAGGTCTTTCTCGAACATCTCGAAGGTCTGTCCGTCCACTCCAGCCGCTCCGCGATTGGATTTGACCGCCTTGTACGCTTCGTACACTCGCCGCTTCTCAATCGAGAACGGCTTGTTTATCGCACTGTTCGAAGTCATCCTGTTTCCAGTTGGTCCAAGAGTACGACTACCTGACCCGATCCCTTTGCTCCGTCCCCATTACAGGGCCCTCAACGCTCCTACGGATCGGTCCGCCCCAGTCTCTTGCAACGGTACTCTCGCCTCGCGGTTGGCACCGCTTGCGCTTCTCCCTTGGCATCAAGAGCCTGGTTCCTGCAGTTCCACGCGAAAGCCTGTGTCCGACTCACGCCCCCTCTACGCCGGTCGCCGCCCGCCCAGTCGTCAGGCATCTGGCGGACTTGTCCCAGGATGACGAGACGGTCCTGGTTTTGACGACACTTGAATTCATAACGACGCGTCTTCGGAGGGTTCACTTTCGTTCGTCTTTCGGACACTCACCTGCTCGGTATATTCCGAACTTCTGATCCGACGCTCACCACCACAGCTCTTTACCGCAGCAGCTCGGATTGGTTTGAGACCCGCCCCTGAAAGCTGATCTCGGGGGGCCCGCCCCCATCTTTCCCGCAGCTTCACCATCGGTCTTAGTTCATGTTGAACTCCTTCCGCTGTCTGCAGCACACTCTCGTCGATAAAGACCAGGCGTCGGGGATCGAGATTGGCCTGCCATGAACGCCAGCGCTGGCGTCTACGCGCGATGTCTGCGCGAGCTCGCTCGAGGGCGAGCAGCGTTTTTTTGAACCGCAGCCCTTCGCGTCGCAGAAATAGCCAAACCGCATTGTGGGAGACCTTGATCCCGCGCGCGGCAAGCTCGTCCTTGAGGGCGTGAAGCGTCAAATGCGGCGTCTGACCGATCCGTTCCATGATGAAGGCGCGATGCGGCTCAAGTACGGGTTTGCGATGGCCGCCCATCTTGCCGGGCGCCACCGAGCCGGTCGCTCGATAACGCTGCGACCACTTCACAACTGACGACACCGCAACCCCAAACCGCGACGCCACCGAACGGCAGCTCTCGCCCTTTGCAACTGCCGCAACCGCACGCTTACGCAGATCGTTGGAAATTGGTCGGACCATCGGATGCTGGCCTCCAGCCCAGCCAGCATCTTGAATCATATTCGCCCGAAACCGGGAATCCCTTCCGATTCAATCAAGCCGTGAACCGCTCTAGTCGAGCGCTACGCCGCTCGTCTCGTCGAAGAGAGGCTCGTTCGGCACGGCACGTGGCGTTGCCTCAACGTGGTTGGCGGGCTCCTGAGTTGGATCGCAGGCCGTCGCTACAAGCTGTTCGATCTCGATGAGCAGGTCGTTGAGCGGTACCTCCGACAACAAGGCGGGAGGCAGTCTATCCAACCCGGTGACCGGGCCGCGCTCAAGCGATGGTGTTAGCGCTGCGCGAGGAAGTCGCGATCGCGCCGTTGGTGCTGCCGCCTCTCACCCCGCACGAACGGATCTTCAAGGAGTTCGATGCCTACCTGCGATCAGAGCGCGGCTTGGCCCCGAGGTCCATCGTACGCCATCTCCCGGTCATCCGCAGGTTTTTGCACGAGGTGTGCTCCGGCGGCGTCGCCGCCCTGTGCAAGATCAACCAAGAGGACGTGATCCGCTACATTGAGCGCCACGCCCAGGATTGGAGCCCGGGAACAGGAAAGGCGATGTGCTGGTCGTTGCGCGCCTTTATCCGTTACCTTCACCATCGGGGGCTGAACGCGCGCCCGTTGGCGGATTGCGTTCCATCGATCCGGCGATGGAAGCTCGCAACTCTGCCGACCTATCTGCCTGCCGCACAGGTGCGGAAGGCTCTCGACGGTTGCGACCGAAAGACGGTGATGGGACGGCGCGACTACGCCATTCTGTTGTTGCTGGCCAAGCCCGGTCTGCGGGCCGATGAGGTCGCGACGCTCACCCTCGATGATATCGACTGGCGCGCCAGCGAGATACTCGTTCGCGCCAAGGGCCGACAGCGTGCACGGATGCCGATACCGCCAGACGTTGCCGCAGCCATCGTTGCATATCTGCGCAGTGGCCGCCCAAAGTCGTCGTGCCAACGGTTGTTCGTCCGCACACTCGCGCCGCACATCGGGTTTGCTTCCGGATGTGCGATCACCATGATCGCCAAGGCCGCCCTCGATCGCGTTGGAATCGACGGTTGCGCACACCGCGGTGCCCATATCTTCCAACACAGTCTCGCTAGCGCGCTTCTCCGATCTGGCGCGACCTTGTCGGAGATCGGACAGTTGCTGCGGCACGAGAACCACGACACTACCCGGATTTACGCGAAGGTCGATATCGATGCGTTGAGAACATTGAGCCTGCCCTGGCCGGGAGGCGTGCAATGACCAATCTGCGCGCCGCACTCGATAAGTACCTGAGCATGCGCAAGGGGTTTGGATACAAGTACGAGCACCAGACCCGTCGGCTCGCCGACTTCGTCGTCTTCATGGAGAAGCGCAAAGCCAGGATCATCACGACGAAGCTGGCAATGGAATGGGCAACGCTGCCGCCCGATCGTCATGCATCATCCTGGGCGCTGCGATTGAGCGACGTGCGCGGGTTCGCGCACCATGTCGCCAACTTTGATCCGAGAACGGAGGTACCGCCCGTCGGCATGCTGCCCGGATGGAAGCGCGCCAAGCCCTATGTCTACAGCGACGCGGAGACCGATGCGTTGCTGACGGCAGCGCGGCTCTGCCGCCAGCGGGCGGGCTGCGCCGATGGACCTACCATACCCTGTTCGGGCTGATCGCGGTGACGGGGATGCGTATATCCGAGGCGATGGGCCTGGAACGTGATGACGTCGACCTCGACGCCGGCGTGCTGACGGTGCGGCTGACCAAGTTCGGCAAGTCGCGGCTCGTGCCATTGCATCCGACGACGAGAACCGCGTTGCGCGACTACGCCCACCGGCGCGACGCGATGCTCGGATCACGCTGCGGCTCGACCTTCTTCGTTGCCGAACAGGGAGGCCGCTTGCTGCACCAGTACGTTCATCGCGTCTTCTGGCGATTGTCCCGAGAGATCGGGCTGCGGCGCCCGGGTGATCGTACCAGGCCACGCGTCCACGACTTTCGTCATCGCTTCGCCATCCGGACGCTGCTCAACTGGTATCGCGAAGGCAAGGACGTCGAGCAGCAACTCCCAGTGCTCTCCACTTACCTCGGCCACGCCTGCGTGCGTGATACCTACTGGTATCTCTCGGCCTGCCCCGAGTTGATGGAAGAAGCGGCGCGGCGTCTCGATCGGCGGTGGGAGGTGACGCCATGAAGCCCGCCTGCAATGTCGCCACGTTGACCGAGCGCTTCTTCACCGAGCGCCTCATGCGCCAGCGCAATGTTAGCGGCAACACGATCGCCTCCTACAGGGACACGTTCCGGCTGCTGTTCATGTTCGCACAGGTGCTGACCTGCCCCTGAGAATATCCTCCAGAAGGAGTTAGAGTCCGGCCTGACGAAGGACGGACAGATGAAGCGAGCAAGGTTCACGGAAGAGCAGATCATTGCGGTGCTGAAGGAGCATGAGGCCGGAGCGAAGACGGCCGATCTGGCGCGGAAGCACGGCATCTCTGAAGCGACGTTTTACAACTGGAAGGCCAAATACGGCGGGATGGACGTGTCCGAGGCCAGGCGGCTGAAGGCACTGGAAGATGAGAACGCCAAACTGAAGAAGCTCCTG
>NZ_VKHP01000279.1 GCF_010811875.1 Bradyrhizobium uaiense
CCTGGCATGTTCTATCATCAGGCATAGGCATAGTTATAGAAATTGACATCACTACCTCCGGCGCGCCAACGCTGGAGAATCTCAGATTGCCAGTCGGTCCGCAACGCGCGATGGCCTTGGCGCTTACGCTCAACTTTTTGCCAGGGGGTTACAACTAAGGTGCTCTCCTGGCCTGGTTCTGTCACGGCCGTTCGGCTCAAGGTGAGCTGGGACCAGAATGACGTTCCATTCAGTGCCGAAGATCTAAGACTTGCGCTCTTACGGCAGCGCCCACGCATTCTTATCCATGATTTTTGGTCGACGCCGACCTCAATCGTACTGGATCCCGTCAATCTCCGCGACGATGAGGCGGAGACGGTTGGCCATGCTTTGGCAGACGCATTTAATAAGCCCCACTGTATTGCTGGGAATGGAAGCTCCTGCGCCAAGGCGACCAGCAGGCCGCCTGACCTTCATACAACGCCATCATACTGCTCGCCGCATCCCCGCGCATGCGTCAATCAGGCGGTCCTCGTCGTGTGCATACTGTTCGTGAGCCGCACCCAAGCATTCAAATATGCGCTGTTCTAGAATGGCGATCATCCAGAAGCCATCGTCGAAGTGTCGAGCGAAACCGAACTCGATTTCTCCACTGATCCATAGGTCGTCTGCTCGGGGCGACCTGCCTGATAGGTCGGCTCAATTGAGCAGGTCGAGTAGTGGCCGCTTTCTCCGCGCGTCGACGAGGAGTAGGTCGTCAATACTATTGATTGCGCTCTCTGCAGGTGAATTCAATCGATATTGACGACGATCTTTCCCATTGCCTTTCGAGCTACCAGTAGGGCAATGGCATCGCCGGCCTCCGCCAACGCAAAGTGCGCCGATATGCACGGTCGCAGCTTGCCACTTTGATACCACTCGAGCAACTCAGCCGCGTCGCGACTAAGGTGATCAGTACTACGATCGAGCCACGGGCCCCAGAACACACCGACAATCTGGCAAGATTTCAGCAAGGGAAGATTGAGAGGAATCTGTGGGATGCCCGCGGTAAATCCCACAATGAGGAAGCGACCGTCCCAAGCTATCGCGCGCAAAGCCGCCTCTGAATAATCGCCGCCTACTACATCACACACAACGTCAGCGCCGTGGGGGTCGCACGCCTCTTTGAGAAGGCGCGCGGCATCTCTGCGGGACGATGGATCAAACGGTGCGGTCGGGTATATCACCGCGCGGTCTGCTCCATGCTCTCGGACTAGCATCGCTTTCTCAGCTGTAGAAACTGCGGCCACAACGCGAGCGCCCATCGCTTTACCAATTTCGACCGCCGCCAGGCCGACGCCGCCAGCTGCTCCAAGCACAAGAAGAGTCTCACCCCTCCTCAGAGATCCCCTCTCTTTCAATGCATAGTAGGACGTACCATAGGTAAGAATGAACGCCGAGGCTTCGTCAAACGGCATCTTATCTGGTATAACCACGCAACGGTTTGCGTCTACGGCAATCTTCTGCGCCATTGCCCCCCATCTGGAAAATCCCATCACACGATCACCGACTTGAAACGAATATACGCCGCTACCGATTGCCTCGACTACGCCAGAAAACTCGGCGCCGGGCGAAAATGGCCGTTTTGGCTTGAATTGATATCTGTCCTGTATGATCAGTGTGTCCGGAAAGTTTACCCCGCTTGCCTTGACGCGAACGACAATCTGACCCGTAGTAGCCACCGGATCGTCAATCTCTTCGAGTACCAGCGTCTCGGGTCCCCCGACCGATCTACTCATGATCGCCTTCATACGTACTCCGCGAGAGATAGTGGTGGATGTGGCTCGATCTAGAGGAACTATGCGGTCTAAGCCATCCTTTACTCCCTTCGATGTTGTTGTCTCATGCCTCTCCGGTGCTGTGGCGGACAGCGTTGCAACACTAGAGCACTGGGGGCTAGGTACAGCTGGCTGACGTCGGCGGAAACGACGATCCTACATTCAGCTCGCTTATGTCCTGACGATCAACAAGGCTCCGCAACTCGTCGCTAGTTAGCCAAACAAGCCAATCGTCGTCGACAACCCCCCCTTCCATCAGCTGCAATTTTGCTCCACCGGGTTCATAATGCGCATATCCATATACGCGCCCCTTATCCAGTCGACGGCCCGCTACAAGCGCACATAGGAAGTCGGGAGCCCACATCGCAAAGGATACGCCGCGTGCTATTCCTGTCATGATCCTGGTGATACCTTGTCCTCTAAGGTCTCTGCGGACCCACCGGTCGCCATGGTAGGCGACCTTACCTGTCATCTTCTTCGCGCTCGGTGCTATGCAAGTACATCGGTCCTGAGGATGTGCATGTACGGTCGGGTCGGCGTAAAACGCCTTCAGGGATTCAAGATGCTCGGCAAAGTTGCTGTGCGAGAGATCAAACAGTCGAGCAGCCTCTAAAAGGACGACCTCATTGTTCTTGTCGACGCCCATCAACCAATATCCCTCGCCTAATGTAATTGGCGAGCGATGGGGCACGAAACTTGGATATGTCGGCCCCTTTGTTGGAGTGGCCCGCGTGATCGAGACGTACTCGTCAAAGTTGAATCCTATCGAAACCTTGATCCCCTTTTGAACAGCGGCGTCGTCATATACCTGAAGGAAGCGCGAGACCTGCAACGGATCGACTATGCTTCTCATTGCAGCAACTGGCCGTGCTAGGTTCATATCCTGATGATACAGCATTAGCGTCGGATTGCGACACTACCTATTTTGTTAGGCGCAATTGTAACGGATACCGCCGCTGAACATTGCAATCCCAGCGCAGCCGGCCGCGCGGTAGATTCGAGCTTGAGGTTCAAAGTACTCTGAAGCTTTGCTCGTTGACCTTGCGTCACACTCTATCCAGTCCTGAGTTCGCGCCGATGTTGGATTTGCTCGGTCCGGAGGTTGGGGCGACGGAGCTCGCACGGAGCCATCGCATAGCGCAACGTCAACTCTCCGCGCGGTTGGCATGTGATCTCGAACTCGGACGGGGTCTTCCATCCAGGCTGCGAACGGTCGTGTGCTGTTGCCAATCGACTTGCCAACATCCGAGTGCGACGTGGGGCTGGGCCGGCGATCAAAAATAACGTCGCGTTTGACAACTCGTCCCGCAGCCGGCCGTTGCTCTCGAAGGCGCCCTGCGTGAGCTTGCCCGGCACTATGCAATCGCCAAACGACGCGGCTCTGATCGGCTCAAATTAGGATGGCGGTACTGGCGAAACTCGCTGCCATGATGCGTCCCGCATCGGTTCCAGCCGAGTCATGATGGATGAAAAAAGATCCGCCGCCCCCTTCCTCCAGGTGGCCGTTGCCTACTATGGCAGCCTGGGCGTAACGATCGGGCGCGTGATGACAAGGGCGCATGCTTCAAATCCTTTGCCTTCAAATGGTCTGCGAACGCCTCGTCCTCAAGCACGCGTGGGCAAGCCCAACACACCCAAGACCAATCGAAAAGACGAACGCTTCACTCAAAACAGTCTGCGAGTTTGCTTATGCTCGGGTCTCTAACGCCTCAACCGCGCGCGTCGCCGAGTTGCCTAGAGATGGCCCCATCGCTAAAAGGCCACCCGCACTGCGTCCTCGGCTATCAAACCATTAGCAGAGCGGTCCCGGGCCACTCCGATGGCCTTGGGGACGCTTGTCCAGCCCTCGTCTGCCAGTCAGCTCACCGCCATTCTAGCGCGTTTCATGGTCTCGGCTAAGGAATCCTCGAATATCTCAAGGCCACGATTTAGTGTCTCATCATCCATCGTGAGTGCGGGCAGAAATTTTACGACCTGATCATCGGGTCCACATCGTTCCACTACCAATCCCTTCGAAAATGCGTTGCGCGTCGTTAACTCCGCGATTTCGGTCGCTCCGCAATCAAATCCCAGTACCATACCGCGCCCTCGGACAGCAAAACCGTTTCCATACCCCGATGCGACGGCTTCAAGTCGCCTCCGCATAATCTCTCCCATGCGCTTAACCCCTTGTGAGAAGATCGGACTACGCCAATAAATGTTTAGGGCTGCCGTCGCAGATACAAGGGCAAGATTGTTTCCTCGAAACGTACCACTGTGTTCTCCTGGCTGCCATGCGTCCAGCTCCTCTCTCATCAACAACATCGACAGAGGAAGACCGTACCCACTTAGCGATTTTGACATTATGATAATATCTGGCGACAACGCTGCGAACTCGAAGCTAAAGAAGTCACCCGTGCGACCGCAGCCCATCTGGATATCGTCGACTATGAGAAGGGCGCCAACATCTTTTGCTATCGTACAAATTGAATGCAACCATTGCTTGCTCGCAACATTTATACCCCCTTCTCCCTGCACGGTTTCGACGAGAATGGCAGCTGGCCGATCGACGCCACTGCTCTCGTCCATCAATGTCGTGCGCAGGTAGTCAGCCGTATCAACAGCTGGCCCAAAATAACCATCGTAGGGCATGAAAGTTGCGCCGGACAACGATGCCCCACTGGCTGTGCGATAGAAACGGTTACCGCTTGCGGCAATCGCGCCCAAACTCATGCCATGGTATCCGCGTGTGAATGAAATGATATTTTGACGTCCCGTCAGTTTACGTGAGAGCTTTAGAGCCGCCTCAACAGCATTAGCACCTGTGGGCCCTGTGAATTGGAAACGATATTGCAGATCGAGTTTCCGAAGTATGACCGAGCAGAACGTCTCCATAAATTCGAGCTTAGCAGGAGTGGCCATATCGAGCCCGTGGACTACGGCATCCGAGGCTAGATACTCGGTAATGGCAGCTTTGATCTGGTGATTATTGTGGCCGTAATTGAGCGCCCCAGCGCCGGAGAGAAAGTCAACGAGCTGTCGACCATCGTCTGTTAACATAATGGAGCCGCGTGCTCGACTGAAAATTGCCGGAAACGAACGCGAGTATGAGCGGACGTTCGACTCTAGGAGCTCGATACTCCGCATATTTTGCGGCTCGCTTATCACTCCACTCATGATCCCTTTCCTCTGTACATTTCCCTCGAGCTGTGGACTGAACGAGCGCGTGTTTCTTGCACGACGTTGGTCTCCCGGAAGGGCTCCACTCATATCTAAAAACCGGGAATAACTAACCTCCCAGGGTTGGTAGTCTTTGGTTCAGACGACTGGGCGGACGTCGTCTATTCGGCAAGCTGAAACGTCTCAAAGTTGGAGGCATCGTCCTCGAGGTCGAAAACGGCCTTACTGCCGATGGTCGCGCCGGAGGGGTTGATCTGCTTGTGCGAGCTAACTTGCCCCACTTTGTGGAACGGCACACGTGGCAAGAGCTTTTCATTCGATTTCACACATTGGGACGGTTCACTCGCTATGTCCGGCCTTTGCGCGCGGCGACATAGTCGCGGGTCTCGAAAAGGTCCGCGAAAAGGGGAGTCCGATCAAGTTTACGCCCTTGAGCGCGTTGGGCACCGCGCGGCTTCAGTCGTCTCGGGATTCGCCCCATGCGTTCATCGCCTGTTGCACATTGCCCTCTGCTGGTCTGCGCCGGTCAGGTCGTTTGGCGCTCACTGCATCCATCAGACGGTGACCGCGGTTGGATGGGACGCCGATAACTCCAGCCACTTTCAGAAGCGCTCATATGATTCACGCTGTTTGCCACGGCCGCGTCCTAGCGTCGTCTCGAGCAACCGCGCAAGACGCCCGTTGCTCCGACGACCATGAGAGCGCGGAGATTTCGGATTTCCCCACCTTTTGATAGTTGTCTCAGCCGCTCTTTGCTTCCGCTTGAATGAGATACATGCGACTGATCCGGCGAAAGGACGCTGCACCCTTCAACCTCGACATCGTACACACGTCGACCTTCTCATGTACAACGAAGACCTGCCAGTGAACTCGGCTCCAAGGAGTGCCTGTTCCAATGAACTCGTTCGGCTCCATAGCGATAGCCTCGATGGCGAAGAAAACCAGATCCGCCGCGAACGCGGTCATCCATGTTCTCGGCTTGAACGACATTGCCATTCTGGCCGGGTTCGAGGCGAGAAGTGCGGCGGGTCGCCCTCACCAACTCCGCGAGCGGCTGCTTATTGACCTTGACGCGCACTAAACTGTCACCGATCGTGGACGCTGACGGGCACCTTGCCATCGACGGCAATGTGATGAACGTTGCGACCATCGTCACCGTAGTTCTTGACCGCATAATGCATGGTGTAAGGTTGTCCCAAATAGCGACATCGCCCTGCTTCTAGCTCCAGCGCACAGGTGTTTTTCGGCGGGGGGGTGATATGAGACTCGCATAGATCAAACAGTCTCTGCCCGTCATATATCGGGATATCAGCAAAATGTGTCAGCCGAGCACCAGCGTGCGCTCGCCGATCTCGGGGGGGACCAGGACTACGCGATACTCGGTCGCCCTGTTGTCGTCGAATGGCGGGATCACAAAGCCCCGTGGCACCGCAATGTTGGAATAGGCATCCATGCAGGAATAACGTAAGCGTGGCGTTGAGGCCCTTGAGAATTTTTGTACTCAGTCCTGAGAGCACCGCTAGAAGAGTCATCTTTTGCAAGGGTGCTCACAATGGACGACCATTCGGACGACATAAGACGACCGTTGTCACCGCGTATCGAAGTGTACGCAGGCGCAGGTCGAAAGCGCTGGCCGGACGATTTGAAGGCACAGATTGCCGCGGAAAGCCTCGAGCCGGGGGCGATTGTCACAGATGTCGCGCGTCGCCATGGGTGCCGGCCCCAGCAGGTGCACGACTGGCGGCGCCGGGCGCGTTTGGGCCAGTTGGTGCTGCCGGCGTCGGCGGACACGCTGTCGTTCGTGCCGGTGGTGTCGGAATCGGCGCTACCGGCGGCCGCAGACCCCTCCGGGTCGCCGGAAGCAGCCGTTGTTACGGTTGAGCTCCAGGGTGCACGAGTGGAGGTGCGGGGGACGCCTGGCCTTGCTGTGTTGAGTGATGTGTTCTTGGCGCTTCGACGGACCCGTTCATGCTGACGCCGCCCGCGAGCCTCATGATTTACGTGGCGACGCAACCTGTAGACTTCAGAAAAGCTGCGGAGGGCTTGGCGCTATTGGCGAAGGAGACGCTGGGCCATGACCCGATGAAGGGCGTGGCGGTGGTGTTCCGTGCGAAACGCGCCGATCGAGTGAAGATTGTCGTCTGGGACGGCAGCGGCCTTGTGATGTACTGGAAGCGACTCGATGGCAGCAGCTTCAAATGGCCACCCATCGTGGCCGGTGTGATGCGGATGAATGCAGCCCAGCTGTCAGCACTGGTGGCCGGCATGGATTGGACGCGGATGCACGCGCCTCGGACCCCGCAGCCGAAAGCGCTTGCGTAAAGATACAAATCTTCGCTGCATCGTGGCGCGAAGCATGGCAGACTTGGGCCAATGAGTGATTTGCCTGATGAGCTGCCGAGCGATCCGGCCGAGTTGCGCGTCTTTGCCGCGGCTCTACTGGATCGCTGCGCCAGGCTCGAGCGGTTGCTCAAGCTTGCAAAAGATGCGCAGTTCGGTCGGTCCTCGGAAAAGCTGGACGCTGATCAGCTGCAGCTTGTTCTGGAGGATATCGATCAGGCCGTCGCGGCCCTCGAAGCAGCCGAAGATCGTGCCAATCCCAAAACATGCGAGAAGAGAGCTGCCGAGCGCAGAGCCAATCGTGGTCAGTTGCCGGAGCATTTGCCGCGCATCGTCGAAACCCTGATGCCGGCTGCAACCTGCTGCCCGTGCTGCGAAGGCGCCCTTTTTGAGATCGGTCACGATGAGAGCCAGAGGCTGGACGTGGTACCGGCGCAGTATCGCGTCATCGTCACCCGCCGGCCCAAACTGGCCTGCCGCGCCTGTCACGGAGTCGTCCTCCAGCACGCCGCTCCCGAGCGATTGATCAGGGGAGGATTGCCGACCGAGCGACTGGTCGCGCATGTGATCGATGCCAAGTATCATTGGCATTTGCCGCTTTACCGCCAGGCGCAGATGCTGGCGACGCACGGAATAGCGCTGGACCGTTCCACGCTCGCCTTCTGGGTCGGCTATGCCGCCCAGGAATTGAAGCCCCTATGGCATCGTCTGCGCGAGCTTCTGCTCACCTCCTCGAAGCTCCGTGTCGATGAGACCCCCGCACCGGTGTTGGATCCGGGACGCGGCAGGACCAAAACCGGTTACTTCTGGGCGCTCTCGCGCGATGACAGACCGTGGGCCGGACCTGACCCACCTTGCGTGGTCTATGCCTATGCACCGGGCCGTGGGGCCGTTCATGGCTTGCGCTTGCTCGAGGGCTATCGCGGCATCATCCACTGCGACGGCTACCAGGCTTACAAGACCATGACCCGAGAGTCGCGTGCGGACGCCCTGTCCGGGACGCTCGCCTTCTGCTGGTCGCATCTGAGGCGCCAGCTTGTGAAGATCGAGCGGGAGGCTGCGCCGGCGCCAGCTCCGGTTGCCCGCGAGGCCCTCGAGCGCATCGCCCAGCTTTACGCGGTCGAGAAGGCACTCCGCGGCCGATCTGCGGACGAGCGCTGCGCGGGGCGACAAGCGCATGCCCGGCCTCTGGCTACAGCCTTGAAGCAGTGGTTTGAGGCCAAGCTTGCTCACCTTGCGCAGAAGAGCGACACGGCGAAGGCCCTGCGTTACGCGCTGCGTCATTGGGACGGCCTGACGCTCTACCTTGATGACGGGCGCATCGAGATGGACACCAATGCTGTCGAGCGTGCGATGCGCCCGATCAAGCTCAACGCCAAGAACTCTCTTTTTGCAGGTTGCGACGAAGGCGCCGAGAATTGGGCATTGCTGGCTTCGCTCATTGAGACCTGTAAGCTCAATGGCGTCAGTGCCGAGTACTGGCTCGCTGACGTTCTCGCCAAGCTCGTCAATGGTTGGCCTGCGGCGCGACTGGACGAACTGCTCCCTTGGGCGTCGATCTACACGATGCATGCACACGATCCGAGGCTGGCGGCATGAGCCTGAACACGACCGCGGTCCGGATCAAGGTGACCCTCAAGGACGTGAAACCGGAGGTGATGCGGTGCCTTGTCGTGCCGCTCACGCTGCGCCTTGATCGGCTGCATCTGACGCTTCAGGCGGCGTTTGGTTGGACGAATAGCCATCTCTTCGAGTTCCTGGCTGGCGACGGCCGTTGGGGTATCCCTGATCCCGATGGAGATTTTGGCCCTCAGCCCATCGATGCTCGCAAGACGCGGCTATCCAATATCGTTCAAGAGACCGGCGCGAAGACGATCCATTATCTCTACGACTTCGGCGACAGCTGGGATCACGTGATCAAGCTCGAAAAGTGGTTCGACAACATGACAACGGAGGGACTTCCCCTCTTGCTCGAGGCCACCGGCCGTTGTCCTCCGGAAGATGTCGGCGGTGCGTCAGGCTATGCCGAATACCTCGACGCCATCAGCGACCCCACCCATCCGGAGCACGAACAAAGGCGTCTCTGGGGCCTCGAGCAGTTCGATCCCAGCGTCGTCGACCGGAAGGCGCTCGAGGCCGCCGTCAACGCATTGTCGGAAATATGGAAGCCGCGTCGGCGCACCATACGTTCAAAATAGACGTCGAGCGCCAATCAAATGGGCCTCAGAGCTACGCTTACGGAATAACCGATGGGTCCAAACATCAGCCCGGACACCA
Source organism: Bradyrhizobium uaiense (assembly GCF_010811875.1). Lineage (GTDB taxonomy): Bacteria > Pseudomonadota > Alphaproteobacteria > Rhizobiales > Xanthobacteraceae > Bradyrhizobium > Bradyrhizobium uaiense. The sequence continues at coordinate 9,573 of NZ_VKHP01000279.1, forward strand.
CCGCGTGCGGAATTAGGGCGAGGCTCGACATCGTTCCCTCGGCAACACCTAGCGGCGGGCGGCACAAAATACCCGGCACGAAGAGCAAAACGCTCCTGCTCGGCTGTCGAGCTGACCTGGTCGCCAAGAAACGTTGATCTTGTGCTAGATCGGCAGGCCATTGATTGCAGCGATGGTCTGGTCCGGCAAATCCCCCGCCAGCTTCACATTAGATTTCAGCACCGGTTTGCCGCCGCGTTTGGCGACATCGGGAGGCGGAGTGACATAATCGATCAGAGCCGGTTTCGCTCATGGTGTATTTTCCCGCCGGTGAGCGCTCGCGATCGCGGATACGGTCTCGTTCGTTCCAAGCGAGTGCGAAGAGCCGAGCTGCAGGCGGACTGGTGACGTTGCTGGCTTTCATGGGGAGATCCTCGGCAAGTGCCGTGCCAATCGCGAAGATGGCGCCTCGACCCGATCATTATGCTCGTCGGGGGTTCGGTCGCGTACTCGGCAAATCTGATGGCCGGAACAAGACAGCGGTTGTCAGATTTCGATCCGTCACGCCAGTACGGGACGAGGTGTTCCGAATGTCATCATCCGAAACATTCCCACCCGGCGAGGCGCCATCGGCCGCGACTAGTTGCTCGTTTCGTAAGGCTGCAGCCGGCCGTTACGCCGGAGCCGCGCGCCAACACGGCTGATGGTTGCGCTATTTCCAACATCAGTGTAGCGGGCCGTCGGCTTCAACAAACCAAGAGAGACTGCTGGCTCGCATCTTTTCAAAATGAATTAGAAGCGCAATGCGCCTGAAACCCGTGGCACGGCTGTTGCTATTGACGGTTGCGATACCAAGTGAGGCTAATTGCATTGAGACGCACGCAAGCGATGCGCTACTGCGCTAAAACCAACCCGTTCTCCTATTTTCGACGGAGACGTCACCGCGCGGGAATATCCGCGCAATCTCTTGGCATCGGTTAATGACTTCAACATCGCTTCACTGCGACCGGAAAGCCGACAAGTTGACAGATCACTCAGCCTTGGGCGGGTAAAAGGTTCTATGGTCGGCTATTCGAACGCGCCGTTGACGCGGCTGGCCCTCCACTCAAGGCGAGAAGGACGTTTCTGACGTCTCGCAGTAAACATCATCAGGGTCGAGGGGGCCTCGAGATCGGGACGAAATGAAGTAGCAATTTCGGCTGCGTGGGGGTCCAGAGTGGGGCGCCCGCCGAGCCTGATCGTAGCGTCAGCATCTCGATGCGCAGATCACTTCAGCTGTCAGCTGCCGAGAAGGTAAGGCCCTTGAACAGCCGGGCGCGCTGGGGTTCAGGCTCGGTGTGAAACGACATCATCTTCCTTGCAATTCATCCGATAGAGTTCGGGTGAGTCATCCCGGCTCTTCGAACGCGCCCTTGACGCGGCTCGCCCGCCACTCAAGGCGAGAAGGACGTTGCGGACGAATCGCAGTAACAATCATCAGGGCCGAGCGGGCCTCGAGATCGGGACGACATGAAGAAACAACTGCGGCTGCGTGGGGGCCACGTGGGGGGCGCCCGGCAACCGTGTATCTGTGGCTGACGTAACAAACGCGTCGACTGAGAAGTGAACACATACA
>NZ_VKHP01000280.1 GCF_010811875.1 Bradyrhizobium uaiense
AGATCGGCTTGGTGATGTAATCGCGGCGGAAGCTCATGGTGGGGTCCTCATGGATCGGCGGCGCGGATGCATAATCCTATCGGAAAGGGCCGGTCCCCGCTACCTGATTGTCGCACCTCAGCTTTCGGAACTGAACGCGCGGCCTGCCGTTAACAAACGGCGGCTGGGCCGCGTCAATTTCGCTTTATTTGAACAGCGAAGTGTTCACCGGGGACCGGCACTTTCCGATAGGATTATGCATCCGCGCCGCCGATCCATGAGGACCCCACCATGAGCTTCCGCCGCGATTACATCACCAAGCCGATCTTCTCCTGGGCGCGTGGCGTGCTGCCGACCATGTCGGACACCGAGCGCGAAGCGCTGGAAGCCGGCGACGTCTGGTGGGACGCCGATCTCTTCACCGGCAATCCCGACTGGTCGAAATTGCTGGCGTTCGCGCCGGCCAGATTGACCGACGAGGAGAACGCCTTCCTGCACGGTCCGGTCGACGAGCTCTGCGCGATGCTCGACGAATGGAAGATCAACTGGGAATGGCGCGATCTGCCGCCCGAGGTCTGGGCCTTCATCAAGGCCAAGAAATTCTTCGGCATGATCATCCCCAAGGAATTCGGCGGCCTCGGCTTCTCGCCCTACGCGCATTCCGAAGTGGTGCGCAAGATCTCGTCGCGCTCGCTGACCGCGGCCGTCACCGTGATGGTGCCGAACTCGCTCGGGCCGGGCGAACTCCTGATGCGCTTCGGCACCAAGGAACAGCAGGACAAATGGCTGCCGCGGCTGGCCTCCGGCCTGGACATTCCCTGCTTCGGCCTGACCAGCCCGGAGGCCGGCTCAGACGCCGCCTCGATGATCGACACCGGCATCATCTGCAAGGGTAATTTCGAAGGCCGCGAGGTGCTTGGGCTGAAGCTCAACTGGCACAAGCGCTACATCACGCTGGGGCCGGTCGCGACGCTGCTCGGCCTTGCCTTCAAGGCCTATGATCCCGATCACCTCGTCGGCAACGAAGAAGAGCTTGGCATCACCGTTGCGCTGATCCCGACCCATCTGCCCGGCGTCTCGATCGGCCACCGCCATCTGCCGGCGATGCAGGTGTTCCAGAACGGCCCGAACTGGGGCAAGGACGTCTTCATCCCGCTCGACTACATCATCGGCGGCCAGGAGCGCTTGGGCCAGGGCTGGAAGATGCTGATGACGGCGCTCGCGGCCGGCCGCGGCATCTCGCTGCCGTCGCTGTCGGCCGCGGGGGCCGCCTATGCCGCGCGCACCACGGGTGCCTATGCCCGCATCCGCGAGCAGTTCGGCATTTCCATCTCCAAGTTCGAGGGCATCGAGGAGCCGCTGGCGCGCATCGCGGCGACAGCCTATCTGCTCGACGCCGCGCGACGGCTAACTTGCGCCGCGCTGAACGAGGGGCGTCACCCCGCCGTCATCTCGGGGATCATGAAGCTGCACGCCACCGAGCGGATGCGGATCGCGATCGACGACGCCATGGACATCCATGGCGGCAAGGCTGTGATCGACGGGCCGCAGAACTATCTCGGCGGGCTCTATCGCTCGGTCCCGGTCGGCATCACGGTCGAGGGCGCCAACATCCTGACCCGCAACCTGATCGTGTTCGGGCAGGGTGCGATCCGCGCGCATCCCTATCTGTTGCAGGAGATGAACGCGCTCAGCGAGACCGACCGCGAAAAGGGCCTCACCGCCTTCGACACCGCGTTCTGGAACCATGTCGGTCACAGCTTTGCGACCATGTTCCGCGCATGGGGCCGCAGCTGGACCGGCGGAATGTTTGCGCCGGCGCCGGATGCCGGCGACGCAACGGAATTCTATCGCCAGCTCTCGCGCTATTCGTCGGCATTCGCGCTGTGCGCCGACATGGCGCTGCTGACGCTCGGCGGCGCGCTGAAGCGCAAGGAGATGCTCTCGGCGCGCTTCGGCGACATCCTCTCCGAGCTGTATCTGCTCTCGGCTGTGCTGAAACGCTGGCAGGACGAGGGCCGGCAGAAGGAGGACCTTCCTGCGCTCGAATGGTCCATGGCATCGAGCTTCAAGACCATCGAGAACCGCTTTGCGGAGATCCTCGCCAGCCTGCCGAACCGTCCGGTGGCGTGGATGCTGAAATTCCTGATCCAGCCGTTCGGCGCGCGCGTCACCGGCCCGTCGGACCGCGTCGTGCAGCAATGCGCGCAGCTCGTGCTGTCGCCGTCGGCGGCGCGCGACCGCCTGACGCCGGACCTCGCCTTTGTCGAGGACGATGGCGGCGTGGCACGGCTGGAAAAGGCCTTCCGCCTCGTCACCGCGGCCGAGGACGCCGCCAAGCAGTTGCGTGCGGCGCGACTGCACGACTGGAAGGAAGCGGTGAAGAAAGGCGTCCTCACCGAGGCCGACGGCGAGAAGCTCGCGGCCGCCCATGAGGCCGTCGCCAAGGTCATCGAGGTTGATGATTTTGCGCCGGAGGCGCTGTCCCCGATTTACAAGAAAACCGCCGACGTGCATCAGTTCTTCCAGGAGCTTGGTGAGCAGAGGGCGGCGAGCTGATGGCGCGACCAGTCTTTATCGTCGACGGCAGCCGGACGCCGTTCCTGAAGGCGCGCTCCGGTCCCGGCCCGTTCACCCCGGTGGATCTCGCCGTGCAATGCGGCCGGCCGCTGCTGGCTCGGCAGCCTTTCGCACCCACCGCCTTCGACCAGGTTATCCTCGGCTGCGTCAATGTGATCGCCGACGAGATGAATCCGGCCCGGGTCGCAGCACTCAGGCTCGGCATGGGCGAGCAGATGGTCGCGTTCACAGTGCAGATCAATTGCGGCTCCGGCATGCAGTCGATCGATACCGGCTACCGCTATATCCGCGAGGGCATCTCCGACCTGATCCTTGCCGGCGGCGCCGAAGCCTTGAGCCACGCGCCGCTGGTCTGGCCCAATTCCGGCGTGCGCTGGTTTGCCGGCTTTGCCGGCGCCAAGGGACTAGGGGCCAAGATCGCGGCGGCGCTGAAGGTGAGGCCGAGCTATTTCAAGCCGATCATCGGCCTCGAGCGTGGTCTCACCGACCCGATCACCGAGCTCAACATGGGGCAGACCGCCGAGAAGGTCGGCCATCTCTTCGGCATCACGCGCGCGCAATCCGACGCTTACGCCGCCGAGAGCCATCAGCGGCTGGCGAACGCGCAGAAGCAAGGTTTCCTCAAGGGCGAGGTGGAGACCGCGTTCGCCCGCGACGGCCAGTTCTACGACCATGACGACGGCGTTCGGCCGGACTCGACGCCCGAGACGCTTGCAAAGCTCAAGCCGGTGTTCGAGCGCCCATGGGGGCAGGTCACCGCCGGCAATTCTTCGCAGATCACGGACGGCGCCTCCTGGGTGATCCTGGCGTCGGAGACTGCGGTGGCAAAGCACAGGCTGACGCCGAAGGCTGTCATCCTCGATAGCCAGTGGTCGGCACTCGACCCCTCGATCATGGGTCTCGGTCCGGTGTTGTCGGCGAGCGCGCTGCTCAAGCGCAACAGCATGACCTTGCAGGACGTCGAGACCTGGGAGCTGAACGAGGCCTTTGCTACCCAGGTGCTGGGCTGCCTCGCCGCCTGGAAAGACGAGAAATTCTGCCGCGAGATCCTCGGTCTCGATGGCGCCGCGGGCGAGATCGACCGCGCCAAGTTGAATGTCGACGGCGGTGCGATCAGCCTTGGCCATCCCGTCGGCACCAGCGGCAACCGCATCGTGCTGCATCTGGTCAATGCGATGAAGCGGCTCGGCACCAGGCGCGGCGTCGCCACCGAATGCATCGGTGGCGGGCAGGGCGGCGCGATGTTGATTGAGATGGTGTGATCATGGATTCACGGATCATGGACCTTCTCGCCGACCGCGTGCTCGAGCTCGGGCCGAAGCCGGGCGCCGACAGCCCGTACCGGAATTTCAAGCTGACCCGCGACGAGGACGGCATTGCCTGGCTGCTGTTCGACCGCGCCGGCACCAGCGCCAACACGCTGTCCGCGGACCTGCTCGAGGAGCTCGACGCGGTTGTCACGGCGCTGGAGAACCAGCGGCCGACCGGCCTCGTGGTGCGCTCGGCCAAGAGAAGCGGTTTCATCGCCGGCGCCGACGTCAACGCGTTTCGCGGCGCCAGCGATCCCCGAGCGGTCGAGACCGAGATCGGCCGCGCCCATGCGGTGATCGACCGGCTCGAGGCGCTGCGTGTGCCGTCGGTCGCGGTCATCCACGGCTTCTGTCTCGGCGGCGGCCTCGAGGTCGCGCTGGCCTGCCAGATGCGGATCGCGATCGACGATGCACGGTTCGGCTTCCCCGAGGTGATGCTCGGCCTGCATCCCGGCCTCGGCGGCACCGTGCGCTTCACCGAGCTGGTCAATCCGATGCAGGCGATGACGCTGATGTTGACGGGGAAGACCATCGACGCGCGCCGCGCCAAGTCGCTCGGCCTGGTCGATGCCGTGACGCAGGAGCGCCATGTCCGCAATGCGGTGAAGGATGCGGTGTTCGGCCGGCTCAAGCGCGCCAAGCCGGGGGCGCTGAACAAGCTTCTCAATCTCGGGCCGGTGCGTGGCTTCCTCGCCTCGCGGATGCGCCGCGAGACAGAGAAGGCGGCGCCGCGCAAGCACTACCCGGCGCCCTATGCGCTGATCGACCTCTGGGAGAAGCACGCCGGCAACCGTTCGGCGATGCTGAATGCGGAGAAAGCCTCGTTCGCCAGTCTGATGGTGACGCCAACCGCGCAGAATTTGATCCGCGTGTTCTTCCTGCGTGAGCAGATGAAGAAGGCGGCCGGCAGCGGCAACAAGGTTGCGCACGTCCATGTCATCGGCGCCGGTGCGATGGGCGGCGATATCGCGGCCTGGTGCGCCAACCAGGATATGCGGGTGACCCTGGCCGACATGAAGGCCGAGCCGATCGCGGGCGCGATGAAGCGGGCGTCGGAGCTGTTCGGCAAGATCATGCGCAAGAAGATCGACCAGCGCGATGCGCTCGACCGGCTGATCCCGGACATGGACGGCGAGGGCGTCCGGAACGCCGATGTGATCATCGAAGCGGTGCCGGAAAAGCTCGAGCTGAAGCAGAAGGTCTATGCCTCGCTCGAACCGAAGATGAAGCCGGGCGCGATCCTTGCGACCAACACGTCGAGCATTCCGCTGCAGGATCTGCGCACCACGCTGGCACGGCCGGAGCGGCTGCTCGGCCTGCATTTCTTCAATCCGGTGTCGCGGCTGCAGCTCGTCGAGGTCGTCAGCCATGACGGCACCGATGCCGGCATGCTCAAGGAGGCGCTCGCCTTTGTCGGCGCCATCGACCGCCTGCCGCTGCCGGTGCAAAGCTCGCCGGGCTTCCTCGTCAACCGTGCGCTGACGCCCTACATGCTGGAAGCGATGATGATGCTGGACGAGAAGACCGACCAGCGCCTGATCGACGCGGCCGCTGTCGAGTTCGGCATGCCGATGGGCCCGATTGAGCTTGCCGACCAGGTCGGCCTCGATATCTGCCTCGATGTCGGCGACATGCTGCGATCGAAATTCGGCGACACTCTGCCGCCGACGCCGGCGTGGCTGCGCGAGAAGGTCGCCAAGGGCGAGCTCGGCCGCAAGACCGGCAAGGGCTTCTACACCTGGAAGGACGGCAGGGCGGAGAAGGCGCCGCTGCCGGAAACCGGTCCGCGCGTCAGCGACGAAATGATCGATCGCCTGGTGCTGCCGATCTCGAATGTCTGCGTTGCCGCTCTGCGCGAGGGCATCGTCGACGATGCCGACATGGTCGACGGCGCGATGATCTTCGGCACCGGCTATGCCCCGTTCCGCGGCGGCCCGCTCAACTACGCGCGCAGCCGCGGCGTCGACAATGTGGTGTCGGCCTTGCAAGCGCTGATGCACAAGTTCGGCGGTCGATTTGCACCGGATACCGGCTGGGAGGCTTTCAAGTGACCGACGCGCAAATGACCGACGCGCAAGCGCCCGACACTCAAACCCACGTTCACGCGCCGGCGATCACCGGCAACGAGCCGCAGGGCGATCTCTGCATCCGCACGCTGGCGATGCCCGCCGACACCAACGCCAATGGCGATATCTTCGGCGGCTGGCTGCTCAGCCAGATGGATCTCGGCGGCGGCGTGTTCGCGGGCAAGGTTGCGAAGTCCCGCACCGTGACGGTCGCGATCGAGGCGATGAATTTCCGCAAGGCCGTCTATGTCGGCGATCTCGTCTCGGTCCACGCCAACCTCGTGCGCGTCGGCCGCACCTCGATCACGGTGCATCTCGAAGCCTGGGTGCTGCGCCGCCGCGAGCAGCAATCGATCCTCGTCACCGACGGCAATTTCACCTATGTCTCGATCGACGAGCAGGGCCATCCGCAACCGATTCAGCGCGATGGTGCGACGATTTCGACCTGACGTTTTTCGCGGCAGACACAGCTGATTCGGTGCGAAGGAAAACGCGTCGAAACTGAGACCGCAGCGCGGCTTGATTGCAAATGCGGCGCTTCACGTCGCAAATAAATCGAGGAACAAACAGGCGGTGGCACCGTTGTCGGGCCGAATCAAACCGAGGCCGACTATGTCTGACTGCTATGTCATCGAAGTGAGTTCACAGACCGCGGGTATCGTGGTGCGCGATACCGGTGGTTACGCTTTTTTTGCCGCCTCGCACCGCTTCCAAGCACTCGAGGGCCAAATCTTCCGCAACGCACGCGAGGCCGAGCGCGCCGCGCGACGGCTTGTCACTGGGCAAGATTTGCAGCTGGCCTCCTGATGGCAAGCCAGGCGGCGCGGCGTTTGCGTGCACCGCAATAGTCTGTATTGATGCATCCGAGCTCACGGAAACGTTTTTCGGATGTCGCAGACACGAGGCCAAGCGTCGCAGACACAGGACAAGGCGTCGCAGACACAAAACAAGGCGCTGCTGTTCGATATCGACGGCACGCTCGCCGATACCGATCCGCTGCATCTGGCCGCGTTCAACAAGGTGCTCGGCCCTCATGGACACACCTTCGATCACGCGCGCTTCGGCAGGGAACTGCAAGGCTTCTCCAATGCGTCGATCGGCGAGCGCTTTCTCGCTCACGAGCCGGCTGAACGCCGCGCCAGTATCCTCGGCGAGAAGGAGCGGATCTTCCGCGAATTGGTCTCTGGCCAGATCGTGCCGGTGCCGGGATTGATGGCGCTGCTCGAGCGGGCCGATCGCGCCGGCGTGGCGATGGTGGCGGTGACCAATGCGCCGCGCCCGAACGCCGAACTGCTGCTCGCGGGACTGGGCATCGCGCACCGATTCAAGGCCGTGGTGATCGGCGATGAACTGGCGCACGGCAAGCCGCATCCCTTGCCTTATCTCGAGGGATTGCGCCTCGCGGGCGCGTCGGCACAGGCTTCGCTGGCGTTCGAGGACTCGCGCTCGGGCATTCAGTCCGCGACGGCTGCGGGCATTGCGACGGTCGGGATGCGAACCGGGCTCAGCCACGCCGATCTGATCGCGGCCGGCGCCGTCGCCAGTGCCCGGGCGTTCGACGATCCGGAATTGATCCGCTTGGTCGCATCGGCGATGGCGTGGTGAGGAATCGTGCCGGCACGCACCGCCTCGGCATTTGCTGCAACGCAGTTAACCCCGGTAATGCTTGCTCGTTGACGTCGGTGCCGATCGGTCGCACGATAGGCGACTCGCCGTTTCAAGGGGGCCGCCGTGGCCGGACTCTCCCACCGCCAGACTGAAATCCTCAACATCGCGCGTGCTTTTGGCCGGGTCATGGTCGAAGACCTCGCCAAGCGATTCGAGGTGTCGGCGCAAACCATCCGCAAGGACCTCAACGATCTCTGCGACGAGCGGTCGCTGACCCGCATCCATGGCGGCGCGATCATCGCCTCGGGTGTCGAGAACCTCGCCTATGAGGCGCGCCGCTTCGTCGCTGCCGAGGAGAAGAAGGCGATCGGCGCCGCCGCAGCCGCCCGGATTCCGAACGGCTGCTCGCTGTTCATCAACATCGGCACCACGACGGAAGAGGTCGCGAGCGCGCTGACCTCGCACGAGGATCTGCTCGTCATCACCAACAACCTCAACGTCGCGATGCTGCTGTACCGTCATCCGCGCATCGAGGTGGTGGTGGCCGGGGGTACGGTGCGCCGCGCCGACGGCGCCGTGGTCGGCTCGACCGCGACGCAGCTGATCGGCCAGTTCAAGGTCGACTACGCCATCATCGGCGCATCCGCGATCGACGAGGAGGGCGCGCTGCTCGACTTCGACTATCGCGAGGTGCAGGTGGCGCAGGCGATCATCGCCAATGCGCGCAACGTGATGCTGGTGTCGGATGCGACCAAGCTCCGCCGCAGCGCGCCGGTGCGCATCGCCCATATGAGCCAGATCCAGACCTTCGTCACCGATTCGCCCTTGCCGGCGGGCCTCGCAAATATCTGCCACAGCCGCGGCATCGAGGTCGTCGTGGCGATGGACAAGCCGGCAGTCGATATCGACGACAACGGCGCAGACGCGGCACCGGCGACGCTGCGCAGCGCGTGATTCCGTATCGCATCGCTGTTATCGCTCGGCGATTCAGCAAATCCGCGCGCGCAGCTCTCTCACCGTCATCCTGAGGAGCGCGCCCTTGCGCGCGTCTCGAAGGATCGGCGGCCACCAGCCGGGCCGTGCACCCTTCGAGGCTCGCTCCGCTCGCACCTCATCAGGGTGACGGCTAGGGAGTGCCCCCGCGACGGTCATCTCGCCCAAAGAATCCCCAATAAAGGTTCCCCATTTTCACTTTGCTTTCGTTTTCGGTTGTGATTTACTCCAATCCGAAAGTAAAACCGTCAAAGCGAAGATGGTTGCCGGGGGAAGCGTTCTTTGGATCAGATTTACGACCTCGCCATCATTGGAGGCGGCGTTAATGGCTGCGGCATCGCGCGCGATGCGGCGGGCCGGGGTAACTCTGTTTTCCTCTGCGAAATGAATGACTTGGCCAGCGGAACGTCGTCCTGGTCGACCAAGCTCGTGCATGGCGGTCTGCGATATCTCGAATATTACGAGTTTCGCTTGGTGCGCGAGGCGCTGATCGAGCGCGAGATCCTCTGGCAGATCGCGCCCCACATCATTCGCCCGCTGCGTTTCGTTTTGCCCCATCACGCGGGCCTGCGCCCGGCCTGGCTACTGCGGCTCGGTCTCTTCCTCTACGATCATATCGGCGGCCGGCATCTGCTGCCGGCGACGCGCTCGCTCGATCTGACGCGCGACGTGGTCGGCAAGCCGCTGATCCCGGGGCGCTACACCAAGGGCTTCGAGTATTCCGACTGCTTCGTCGACGACGCGCGGCTGGTTGCGCTGACTGCGCGCGACGCCGCCGATCGTGGCGCCGAGATCCGCACCCGCACCCGTGCGGTCGAGATGCGGCAGATCGACGGCGTCTGGCACGTCACGGTCGAGGATGGCGCTACCGGAGCCCGCGACACGATCAAGGCGCGCGTGCTGGTCAACGCCGGCGGTCCGTGGGTCGAGCAGGTGCTGGCCACCGGCGCCGGCGTCAACGCGCGGGCCAAGGTGCGCCTGGTGCAGGGCTCGCACATCGTGGTGCCGAAGCTCTACGACCACGACCGCGCCTACATCTTCCAGAATGCCGACGGCCGCATCATTTTCGTGATTCCCTATCAGGACGAATTTTCGCTGATCGGCACCACCGATCGCGACTATGACGGCGATCCGGCCAAGGTGAAGGCGACGCAGGAGGAGATCGAGTATCTCTGCGCCTCCGCCAGCGAGTATCTGGCGAAGCCAGTGAAGCCCGAGGACGTGGTCTGGAATTACTCCGGTGTGCGTCCGCTCTATGACGACGGCGCGAGCGAGGCCAAGGCCGCGACGCGCGACTATGTGTTCGAGCTCGATACGCCCGGCGGAGCGCCGCTGCTGTCGATCTATGGCGGCAAGATCACGACCTATCGCCGGCTCTCCGAAGAGGCGCTGGAACGGCTGTCGCCCTATCTTCGCGGCGCGAAAGCGCAGGAAGGCTGGACCGGCAAGGCGCCGCTGCCCGGCGGCGACATGGACGTGTCGGCGGTCGCGGCGCTGAGCGCCGAGCTGGTTCGCAACCATCCATTCCTCACGCAGCCCCACGCCAACCGTCTCGCGCATGCCTACGGCACGCGCGCCAGAAAAGTCTTGGGCAATGCAGCATCGGCTGAAGATCTCGGCCGGTCCTTCGGCGCCACCTTGACGGAGAGTGAAGTCCGGTACCTGATGGCGAACGAATGGGCGCGGACTGCGGAAGATGTCGTCTGGCGACGATCCAAGCTGGGCTTGCGGATGACGGCGGGTGAAATCGCCGCGCTCGACGAGTGGATGGTCGCCAACCGTGTGTCCGGTGAACGTTCCCTCCGCGAAGCGGGAGGACGGGCATGAGCGTTACACTGCAGAATGTCACGCGAGCCGTCGATGGCATTCCGACCATCCGCGACGTCTCGCTGACGCTGGAGCGTGGCACGCTCAGCGTGCTGCTCGGGCCGACGCTGTCCGGCAAGACCTCGATCATGCGGTTGCTCGCCGGCCTCGACAAGCCGACCGCCGGCCGGGTGCTGGTCGACGGCAAGGACGTCACCGGCGCCGACGTGCGGCAGCGCTCGGTCGCGATGGTCTATCAGCAGTTCATCAATTATCCCTCGCTGACGGTCTACGAGAACATCGCTTCGCCGCTGCGGGTGCAGGGCAAGCCGAAGGCCGAGATCGAGAAGCGGGTGGCGGAAGCGGCCGCCCTGCTGCGGCTCGAGCCTTACCTCAAGCGCACGCCGTTGCAGCTCTCCGGCGGCCAGCAGCAGCGCACCGCAATCGCGCGCGCGCTGGTCAAGGGCGCCGACCTCGTGCTGCTCGACGAGCCGCTCGCCAACCTCGACTACAAGCTGCGCGAGGAGCTGCGCGCCGAGCTGCCGCGCATCTTCGAGGCCTCCGGCGCGATCTTCGTCTACGCCACCACCGAACCGTCGGAAGCGCTGCTGCTCGGCGGCGACACGGTGTGCATGTGGGAAGGCCAGGCGCTGCAGATCGGCGCGACGCCGAAGGTCTACCGCCATCCCGACACGCTGCGCGTCGGGCAGATTGGCGTAGAGGCCGGCCGCGGGCGCCTGCTCGCCGCCGGCATAGATCACCCGGTCAGCCTTCTTTTCGATGCCGATGACATTGAGCGGCGGATCGGAGAACACC